>CAYNCU010000006.1:15389-44407 GCA_964395765.1 uncultured Roseivirgaceae bacterium | reverse complement strand
TTCAATATAATATATTAATTCCTGTTCAAAACGGTTTTCATCAAAGGATTCCTTTGGAATCAGGTCAGCAATGTTTTTACCAATTTTTTCCCGAACTTGATCGATTCGTTCAGGATCCAATATTTCTATTTGTTGAAGGTTCTCGTTGATATTGAATATATTTTCATTAAGGCCGGCGGCCAGTTTTTTCCCTTCTTCAATCCGGTAATCAAGGCATTTGTCAAGCGCTTCGATTAAAGTTTCTTCAATCAGGGTCATCGTGTTTTCGCCCATATTTTTAATGGACGGGTTGATAACATCGGGCAGGTATAAAGCGGTTTTGAATATATCGGCCTTATTGTCGCTCAGCTGGTCGGCAAGGTCCTTTAACACCTTATAATAACTTAAAAATAAGGGCTCATTCACTAATTGCACATCCGGGTTGACTGTTTTGAAGATCATATCGATAGTGACTGCCACTTTTCCCCTTTCCAGCCGCTGCTCAATAATCTTTCTTAATTCTATTTCGACAGAAGAGAATTCTTTGGGAATCTTAATCAGGCAATCAAAAAATTTTGAATTAAGGGACCTGACTTCAATTACAAGAGAGAAATCCGAAGTAATTTGCTCTGCCTTGCCAAAACCTGTCATTGAAAGAATCATAAATTATAAATTATCTGAGTTGACGCAGGTATAGTTGTATCGTGTTTTCCAGTCCAAAATAAAGTGAATCGCATATGAGGGCATGCCCGATCGATACTTCATCCAGCTGCGGTAAATTTTCATTAAAATATTTCAAATTGTCAAGATTCAGATCATGGCCTGCATTAATGCCCAGTCCAAGTTTAGCGGCAAGTTCGGAACATTGGATATAAGGAAGAATAGCATCCGCTTTATTCCTGCTATACCCCGAGGCATAAGGTTCGGTATATAATTCAATTCGATCGGCGCCGATGGTGGCGGCTCCCTGTACCATCTCTTCCCGGGGGTCCACGAAAAGGGATACTCTTACCCCAAGCTTCTTTAGCTGCTGAACAATGGGTTCCAGGAAGTCCTTATTTTCAATTGTATCCCAGCCGGAATTCGAGGTTATCTGATTGGGACCGTCAGGCACAAGAGTAGCCTGGTCGGGCCTGGTAAGTTCCACCAGCCTAAAATAACGTTCATCGGGGTAACCTTCAATATTGAATTCCGTCTCCATTATTTTTTTAAGATCCAGAACATCCTGGTAACGTATATGTCTTTCATCCGGCCGGGGATGCACTGTAATTCCTTCAGCCCCGAAATGCTGAATATCAATCGCGGATTTTATTATGTCAGGATTATTACCACCCCTGGAATTTCTAAGCGTCGCCAGCTTATTGATATTAATACTCAATCTGGTCATTCGGTAAAATAATAACTAAATTTGGGTAGAATTTCATTATTATCAAAAAATCAAATGAGCTTAAAGGAACAAATAGATGCCGACATAAAAAAGGCTATGCTCAATAAAAATAAGGATGAATTACGTGCGCTCCGGGAAATTAAATCCATGATCCTATTGGCCGAAACAGAAAAAGGTGCGGGAGGTCATCTGGATTCAAGTTCAGAAATGCAACTTCTGATGAAAGCCACCAAACAAAGAAAGGAGTCCATCGAAATTTTTCAAACCCAGGGCAGAGCGGACCTTGTTAAAATAGAGGAAGATGAACTTAACGTCATCAGTAAATATCTTCCCAAACCCTTGACCGCCCAGGAACTTGAAGCGGAATTGAAAAAAATAATTGAACAAACGGGAGCCAGCTCGGCCGGCGATATGGGAAAAGTAATGGGAATTGCGACCAAATCACTGGCAGGTAAATCAGACGGCAAGACGATCGCGGAAACAGTAAAAAGAATGCTAAATTCATAATATAAATGCTCGATATAATTTTTTTGGTTCTGCTTCTGCTTGGAACCTATTCGGGCTTTAAGCGCGGATTTATTCTCGAAGTCATAGGAATTATTGGGATTTTTATCGGACTTTTCGCTGCCTTAAAACTTTTAAAATGGTCCCTGGGCTATGTAATCAGAATATTACCTGATTTCAGTAGTTTTCTTCCCCTTATGTTGTTCACCTTCCTTTTTGTCATTATACTGATCGTTGTGAATGTTTTAGGCAAAATGCTGAAACGCTTTATTGACGCCACTATTTTCGGGTCTTTTGACAAACTCGGGGGGGCTATTATGGGATTATTATTATGGGCCTTCATGATCAGTTTTATCCTTTGGTTATTGACACAGGCGCATATAAACTTACCTGAAATGCAGGTCCAAAAAAGCTATATCTATCCTTATATTGTCAATATCGCTCCTACTTTATTCGGATATCTTAGTTCCCTCTTCCCTTTTGCCGGTACATTAATTTCAGATTTAAAGGAAATTTTCATAAAATAATCATAAAAAATATGTTTTTCTTTCTAAAATTTCGCTTCATTTATGAGTAATTAATTTCCTTTTCCGTGCATAAAGCAATATGGTAGCTGAAGAATTGATCAACGAAATGATTCCCGCTTTGACGTTGAAAGACAATGCCGAAAAGGCCATTTTCTGGATGGAGGAACTACATACTAAATTTCTTCCAGTCATAGATCAATCCCACTTTAAAGGATTTATCTCCGAAGAAGCAATATTTGAAAATAATGTGATAGAAAATGAAATTTCAAATATTAAGCTTGTAGGTGAAAACTGCTACCTTCACAAAGACCGGCATTTCTTTGAAGCGATTAAATTATTGAGAGAAAACAGTATCGACATGGCGGCAGTCATTGACGATAGTGAAAATTACCAGGGAGTGATAACCGTGGATGATATTATCCGGGCATTTTCTCAAATAACGGCGATACAAAGCCCGGGTGGAATTTTGGTGATATCGGTTCGCCAGATCGATTATACGCTGGCCGAAATTGTAAGACTGGTAGAAGAAAATGATTCCAAAGTATTAAGTACCTACCTGAAAAATGACCCCCAGGACGAGAGCAATATTTTGGTGACTCTGAAAATCAATACTACTGATTTAACCAGGATCATTGCCACACTAGAACGATTTGGATATAATATTGTTGCCAGGTTTCAGGAGGCTCCCGATAAAATTTCGAATCTCGAAAGACTGGACCTTCTGATGAAATATATTAATATCTGATTTTCTTTTTTTATACTATCATTCAATTCCTAAAGGATGAAAATCTGCATCCACGGTCGATACCTGAATAATGATACTCTGGTCCTGCTTAAAAATATTTTGTTGGAAAACACCCAACTTAAATTCGAATATGCGCTCACCCAATCGTTCTATGATATTGTCGGCAGCTATTGGGAGGGTGTAAAAAAATTCAATGCCGTCAGGAATAAAAACGATCTTTCACATTATGACATTCTTTTCAGCCTGGGGGGTGACGGTACCCTGCTTGAAACGGTCACGATTACCGGTAATATGCAGCATCCCATCCTTGGTATCAATACAGGACGGCTCGGTTTTCTTACCGCCACCACCGACAAGGGAATAGAACAGATTTTAATCCAGCTAAATAATAAAGATTATGACATCGATGAAAGGTCTTTGATCAAAATTGTTACACCTTCTAACCCATTCGGAGATCTGGATTATGCACTCAACGAATGTGCCATCATGAAAGCAGACACTTCTTCCATGATGACCATCCACACTTATATTGATGAACATTACCTGAATTCCTATTGGGCTGACGGGCTGGTCGTGTCAACACCGACAGGTTCTACCGGTTATTCTTTAAGCTGCGGAGGACCGGTTGTCGTTCCCAGGTCAAATAATTTTATCATTACTCCGGTAAGTGTGCATAACCTGAGTGTCCGGCCTATCGTGGTCTCAGATGAAAGTAAAATCAGATTTGAAATAGAAAGCCGAAGCGGTCAATTCCTGGTTTCATTGGATTCCCGTTCCCGTAACTTCAATGAAAAACAACAAATTACCGTCATCAAAGAAAAATTTAAAAGCAAACTGATAAAATTCAGGGATTATAATTATTTTGATACTCTACGACAAAAACTGAATTGGGGCCTGGATGTAAGAAACTAAGATTATTAATAAATTTCTTTGGAATGTTTATATTTGAGACTTATTCTATTCCATTACTAAGATGCCTGGATTTTTAAGAAAGTTTTCATGGCTGTCTGCTTTGATTTTATTGATATTTATATCTGATAATCAGGCATTTGCACAAATCAGAGCCAAGAAGGGGCGAAATCTTCGGATTTCACGTTACCGGGGAAGTATAAAGAGTTTTGCAAATAAAAGGTACCTGTCACTCGGAGTTTCGGTGAATTCATTGAATTATTTCGGGGATCTTGCCCCTAGAAAAGGCTGGGCGAGCACGGATGTTTCTTTTACAAAACCAGGTTTTGGATTATTGGCAGAATACAAATATGCTCCCAGGATTACCTTTTTTGCCGACCTGACCTATGGGTCCTTAAAAGGCGACGACTATAAGTCGGCAGATCCGACCGATGCCAATGCAAAGTTCCGTTATATCAGAAATTTGTCATTCAGAAACAGGATTCTGGAATTATCGGTCGGTGGGAAAATTGACTTATTTACCAACCGGGGTACTTATCTGAGCAGGCCGATGCTTAATCCCTATATTTTCGGAGGATTCGCCGTCTTCCATCATAACCCCCAGGGCAAGGCACCTGCTTTTGACCAGTTGGGAGAACCTATTGCCCAGGCTGGGAAATGGGTAAATCTGCAACCCTTAGGAACCGAGGGACAATTTAGCGGGGATTATAACGTTAAACCCTATAAAAGGATTCAGTTATCCGTACCTGTCGGCCTCGGCCTTAAATATAAGCTCAATAATATCCTTGATATTTCCATGGAGGTAGGTTATCGGATTTTGTTTTTTGACTATATTGATGACGTAAGCGGTAAATATGTAGATTTGGGTGCGCTGTCGAGTCCTCTTGCCAAGGCCATGTCGGACCGTTCACAGGAAGTAAACGATGCTGTATCAGGCAAACCCAGGGATTTTGAAGGCACCATATTACCCAATACTTCTTATTATACCTATGTATCAAAATATGACGGTAAGACCTATACTGTTCTTGCAGGTTACGGAAGTGAATATCCTACGAACAACCGGGGAGGAAACAAGGAAAATGATATTTACATCGTTACCAGCATTCGATTAACTTATACTATCGGTGGTACATTCAGGAATGCAAAATTCAGGTAATCATTGTCATAATTTCTTCTCAAAATATTTCTATTCTCCATTCCATAGTTCTGCCAGAGTAATTTTCATTTTATTCTCCTCCCTGTTGATCGCCCCAGCCTGTTTCGCCCAACTCAATGATATCGGAATAGGAATTGGCGGCTTTAATTCCACCGGGGACTTAACCAGGAAATATGACCTTGTTAATGAACGTCCTGCTGCCACAATATTCTTCAGATCAAACATCTCGGATGCGATCGGGATACGCTATGGTTTAACCGGAGGCTGGCTTTCCGGAAAAAGTAAAAATATCGGCGACTCTTTATCCACTCCGGTCTCATTTAATTATGGTCTTGTAGAAGGTTCAGTTTTAATTGAATATCATTTTCTTGATTATAAAAGTAAAAGTGCCCGGATCCACTGGAGTCCTTTTTTATTTGGAGGAGCGGGAATATTTGTGCCGTTAGGTAATTTCGGGCATGATATAAAATACAGCGTGGTTCAACCGGTCATACCCCTTGGTTTCGGCATCAAATATCATATTAACCCTAAATTGGACATTGGGGCAGAGGCAAGCACCAGGATTACCTTCTTCGATTATCTGGATAAGGTTTCAGATGTAAGCAATAATTTCCGTTATACCAATAAGTACAACTATGATGTTTATTATTTTGTCGGCATTACCTTGTATTATACCTTTTACCTTATCCCCTGCCCTTATGATTATGATTGATTTTGGGGCGGGGAAAATTCAGAATATGCCAAAAATAGCTCATTTTTGTACCCTGTCAAGAAATAAGGATGCAAAGCCTGAAGAATAAGATTGATCCCGAAAATATACCTGAACACATAGCCGTCATAATGGACGGAAATGGCCGTTGGGCTAAAAAAAAGGGGGCAGTCAGGATATTCGGTCATCAGCATGCTATTCAGGCAGTCAGAGACATCTGTGAAGGTTGTGCCGAGCTTGGCGTTCATTATCTTACATTATACGCCTTTTCTACCGAAAACTGGGCCAGACCGAAGGAGGAAGTTGACAACCTGATGAAATTACTGGTCAATACCATCCGGTCGGAAACCGAGACCCTTAAAAAAAATAAAATCAGGTTAACCAGTATAGGCGATATTAACAGCCTGCCCCGGAAATGTCAGACTGAATTGTTTGAGGCCCAGGAAATCACGACGACCAATAACGGTCTGAATTTAATTCTGGCTTTAAGCTACAGTGGAAGATGGGATATAATTCAAGGAATAAAGGAGTTGATTAAGGACGTGAAAAATCATAGGATTTCCGAAAATGATATAAACCCGGATTTATTTTCACACTACCTGAGTACAAGGGGCGTACCCGATCCGGAATTATTGATTAGAACCAGCGGGGAAATGAGGATTAGTAATTTTCTTCTTTGGCAAGCAGCCTACACTGAACTATATATAACTGATACACTCTGGCCTGATTTCAGAAAAGAGCATCTTTATGAGGCTATCCTTTCGTATCAGAAACGGGAAAGAAGATTCGGGAAGATCAGTGAACAGTCCAATATATAAATCAATGTCGAAATATTTTATCTTATTTTTCATCATGCTTTCTCCTGTATTGGCTGTTGCACAGGTTGAAAATAATACCGAAGGTACCTCCGGACAGATCACCCTGGATTACCGCAATCCGAAGGAATACGAGATCGCCGATATTACCGTTACGGGTGCTAAATACCTTGATAAAAATGCCCTGATATCCATCTCTGCTCTTAAGGTCGGTGATAAGATAAAAATTCCAGGGGATGCCATCAGCGGGGCAATTAAGAAATTATGGAAAACACAAATTATTGGAGATGTTTCCATTTCGGTGACAAAAATCGAAGATGACAAAGTTTACCTGAATATCAATCTTTCCGAAAGACCCAGGCTTTCTTCAATCATTTATGAGGGAGTTTCAAAAACAGCACAAAATGATCTGAATGACAAAATCAAGTTGATCAAAGGGAAAGTATTGACGGATGTAACCATTAAAAATACCGAACTGGCCGTCAAGAAATACTTCGTTGATAAGGGTTATATGAACACCGAAGTTAAAATAACGCCGAGGGAAGATACCCTGTTATCAAACAGTGTGGAGATTATTATACGAATTGATAAAAAGCAGAAGGTCAGGATTGACAGGATCAATTTTATCGGGAATGAAAATTTCTCTGACGCCAAGCTGGCTTCGAAAATGAAAAAAACTAATGAGTATTTAAGATTTCATGTAGTGAATGATATTCTACATAAAATATTCTATACCAATCCCCAAAAAGCCGAATACGCGATTTTCCATTCTTACCCTGTCTCCTGGGCCGATATCAAGAATTATTTTTATAAAAATGTAAAACTGAATTTCTTCCAGACTTCCAAATTCCTGAAAAAAGATTACGATGACGATAAAAAAAATATTATTAAATTTTACAATGCCAAAGGTTACAGGGATGCAGTTATAACGGATGATTCCGTTTACAGCATAGGTAAAAGTAAAATCGATATCGACCTTCATATCAATGAAGGGATTAAGTATTATTTCAGGAATATTATTTGGACCGGCAATTTCGTATATAATGAACAGACCCTTAACAGCGTTTTAGGAGTAAAGAAGGGAGACGTTTATGATATGGACCTTATTAACAAGAAACTGACCTATAACCCGAATGGTTCGGATATAAGCGGCCTGTATACCGACTTTGGATATCTGGCCTTCCGATGTACCCCGGTTGAAACCCAGATCGTCGGTGATTCCATTGATGTGGAAATGAGGATCTCGGAAGGTAAGCAATTTGATATTGATAAAATCATTGTGAAAGGAAATGACCGCACCAGTGACCATGTGATACGCCGTGAAATCCGTACCTTACCAGGTCAGAAATTCAGCCGTTCCGATCTTATCAGGACCAACCGGGAATTGGCCCAGTTAGGCTATTTCGATCCTGAAAAAATCAATATGAATCCTATCCCTGATTTCCCGGCAGGAAAGGTAAATATTGAATACGGCTTAACTGAAAAACCCAGCGATCAGATCCAGCTTTCTGGGGGCTGGGGAGGTTATTACGGTTTTGTAGGAACGGTAGGTGTGGTCTTTAACAATTTCTCGCTGAAAAATATTACGAAATTTTCAAAGTGGCGTCCGCTCCCTGTAGGAGATGGCCAACGGTTGTCTATTCAGGCACAGGCCAACGGACGCGCCTATCAGAGTTATTCATTTTCCTTTACCGATCCCTGGTTTGGCGGAATGAAACCTAACTCATTCACCCTGGCTTTGCAACATTCGCTTTCCAATGCCAATTATCTGTATAACACAAATACGGGAGGATTTCTTAAACTTAATGGTATAACCCTGTCACTCGGGAGAAGATTGCGCTGGCCGGACGATTATTTCGAGTTAAGCAATTCCATCCGGTATTTTGTATATACCATTAAAGATTACCCCTATAACTTCGGATTTAACAGCGGAGTATCCAACAGCATTTCATTTAACACTACCCTGTCAAGAAACAGCATAGATCAACCTATGTACCCCCGTTCCGGGTCGTCTATATCCTTAAGTATAAGCCTCACCCCGCCTTATTCCCTGTGGAGAAATATCGACTATTCAACCGCAGATAATGCAACGAAATTCAAATGGGTTGAATATCACAAATGGATGTTCGATGCTTCCTTCTTTACGAAGATTAGCGGGAAGCTTGTGTTGAATGCCCGTGCCAATTTCGGCTATCTTGGAAATTACGGACAATCAACAGGGCCTTTCGAAAGGTTTATCCTTGGCGGAAGCGGTTTGGCGGGGGCCGGACTTGACAGTTACGTCCTTGGCAAAGACGTGATCGGATTACGGGGTTATGAGGAGCAATCGGTGACACCAAAAGATAAGGATGGAATCCTAGGCGGAACAGCCTATAATAAATTTGTGCTGGAATTCAGATACCCGCTGAGTTTGAATCCATCAGCCACTATTTATGTGTTGAGTTTTCTGGAAGGCGGGAATAACTGGAATGATTATTCTGCAATCAATCCATTCAAGTTATACCGGTCGGCCGGTCTCGGCGCCAGAATATTTATGCCCGCTTTCGGCTTACTCGGTCTCGACTGGGGATACGGCTTCGATACTTTGCCCGGAGCTACCAAAGCCAGCGGGTCTCATTTTCATTTCAGTATTGGACAACAATTTAGATAACAGAAGAATGATCAGGACAATTTTAACCTTAGCAATTCTCCTGCCCTCGACTTTTGTTTATGCACAAAAATGGGGTTATGTCGATACCAATTATATCCTGGATAAGATTCCGGAATACAAAAAAGCCCAGGATGAGATTAATACCTTATCTTTGGGTTGGCAGCAGCAAATCCAGAATATGGAAAGGGAGATTCAGGATATGTACAGCAAACTGAATGCTGAAGAAGTACTTTTAACCGATGACATGAAGGCTCAGCGGCTAGCCGAAATCAAAAAAAAGGAAGATGCCCTTAAGGAGTACAACAAAAAGGTATTCGGTTATGAAGGCCTGCTGTTCCTGAAAAAGAAGGAACTCATTCAACCGATCCAGGATAAAGTTTTTGCCGCCGTGGAAAAAGTTGCTAAAGAAAACAGGCTCCAGCTGGTCTTTGATAAAGCCGGGTCATTGGTCCTGATTTATACAGACCCGGTTCAGGATTATACCGACTATGTGCTGGATGAGCTTGGGCTTGGCGATGAAAACGATGCAATCAACACCAAAAAATAAAGCTATGAAAGTCTTATCTGTAGTTGCAGGGCTATGCCTGCTGGTTGTCTCCCATCCTGCATTTCCGCAGGATTCCGAAAACCTGAAAATCGGTTATACCAATGTGGATTATATCCTCGGACTTTTACCCGAGGCTAAACAGATCAGTTCCGAACTCCAGTCTTACCAGAAACAGCTCGAAGATCAGCTTCAATCCAAATACCAGGAGTTTCAGACCAAGTTAAATGATTACCAGCAAAAGGCCAGTTCCGGCCAGATGATCCCCGCGGTAATGAAAGATAAAGAAAACGAATTGGCCAATCTTCGGGAATCGATTCAGAAATTTCAAAAGGATGCCGATGAATCAATCCAGAAAAAACAATCCGATTTACTGCAACCTGCTTATGATAAAATTCAAAATGCTATCAACAGCGTTGCCAAGGAGAACGGCTATACCCATGTATTTGCCAGTGATGCAGGAACATATCCGGTATTGCTTTATGTGAGAGACCAGGATAATCTTACTGATCTTGTTCTTAAAAAACTCGGAGTCCAGCCACCGGCCAAACAGGATTCGTTGAGCCAGCAAAAATAAATTATTTATTTTGCCTGTCTTTCTTACTAATTTTATTCAATGATCAGGCCTGATTATCTGCAAAAAGGCGATGAGGTGGGAATCATTCCTCCCGCTAATTTCGTATCAGCGGATTATATTGAATTGGCTTCCCGGGTCTTCAGAGACTGGGGATTTACTGTCCGGTATTCCGCTAATATGTACAGCCAGCATAACCAGTTTGCAGGGAGTGATGAAGAAAGACTTCATGCCTTGCAGGAATTTCTCGACGATGAGAAATTAAAGGCGGTTATCTGCGCGCGGGGAGGATATGGAACCACCCGGATTATCGACAACCTTTCTTTTGAAAAATTTAAGCAACACCCCAAATGGCTCGCCGGTTTCAGCGATATCACTGCCTTATTGCTTAAAATCGACAGCCTGGGAATTGAATGCATTCACGGCCCCATGCCTATCACTTTCAATCAGGAAAAAGACACAGGGGCGTTATCCTGGCTTTATGAAATTCTTACTGGAAAACAGGATATAATTTATCATTTTGCCTCACACCCATTCAATGCCGAGGGAATGGCTTCCGGAAAATTAATTGGAGGAAATATCAGCCTGTTATGCCATCTGATTGGCACCCAAACGGATTACCGGACGGAAGGCAGGATCCTGTTCATTGAAGAAACGGAAGAATATTTATACCGGCTCGACCGTATGGTACTTCAACTTAAAAGAGCGGGAAAATTCTCCGCCATTGCCGCGATGATCGTCGGGCATATGAATGGTATGAAAGAAAACAATATTCCCTTTGGCAAGTCCCCGTATGAAATCATTTGTGATCATATTTCAGGATTAAATATTCCAGTATGTTTTGGAGCTCCGTTAGGTCACATGAAGCCCAATTATCCTTTCATTGTAGGTCGAGCCGCGGAATTGAAGGTTGCCGGCAATGAGGTATCCTTGTCTTTTAAAAAATAAATCCTGCCGCTAATCCTGCCAAAATTAATAGGGACGGAGGAATTTTGGTAAATAATAAGAGGCCAAAAGTCCCGAGTACAAAAATTATATTCAAAAGGGTAAGATGGATAGGAAGGAAAAGTGTATAGGCTGCAGCAATGACCAGGCCTACACTGCAGGCGATTATCCCTTCAAGGGAAGCACGGATCACCCTGTATTTTTTAAGACTTTCCCAGAACCGGTTTAAAAAGAAGATCAAAAAGGTTCCGGGAAGGAATATTCCCGCGGAGGCGAGAAAAGCTCCCAGTATTTCCCCGCCCACTCCGTAATTTCTCATGGATAATGCGCCGACGTAGGCACAGAAAGAAAATACCGGGCCGGGCACAGCCTGTACAAAAGCAAAGCCGGCAAGGAATTCCTGTGAACTTAGAAATTTTTTTAAGTCTACAAATTCCGAATAAAGCAGAGGGACCAATATGTGGCCACCACCGAATACCAGGCTCCCATTCCTGTAAAAACTTTCAAAGATCCGGATAGGGAAAAATTTTGTCACCGCCCCCAGGATAGCCGCCAGGGCGAAAACCCCCAGCCATAAAAAGAAATTTTCCCAGCGGATATTTACCACCCCTTTGTCCTGCTTCGGTTGTTTCCGGAATTTATAGGTGGTGATGGCCCCTGAAACCAGCAGGAGAACCGGAAAAATAAAAGGAGGCGGTGGATTATATATTATCGTTATAACCGCCGCACAAACCATTATCACAAAGGCGGTTTTGGTAACAACCTGGGACCGGGCCACCTTATATGCTGCATATAACACAAAACCGACTGCCATAGGCTGAATGAATTTGGTAAATTCAATCGACAATCCCTTCTTGCTGAAAAAGGACATGGTTATTCCGGCGGCGGTCATAATAATAAATGCCGGAAACATCCATACCAGTAAAGTCAGGTAGGCCAACCTGGGCCCGCCGATCCTGAAACCGATGGAAATAATGGTTTGCGTGGAGGTGGGGCCGGGTAACATCAGGCACAGGGCATTTAATTCAATTAATTCCTTTTCCGTGAGATATCTTCTCTTTTCAACGAAAAATCTTAAAAACAAAGAAAAATGAGCCTGAGCACCTCCAAAACTGGATAATGAGACTAATAACACATCACGAAGGAATATAATTTTTCTTATTCTGCTTATCAATTTTTTTATTGGTAAGAATAATAAGGAATTATTTGAATACAGGGGCCATAATTCAAGAATCTATTTAATTAAATATAGAAAAGATTTCGATTATGACGCATAATCAAATAAAAATTTGTTATAAGGTCTTATATTTAGTACAGTAATTTTAGCTCTGAAAATCCTTATTTTCAAACCTTTCGAAACCATAGAAATCAAGATGAGAAAGAATATCAGTTATTGTTTTCAGCTTTTATTTATTCTCTTGTTTTTTGTTGCCTGCAAAAACAAACAAACAACAGAAACAAAGACAAAAGAACCAGAAAAAGAGCCGGCTAAAAAAGAAGAGGTATCAATCACTCCATTAGCCGTAAAACAACTTAATGAAGATGCAATCCTCGAAATGAATGAACCCGGGGAATATATTCACGTGCCTGCAGGTAAAACAAAATTCTCCTATGAAGTTACCAATTTTAAACTCGGAACACTGGAAAACCTTGTCAGATCCCGCAATATGGCTTACTATTCTTCCGGCAGCCATATTACTTTAATCCTTAATAATGAGATTCATGTTGCTCAAAATAATCCCGAATTCAATTTTAACCTGAGTCCCGGGCATTATGTAGCCCTATCATTTCTGACCGACCCCGATTTTGTCAGTATTAAGAGTCCTGATGCATACATATTAAGACAATTCATTGCCGGTAAAAATCCTGCAGAAGATTATGACCTAACAGGCCCGAACCTGTTCTACCATATGCCTTCAGGTACTTTTTCGGGTGCGGACACCCGGAATATTTTACTTGACTTCTATCTCGTAAATTGTCATTTATCCCATGACGGATACAAAGTGAAAGCCACTATCAATAATAAAGCTTTTATCATTGATAAATGGATCCCCTATCTCATACACGGTTTGCCTTATGGTGAATCGACCATAAAGCTGGAGTTGATCGGGAAAGACGGAAAAACCATAAAAAGCCCTTTTCATTCCGTCACGAAAAAATTCCATCTTTATGAAAGGCAGCCGGCATAATTAAACAATAAAAAAATATCAGGAACAACTTATTACTTCATACTATGGGAGAGTGTTATAAAAGAAATTATAATGAATTATTACATTAAGAGTATACTAGCCCATTGAACAGGCTTTATAATCCGGATTCCCGTTTATTTGGATTTTATTGAAATATGGAGCTCATTCAGCTGTTCGTTGGATATAGCAGCAGGGGTATCGATCATAACGTCCCTCCCCGAATTGTTTTTCGGGAAGGCTATATAGTCTCTGATTGAATCCGACCCACCGAATAAAGCCGCCAACCTGTCAAATCCAAATGCAATTCCCCCGTGCGGCGGGGCTCCGAATTCAAAGGCATCCATTAAAAATCCGAATTTGGACCTGGCATCTTCCGGTGAAAATCCGAGTGCCCGGAACATCGTTTGCTGTAAAATCTTATTGTGAATCCTGATTGATCCCCCGCCCAATTCAACCCCATTCACCACCATATCATAGGCATTGGCTTTCACTTCCCCGGGAGATGTCTCCAGCATGGCAATGTGTTCGGGTTTGGGAGAGGTAAAAGGATGATGCATGGCAAAAAACCTCTTTTCTTCTTCATTCCATTCCAGCAGGGGAAAGTCAGTTACCCAAAGGGGCTTATAAATATTTTTGTCCCGCAACCCCATGTCGCTTCCCATTTTAAGTCTTAATTCGCAAAGAGCCTTTCTGGTCTTTGCCTTTTCTCCTGCCATAACAAGGATCAGGTCGCCCGGTCCGGCATTAAAATGTGCCGCCATCATTTTTAAATCCTCCTGGGAATAAAATTTGTCAATACTTGATTTGAAAGTTCCGTCAGAATTACATTTAATATAGATCAAACCTTTACCGCCGATCTGGGGCCTTTTCACATACTCTGTCAATTCATCGATTTGCTTTCTGGGCAATTCGCTTTGACCGTTTGCACAAATGCCGATTACGATCTCGGCGGAATCAAAGACATTAAAATTTTTCCCTTTTACCATGCCGGTAATGTCCATGAATTTCATCCCGAACCGGATATCCGGTTTATCCGAACCATAGGAGGAAATCGCATCCTCATAACTCAGTCTTGGAAATTCTGAAAATTCAATATTTTTTACGGCTTTGAACAAATGCCTGACCAGCCCTTCAAATGTATCCAGGATATCTTCCTGAGTTATAAAAGACATTTCGCAATCGATCTGAGTGAATTCCGGTTGGCGGTCTGCCCTCAGGTCCTCATCCCTGAAACACCGAACGATCTGAAAGTAGCGGTCGAATCCCGAAACCATCAGTAACTGCTTGAAAGTTTGAGGAGATTGCGGCAGGGCATAGAATTCCCCCGGGCTCAGCCTGGAAGGCACGACAAAATCCCGTGCTCCTTCAGGTGTAGATTTAATCAGGAAGGGTGTTTCAATCTCAATAAAATTATTACCACACAGGTATACTCTGGTTTCCTGCATTAATTGATGCCTCAGGGCAAGGTTTCTTTGAAGGGGCCCCCGCCGGAGGTCAAGGTAACGGAATTTCATTCTCAGGTCTTCTCCTCCGTCCGACTCCTCTTCAATGGTAAAGGGGGGAACACTGGCCGGGTTAAGAATTTCGAGGCGGCTGACAAATACTTCGATGGCCCCCGTGGGTATCTTTTCGTTTTTTGAGAATCTTTCGACCACCCGGCCACTTGCCCTGATCACGAATTCCCTGCCCAGGGTCCGGGCCAGTTGAATAAGATTGGCTTCCGATTTACTTTCATCGAAGGCAAGTTGGGTAATACCGTAACGGTCCCGGATGTCGATCCAGATCATTCCGCCTTTATCCCGGATCGTTTGTGTCCAGCCGCTTAACGTCACTTCTTTACCGGCATCTTCAATCCGGAGTTCGCCGCAAGTATGAGTCCTGAGCATACAATAAAAGTTAAATTTCAATCAAATTTACTCATTGTACATAATACAACAATTAAATGGGACGTTAGGATTATATCTTCAGGAAAGCCAAAGTGTGAAATTTTATTGGCTATTTTTGTGAAAATTTACGGTTTCATGACCCAACGTGTCTCATTCCTTGTTTTATTGGTACTGGTTTGTTCCTTCCAGAGTACCAAATTCAATAAAACCAAGATCAACGATGAGATTTCCCTTTTACTGCCGGAAGATTTCATGCCCATACCCCCCGATGAGATGGCCTCACAATTCATCTCCTATCGCTCTCCTATTGCGGCTTATACGGATATGAAAACCGAGATCGCCTTTGGTATTAACAAGGCTACATCCTTCTGGAAAGATACCGATGTAGAACTGATGCGTTCCTTTTACCGGACCAACATTGTAAATTTATATGATAAAGTAGAATTCCTCCGTGATGAAGTGCAAACTATAAATAAAAGAAAATTTGTTGTGTTTGAATATGTTGCGACCTTATACCCGGCGAATAAAAGTTTGCTCCTCGACCCGCCGATCGTTAAATATACCTATGTTCAGTATTCCATTATCCGGGGACAGGTTTATCTGTTTGATTTCAGTTCGCCATCCGATGAAAAGGATTTGTGGAAACCTATTATCCAGCGGGTCATGGAAAGTGTTAAAATAAAGTAAACCTTTAATGAGCTTATCTGTTTATTCTGATGAGCATTTTATGAATGAGGCACTTAAAATGGCACAAAGGGCTCATGATGAAAATGAAATCCCTGTCGGGGCAGTAATTGTTTGTAAAAGAAGGATTATCGCCCGCGGTTATAATCAGACGGAAAAACTCAATGATTCCACCGCCCATGCCGAAATGCTTGCCCTTACAGGTGCATTTAACAACATGGGTGCCAAATATTTGACGGAATGTAGTCTTTATGTTACTTTAGAACCGTGCCCCATGTGTGCCGGTGCTTTATACTGGGCACAGATAGGCCGGTTAGTGTACGGGGCCAGGGATCCTAAACGGGGATACACAAATTTCAGTGGCGATCTCCTTCATCCTAAAACCGAGGTTATGCCGGGAATTATGGCCCAGGAAAGTGAGCAATTGCTGGCCACCTTTTTCAAAACATTACGAAATTAAAATTGTTAAACTCTAAATTCAATTAACATGACATTCACATTACCTTCCTTACCCTATGCATTCGATGCTTTGGAACCTCATATCGATGCAATGACCATGGAAATACACCACGGAAAACACCATGCGGGTTATGTAGCTAAATTAAATGATGCCGTAAAAGGAACTGCCCTCGAAAACATGACCATTGAACAAGTAATGAAAAAAGTTGGCAGCAGTTCTGTCTCCATCAGGAATAACGGCGGCGGGCATTATAATCATTCCTTATTTTGGAAGATTATGACCCCCAAAGGAGGGGGTACACCAAAAGGAAGTGTGATGGATGCCATCAACAAAAAATTCAACTCCTTTGATAAATTTAAGGAAGAATTCAATGCAGCAGCCATGGGAAGATTCGGATCAGGATGGGCATGGTTAAGCTTAAATGGTTCGGGAGAATTGTTTATAAGCTCTACGCCAAACCAGGATAATCCATTTATGGACATAGCCGAACACCCGGGGATACCTGTTTTAGGCCTTGATGTTTGGGAACATGCATATTATCTGAAATACCAGAATAAAAGACCGGATTATGTAAACGCCTTCTGGAACGTAATCAACTGGGACGAGGTTGAACTACGATACCTTGAAGCCAAAAAATAAAAATATAAAAAAGGCCGCCTGTCAGGACGGCCTTTTTTATTCTTCCACCATTTTTTTCAATTCACTCAGTTCATCCCTTAACCGCGCAGCTTCAATAAAATTAAGTTCTTTGGCGGCCGATTCCATTTTTTTCTGGGTCTGAGCTATCAATTTTTTTAAATCATCCTGTGACATATATTTGACTACCGGGTCCGCTGCAATGGAAGGAAATTCATTATCTACATAATATTTCTTCATCCCCTGTTTAGAATCGGCAACCTTCGTCTGTTCCATAATTTCTTCCCGTGATTTGATAACAGATCTCGGCGTAATATTATTTTTAATATTATAATCCGACTGAATCCTTCTTCGCCGGTAGGTTTCATCGATGGCAACTTGCATGGAATCCGTCATTTTATCTGCGTACATAATGACTTTTCCGTTTACATTTCTTGCAGCACGACCGATCGTCTGGACCAAAGAGCGCTGGTTACGTAGAAATCCTTCCTTATCCGCATCAAGAATTGATACCAGGGAGACTTCAGGCAGATCCAGTCCTTCCCGTAATAAATTAACGCCTACCAACACATCAAAAACACCGAGCCTTAATTCCCTGAGAATTTCAACCCGGTCAAGGGAATCCACCTCTGAATGAATATAACGGCACTTGATTCCTACCTTATCAAGATATTTGGTGAGTTCTTCAGCCATTCGTTTGGTTAGCGTGGTTACCAGGGTTCTCTCTCCCTTGCTAATCCTGATATCAATTTCCTCCAGGAGGTCATCGATCTGGTTCAGGCTGGGTTTCACGACAATTTCAGGATCGAGGAGCCCGGTCGGGCGAATCAGTTGTTCCACAATAACTCCTTCCGATTTACGAAGTTCATATTCCGCCGGTGTTGCGCTGACGAAGATTACCTGGTTGATCATCGATTCAAATTCATTAAAGGTCAGCGGCCGGTTATCCAGCGCCGAAGGCAGCCTGAATCCATATTCTACAAGGTTTACTTTCCTTGAACGGTCCCCGCCCCACATGCCCCTGACCTGGGGAATGGTAACGTGGCTTTCATCAATGATCATCAAAAAATCTTCGGGGAAATAATCCAGCAGGCAAAAAGGTCTCGCACCGGGGTTACGACGATCAAAATAACGGGAATAATTTTCGATACCGGAACAGTATCCCAGCTCATTGATCATTTCAATATCAAAATCGGTTCTTTCCTTGATCCGTTTCGCTTCCAGGAATTTACGCTCACTTTCAAAAAACTTAACCTGCCTGGAAAGATCGTTTTCAATTTCATTTAGCGCCGCTTCAATCACATCTTTACCGGTCACAAAAAGGTTAGCCGGAAAAATATTTACTTCCGATTCTTCGGAAATCCTGATTCCCGTTTCCGGATTGATCCTGCTGATAGCTTCAATTTCGTCGTCCATGAAAATCACGCGCAGGGCAAAATCCGCATAAGCCACGAAAATATCCACGGTATCTCCCTTCACGCGAAAAGTACCCCGGCGGAATTCAACATCCGAACGGCTATACAGAATATCGACCAGGTCATGTAAAAGCTGATTTCTCGAAACCTTTTCACCTTTTTTCAGAACGATTACGTTTCTTCCGAAATCTTCCGGATTTCCGATCCCATAAATGCAGGAAACCGAAGCCACCACAATCACATCCCGCCTTCCCGATAAAAGGGAGGAGGTGGCACTCAGCCGTAATTTCTCAATTTCATCATTGATCGAAAGGTCCTTTTCTATATACAGATTTGAAGAAGGCATATACGCCTCCGGTTGATAGTAATCATAATAGGATATAAAATATTCAACAGCATTTTCAGGGAAAAACTGTTTAAACTCTCCATACAACTGGGCGGCCAGGGTCTTATTATGGCTTAATATCAGGGTAGGCCGGTTCACATTCTGGATTACGTTGGCAATGGTAAAAGTTTTTCCTGATCCCGTAACGCCGAGTAAAGTCTGGAAAGCATCCCCTGCCTTTACTCCCTGCGTCAACTGGTTAATTGCCTCGGGTTGATCGCCGGTAGGCTCATAGTCACTGATTATTTTGAAGTTCATTTATTTACATTAATCCTTATTATTCCATATCTGCCATGACCTTTCAGCCTGCAAAACCAGCATTTCCTTCCCATTCAGGGTCCTGCAACCTTTCTGCTCCCCTTTCTGGAGAAATAATGTTTTTTCCGGGTTATAGATGAGGTCGTAAAGAAAATAATCAGGGTTTAAAAATTCATATGGCAGATTAGGCATTTCATTTATATTAGGGAACATTCCCAGCGGCGTTGTATTGATAATAAGATTATAATCCTGTAACAAGGAAGGTCTGGCTCTCAGGTCATAATAAGTAACGATATTATTTGCCGGATTCCTGGAAACTTTTAGGATCTTTATATTACAATCTTCCAGTACGGCGTGAACGGCCCTGGCAGCGCCCCCGGTGCCGAGGACGATGGCGCGCGAATTGACCAACTGTTTTCCCATCCATTTTTCAAGGGAAGTCCTGAAGCCATAGTAATCGGAATTAAATCCTTTAAGGGTACGATCAGGCATGATCTTAATAACATTTACCGCGCCTACCCTTTTTGCATCGGGGCCCAGTGAATGCATGAACCTGATCACTTTTTCCTTATAAGGAATGGTAACATTTAAACCGCTGATTTCCCTATTCGATTCGATCAGTGACTTCAGATCTTCTACCTCTTTCAATTCGTAGTTCTCATAGGTCGTATCTTCTATGCCTTCATGATGGAATTTATTGCTGAAATATTCCCTGGAGAATGAATGACTTAAAGGGAAGCCGATCAATCCGTAGACCCGTTTCATAAGTGTTACTAAAATACGTACTTCTGTAATGGAATAACAGCCGGTAAAGAGTCGAAATTATTTAAGTATTGAATTAACCTTTATATCTATTAAATACCTTCCCATAATTTGATTTTAAATTACGTCAAAGGAATTATTTTCAGGTCCGGAAGCGAATCCTGCCGCCCTCCGGGCTTAATCAAGGTTCTTGTTCTTTTCCAATATATTGTGTCCGATAAAATGGCTAAAGGTGTCTCCTCTTAAACCGAGTCGGATGGTTTCAAGGGGGATGATTTCCTGTGGGGCAATATTTCCAAGATTTACATTGGCCCCGAGGAGCTTAATAAACCATACCTGCTGTGCTTTCTGGGGTGCTTCCCAAATAATTTTTTCGAAGGGTATCTTCGTCAGTATTTCTTCCACCAGGCCTGATCTTACTTCGCCACTAGCCCTGAACAAGCCCACATTCCCCGCTTCACGCGCTTCCCCGATCACCTTCCAGGATCCCGCATCCAGTTCTTCCTGCATCTGGGCAATCCACTTGTAGGGGGGAATAATTTTTTCTGCGTCTTTTGAGCCTACTTCAGACAATACAACTTTGTTTTTTGCCAATTTCCTTATGTATTCACATTTAACATCATGATCCATTTCGAGCGATCCGTCGGAAACCTCAACATAGTCAAGTCCGAGCTTATCCAGTGTTTTAACAAAATCATCAAATTGATCCCGGATGATAAAGGCTTCAAATAAAGTCCCGCCAAGGTAAACTGGCACACCTGCGGATTTATATACTTTAATCTTATCTTTCAGGTTGGGAACACAATAGGAAGTGCCCCATCCGAATTTAACGATATCAACATATTCAGAACATGCGCTTAAAAAATCTTCGGATTCCCGCAGGCTCATGCCTTTATCCATTGCCATGGTGAACCCGGTTTCCCTGGGTTTAGCGGAACGCTCAGGGAGATCTTTTAAAAAATAATTCATCGAAAATTCTCCTTTCTATATTGATCGATAATTTTGAACAATGCTTTTTGTGTTTGTAGTTTGGGGAAGAACTCCAGCAGTACTTTATGGTTTTCAAAATTTAAAACCAGGGCATTCTCCAGATAGTTAAACGCATTTTTATATTTCCCCGCTGCGATAAAATAGGCGGTTACCCGGTAATACAAATCTGAGTCCTGGGGTATTTCATCAATTCCTTTAAGTATTATTTCTATCGCTCTTTCGAAATCTCCCTGTTCATAAAATATTTGCGACCATTTCAGCCAAATTTCCTTATTTTCCGGTTCCAGCAAGCAGGCTTCCTCCCAGGCATCTACGCTGGAAACAATATTACCCAGTTTATATTCCGTCTCAGCCACAGAGATCCAGTATTTTGAGTTTTCAGGATCCAGTTTTAATGCCTTATTGAGAAAATGAATTGCTTCGTACCATTTATCCTGATGGTTCAGGCAGATACCAACGCCATACCAGGCTTCATCGTACATGGTATCAAGTTTAATGGATTTCTGATAATATTTTATGGCTCTGTCAAATCGTTCAAGATGTTCATAAGCACTCCCAATGTAACAGTAGGTCTCAGCGCTGGGTCCCTCTATTTCTAGCGTTTTGTTATAGGCATCCAGGGCATCATTATACTTCAAAATATTCATATATGAATTACCCAGGTTAAACCAGGCAGAAGCGAATTTATCATCAATTGTAATCGCGTAATCATAGGATCTTATTGCTTCCTCATAATTTTCCAGCTTATTATAAACAATTCCCAGATTATACCAGGCATATTGAGAATAGGGGTCCTTATCAATAAATTTTTTATAATATTCGATGCTGTCCTCGAGGGCCCCTGTGGTATCAAGACAGTAGGCTAATTCATATAGAACATTTTCATTATTCAGGTTAATTTCGAGGGCATTCTTGTAGTTTGTAATTGCTCCCTCATAATTACCCATCGCCTGGTAAGCCATTCCTATCTGATAGTAGAGTTCATCGGGCGTATCCGTAAAAGGCAATATTTCTTCATAGGCTTTGATCGCGTCAGGGTAATTTTCCATTTGCGAATAAATGTTACCTTTCAACATACCTATTTCACTATCATTCGGTTGTATGACAGAAGCTTCATCCAGTAATTTAATGGCCCGGGAATATTTACCGAGGTTAGATAATATCTGGGCTTTATGGATCTTTAATTCGGAGGAATAGGGATATCGTTTAATAGCAATATCGCACACCCGGAGTGCTTTTTCATTTTTATTATGTTCAATATAAAACTCCGTGATCTGCTCGAAAGATTCCAGTGAGAAGAATTCCAGAGCATCTTTCTTCATTTGCTCTTCAAACTCTTTCACGAGCATTTTTCGTTCTAATTCCCGGTTGGATTTTTCTTCCATTGCCATTTCCAAAACCCCCTGTTGGCCTAAAATAAGAACAATTTTGAAAGTATATTTCAATGCTATTCCAATCTTTCGGCTACTTACAAATATGGGTCAATTTTGGAATAAAAAAAATCTCCTGCAGGGTTAGTTTATCGGGTTTAAAATGATTTAATTTTTAATTTTAAACCACTTTTTTTTACGTTTTTCCGAATAATATCCGTATCCATATCCATACCCTGATCCGTAATGGGATCTTCTGGATGTTTTAATGGCATTTAAAATGAGGGCTATATTGGAGAATCCGTGAATTTTATTAAGCTTTTCAAAATTTTCAAGATAATTTTTATTGGAAACATGGGAGCGCAGGATAAACAGCTGGACGTCCGATTTCTTCATTACCAGAACACCATCTGTTACAAGACCTACCGGTGGAGTATCGAAAATCACTACATCAAAATTAGCTTTCAGGTAGTTAAGCATATTTTCAAATTCTTCCGACATGATCAATTCGGATGGATTCGGGGGAACTGGGCCGGCGACAAGGAAGTAATAGTTGTCAAGTCTTGAAGCCGAAATACAATCTTCCACCTTATCCTGCCCGCTGATTATCGTACTTACTCCCCTGTTATTATTCACATCGAAAATAGTGTGTATTTTAGGCTTTCGCATATCAAGATCGACAAGGATCACTTTTTTATTGGACAACGAAAGTACCGCAGCAATATTGATGGCAATGAACGTTTTGCCTTCTCCGCTGATGGTGGAAGACAAAGTAATAACTAATTTTTTATTTTTGGTCTTCAGGAACTGAAGGTTGGTTCGTAATGTCCTGAAGGCTTCACTGATAAGACTTCTGCTATCTTTTTCAATAATCAATTTAGATTCTTTTAATCGCTCGTTAGTATAAAAGGGAATACTTCCAAGAATCGGTAAAACTGTATTATGGTCCATCTCTTCCTGACTGTTTATCTTATTGTTAATAAGATACAACATTCCGATCAGGAAAAATGAAATAACAATCCACCCGACTATTGAAATGCCATAAGCAAGTAAGGGTTGCGGCGTCAGTGGTTTGGAGGGATAAAATGCCGGGGATAGAATTTTAAAATCGGTGACTGTTCCGGCCAATGCCAGTTGAAATTCCGCTTTTTTTTGCATCAACGATAAATAAAAATCTTCATACAACTTATAATACCGCTGAATCTTGGAATATTCGGTATTCTGGGCAGGCATGGCCAAAAATTTCTTTTCATAAACCGCTCGTTGGTTTTCCAGATATTGTAACTGTTCTCTGATCGTCGCAATATAATCCGAAATTGAACCCCTTAAATTTCCGGTAAGAAATTCAACTTCGCTGTTAAGTTTTTCATAGGCCTGCGTATTTTTATTATAGGATTGCATAAGCACATACCGTTTCCGGATCAGAGTATTGATATCGCTTATATCTTTCTGAAGGGATGAAGGAAGAATTTGCTGGTCTGAAAAAGATAAGGATATTTCACTGCCGGCTTCCAGTGAATCCCTGATCTCATTCAGCCTGGTGAGCTTTGTCTTCAGACGGTATTGATCCGAATCGATTGAATTCAATAAAGCAATGCTACGATTGAGCGTATTTTCAAGGTCGGTGGTTTTATTCTGAATTGTAAAATTTTCAAAATAATCTTCAAAATCGAGCAACTTTTGTTCAGTCGATTTTAATTGTTCATCAATGAATTCAATCTTTTGATTATTGGCTTTACTTTTTTCTTCTTTTGTGTAATTCAGGTAAATGGTATCAATGGCATTCACAAGATCACGGGCCTTTGCCTGGTTATAATCCCTGAAAGCTATCTGAATGGTATTTGCATCCAGGTTCAACGGTTGAACCGTAATATTCTGCGCCAGATAATTTTCAAGGGCCTGCTCGCTGTTAATCGTGAAGAATAAATTATTGTCCTTATAATTTTCATTGTAATACTTTGAAGTGGTAAGCCGTAACTGAATAAATTCATTCTGAACATTTTCCCCGAAATTATATTTTCCCCCATAGTCTACACCGCCGATTGTAAAATTCATACGGTAGCTTCGCGGGTTGAGGATCTCCACGTAAATCGGAATATCATAAATGGCACTGTTTTTTATTTTATATTCCACATTAAAAGGAGAGGATTTATATCTTTCATCTACCAATACCTGGCCTACGGTATAAATCGTGACATCCATGTTCAGTTCCCGAATGATCTTGCTGAAAAACAGTCTTGATTTCAGCAATTCAATTTCAGAAGATATGGTTTTATAATTCTGATCTTCCTCCTGGGTGGGTATGCCTAACATGGAAACTTCATTTTTAATATCCAGCTTGAGCACCGAACTCGATTCATAAACAGGTTTTGTATACCGTAAATACAAGTAGGATATCATTAAAGAAATAAAGAGTAAGACACCCAGCCATGGTAAAAGCTTGACTACCGTGTTGTATAATTTATCAACATCCAGAGATGATGTTTTATCATCAGAATCGGATAGATATCTGGTGTCCTGTTCTTTCATCGTCGGGATTTATAATTTCTGCATCAGGACCACTAAAGTTGCCAGGCTTAATATCAGGCTCAGGATCGGGGAAATATCCTTTAGCGATTCAGAGACAATTCTTTGTACAGGTTCCACGTAAATAATGTCCCCCGGGTAAACCCGGAGGTCTGCTTTTTTCATACCATCAATGGTCGACAAATCGATAATTTCGACTTGTGGATTTTTAAGGTCTCCACGGATCAGCCTAATGTTATATCCTTTGGCGGTGTTGTTAATCCCGCCGGCCAGGGCCAACACTTCGATTAAATTCATATTCTCGTTGTTGAGCGGGATTACCTGTCCGCCGGTGGCGCCTAGCACAATTACCCTTTTGTTGGTAAATTCCAGTTTAACATATGGCTCTTTATAAAATTTACTGAATAATTGCTGAAGCACATCTTCTGCTTCCTTTAGCGTATATCCCGCCAGGTGGACACTGCCTACCATAGGCAGCTTTACCCTACCGTCAGCCTCCACCAGGTATTCTTGTTCTTTGCGTGCATTTGCAGTATTGATATTAGGTTGTACCAGCTCGTAATCGGGGTCGATGATCCTTTCTCCTTCGTTGGTATACACATAGAGTTTGATTTTATCATTAACCTGGATTTTATAATTTTCCTCAGCCAGTTTTTTCTGATAGGCCAGTTTATTCCCAACTCTGCTACTGTCGGTTTTAAAAAGGATGTTGGCCCGGTAAGTTCTGCACGAAGTAAAAAGGGATAATAAAAACAAGGTATAAAAAATACACTGCCTGGCCATACTTTTAAAATTAAAAGATGAGTTTGCCTCCCGTAAAGGTACTTCGAAAGGTCTTAAAATCAGGTAGATTACTATCCTTTTCCGAAATCAACGGATCCTGTATTTTCCAGTCGATTTGTAATTCCGGATCATTCCAACGTATCCCCCTTTCCGATTCTTTAACATAGATATAGGTGCATTTATAAAATAATATGGTATCGGTCAAAGCTAGGAATCCATGCGCAAAACCCGGGGGTATATATAACATATTGTTTTTTGATCCTTCCAGTACACAGGCTATATATCTTCCACGGGTAGGTGAATTTTCGCGAATATCCACCGCAATATCCAGGGCCGATCCCTGGATGACCCTTACCAACTTGCCCTGTGCATGCGGAGGCACCTGGAAATGAAGTCCGCGAAGTACATTCTTCCTGGAGAAGGATTGGTTATCCTGTACGAAATTAAAGTGCAATCCTTTTTCAAGAAATTTATCTTTGTTATAGGTCTCCAGAAAATGCCCGCGTATGTCGTTATAAATATCAGGTATTATTTCAATAACACCTTCAATATCAAAATTCCTGATTTCCATGTCTTCGGTTCATTATGCTAATTAAGACAAGGAAATCAATTGAATCAAATTTTCAACTTATAAATTGGAGATCTCTTCGAGGTACTTTTCGATAACTACCTTTTCACTAAAAAATGATTCCATCCTGATTCTACCTCTTTTGCCCATTGCCTGTCTTTCCTGAAGGCCGAGTTGCTGCATCAGCTCCATTTTCCGGGCCAGGTCTTCGGGATCCTTGATCCTGCACAGCAGGCCGTTAAAATTGTTTACTACAACATTATTGCATCCCGCCACATCGGTCGTGATAATCGGTCTTCCCATGCTTGATGCTTCCAATAGCGTATGAGGAGTGCCTTCGCGGTAAGAAGGCAGTATAACACAATCCGCTTTTCTAATGAAATCCCTGACATCCTCGGCTCTTCCCAGGTATTCTACCGTATCAGACTCGATCCATGTCCTGATTTTCTTTTCAGGAATCCCTCTTTTGTGTTTTTCGTCAATGGCTCCGAGTAATTGGTATCTTGCCTTAATCCCTTTTTCCTTAAGTTTCCTTATCGCTTCAATAAATTCGATAATTCCTTTATCATGAATTAAGCGGGAGACCAGCAGGAAGGTAAATTCTTTATTTTCAGGAAGATTTTCAAAAACAAATTTATTAAGATCGATTCCCGATCCCGGAACAATATCGGTTTTGGAAGAATCGATCAGTCTTTCATTCACAAAAAGTGCACGATCCTCGTGATTCTGGAATAATACTTTTTTAGGATACCTGAAGGATAACCTGTACATCAGTTTGGCAATCTTGTAAACAATTCCTTTCTTCAGGAAAACTGTTCCGAGACCACAAACATTATTGATCACCGGAATTTTAAGCAGGCTGGCGGCGAACGATCCGTAGATATTCGGTTTTATAGTAAAATGAAGAATTACATCAGGTTTGATTCTCCTGTATATCCTGTAAAGCTCAAAAGTCAGTGCGAGGTCCTTGAAGGGATTGGCCCCCCTGCTGTCCATCGTAACCTTCTCATATTTACAGCCCTTTTCAATAAGGTATTTTGTATATTCATCATGCGGGGCCACGGCAAACACTTCATGTCCCTGGTTTTGGAGTGATTCGATCAAACCTAATCTGAAATTATAGATATTCCATGAAGTGTTTAAAACAACAGCTATTTTCATTGGCGCGAAATTACGATTAATCCTTAAAAATCGCTATTTGGCAGGATAGCTATATTCAATACCCTGTTAACGACAAACCCAATTACAAATTTATACTGAATTTAGATATTTTTGTAATTAATCGTGAATTTGATTGAAAAGTAACCCTCCTGGTAAAAGAAAAATAACTTTCCCGGATGATCAATACATCTGAAAATAAGACCCGGGCCGTGCTTATTGCCCCGATAAATCCGTCTCAATCGGAAATGCAGGCTAAAGAATACCTGGAGGAACTGTCTTTACTTGCTGAAACGGCCGGAATCCAGACCGTAAGAAAGTTCACCCAGAAGTTGAAAAATCCTAACCCCGGCACTTATATCGGGAAGGGAAAATTAAATGAAATCAATGATTTTATCAGGACCCATGATATCGACTGTATATTATTCGATGAAGATCTCACTCCCACCCAGATCAGGAATATTGAGAGAACGACCCAATGCAGAATATATGACCGCAGTCTTTTAATTCTGGATATTTTTCTAACCCGTGCCAAAACCGCCCAGGCAAAAACCCAGGTTGAACTGGCGAGATATAAATATCTTTTACCCAGGTTGACAAAATTATGGACTCACCTGGAAAGACAGCGCGGAGGAACAGGAACCAGGGGCGGAGCCGGCGAAAAAGAAATCGAAACCGACCGGCGCGCCATACGTAACCAGATTTCCGTCCTGGAAAATAAACTTTCCAAAATAGTAAAACAAACCGCCACACGACGAAAATCCCGCGAGAGCATAGTGAGGGTTGCCTTGGTGGGTTATACAAACGCCGGGAAATCAACCCTGATGTCGCTGCTATCCAGGACCGAAACCCAAATTGAAAATAAATTATTTGCTACAGTAGATTCTTTAGTCCGAAAGGCAGTTATTGGCGATATCCCATTCCTGATTTCCGATACAGTCGGCTTCATCAGGAAACTTCCCCATCACCTGATTGAATCCTTTAAATCCACGCTGGACGAAGTCAGCGAATCGGACATTCTGTTACATATTATCGATATTTCCCATCCTGCTTATGAAGAACAGATCGAGATAGTGAACCAGACATTAAAGGAAATCGGCGCAATCAATAAACCCATATTGTCTGTTTATAATAAAACCGATAATCTGATAAAAAACAGGTTACAGCAAGACCCTTTGCTTAACTTTGCCGAACTGGAGAATAACTATTATAATTCAGAGAATAATAACGGCATTTACATCTCGGCAACCGGGCATAAAAACATTGATTTACTGAAAAAGAAAATTTTTGTGTTGATCCGGGAACGTCATCTCCAGATTTATCCCAATTATTTGAAAAACGAGATTTATTAGCCATTTTTGCTTCGACTGCCGTAGTTTTAACGAAGACGGTTATAAATTAATCAATAATTCATATAAAGATATTAATGCACTTATCCGGCCTCGTAGTTCAATGGATAGAATAGGAGTTTCCTAAACTCTAGATACAGGTTCGATTCCTGTCG
>CAYNCU010000006.1:0-15289 GCA_964395765.1 uncultured Roseivirgaceae bacterium | reverse complement strand
TAGAATAGGAGTTTCCTAAACTCTAGATACAGGTTCGATTCCTGTCGGGGCTACTTGCTTTCCTTCCTGATCACAAAAAATCGCATAAAGATCATACACAAAAATACCAGGACCATTCCGGACAGCGCCGCGATGGCTACTATATGTGCTTCTGCCGTTCCTTCCGCTCTTCTGGCGCTGATGATTCCCATTGCCGACCAGAGAAAGACAAGCGCGAAGAAAAGGTCTTTTTTCTTAATCAGAATATAAATATTCAGTACCGTTGCCAAAACAATGAGTCCGGTCGCAAGGTAAGCCGCCGGAAAATCCATGCCTACCCATTTCAAATCATTTATCAGTACCGCGAAGTTCGCCAGCGTGGCCACTACAATCCACCCCAGGTAGAGGCTGAACGGGATTACGGCAACTATATACTGGGGCACAAATCTTTCATATTCAGCAGTTACCTCCTGGTAAATAGTATACAGGACAATCAATAAGAAGATCATCAATACCATGCATACTAAAATGGCCTGATAGTGCCATGCAATAATCCATCCCGAATTGAGTAGGCAAGTCACAAAATACATCTGCAGAATCCTTAAGGGCGGATAATCATTCGGGTGAAAAAAAGTCCCGATCAATGCATAAATAATAAAGGCAATGTTAAAAAGATAGATGATTCCCCAAATGGAAAATGTATATCCGGCCGGAGTGAAATAGGTTGGATACAATGCAGAAACCTGTCCTGTATACATACCGTTAATTTGTCCTGTAACAGATAAATAATTTATGTAAATCATGACAAGAAACGCCGCACCTGCCAGGATCATCCAAATCTTTTTCATAGCCAGTTTATTTTATTTTTCATTACTTAATGAATAAGGCCGGTCTTCCTGTTTTATTCCCCATGTTTTATCGGGAATGGAATCCATCTGAAATTCCAGTTTTCCGCCATTAATGATATCATCATGCATAAGCCATGTATGCGTAAAGTCCTGATTATTTAACTTTGCGGATTTAATATACCGGTTTGAATCGGAATTTCCATTAGCCGAAATAGTAAAGATCTTCCCGTTCTCAAAATGGAGGGAAGCCTTTTTGAAAAGCGGACTTCCGATTACATACTGAGGAACTCCCGGGCAAACCGGGTAAAATCCTATGGCGCTGAAAACATACCAGGCCGAAGTCTGGCCTGTATCTTCGTCACCACAATATCCTTCCGGCCCGGGATTATATAACCGGTTCATGACCTCACGAATATGATACTGAGTTTTCCATGGTTCGCCGGCATAATCATAAAGATAAATCATGTGCTGTATGGGCTCATTTCCATGGGCATATTGTCCCATGCCTCCTTTTACCATCTCCGAAATTTCATGGATGACAATGGGATAAGTTCCCTTATCGAATACGGGGGGTAAATCGAATACCGAATCCATCATTTTGACAAATTCTTCCCGACCTCCCATCAGGTCGATCAGGCCCTGCGGGTCCTGGAATACCGACCAGGTATAATGCCAGGCATTCCCTTCAGTAAATGGGCCGCCCCAGGCAAAGGGGCTGAATGAATGCAGGAATGAACCATCCGATTTTCTTCCCTGCATTAACAGCCTGGACTTATCAAAAACATTACGGTAATTGAAAGCACGTTGATAAAAGATGCTGTCTTCTTTCTTTTTCCCCAAAATGTCAGCCATTTGCCTGATGCAGAAATCATCGTAGGCATATTCCAGGGTTTTTGCAGTCGATTCCCTGACCTCCGGGTAGGGACAATATCCGAGTTTAAGGTAATATTGGAGCCCATCTCTGCCGGGCGCAAAATCAGGGGCGATTTCGGTTGCTTCCTTTACCACACCCTCAAATGCTTTTAAGGAATCAAAACCATGGATCCCCTTAACCATGGCATCAGCCAACAGGGAAGCATTATGCGAACCGATCATAACTTTTCTGTAACCCGGACTGGGCCAGATCGGGAGCCATCCTCCTTCCTTCCCTGCATTGACAAGCCACTGCATCATCAGGGATTCCCGATCGGGATAAAGTAAGGTAAACAGGGGAAACACAGCCCTGAAAGTATCCCAGAAACCGTCGTCGGCAAACATGGGGCCCGGGTGAATTTTCCCGTCATAGGGGCTATAATGGATCATGTTTCCCGTTTTATCAAATTCATAAAAAATTCTCGGAAATAATAATGACCTGTACAGGCAGGTATAGAAAACTTTAAATTGATTCTCAGTTCCGCCTTCAACCTGAATCCTGTTTAAATGAGCATTCCATATTTCCTTGTTTCTCTCTTTTACCTCTTCGAAGGTGCTGTCGCCGATTTCATTTTCGAGGTTCCTTTCCGCCTGTTCATTACTGATAAATGAGGACCCGACCCTTATTTCAACCTGCTCCTTGTCTGTAGATTGATAGCGGAACCAGGCTCCGACATGATCTCCTTTTTTTTCGGATTGATTATTATAAATTTTATTCTTATCCCAGACACCGGAAGCCGCAGGTTTTTTACTCAATTTTCCATAAAAATATTCCCTGAAATTATCCGGAACACCGCCGCTGTTATTGGTTACATAGCCTTGAAAACGGTCGCTGTCGGTATTGTACCGTACATAAGATCCTTTATCAAAGGCATCAAAAAGAATATAAGATTCCCTGGAAGCAGGGAAAGTAAACCGTATAATGGCGGCTCTGTCAGTTGCCGTTACCTCTGCCAGGATATGATAATCTTCGAGGACAACACTGTAATAATATGGGGTTGCCGTTTCATGCTGATGATCAAAGGCTGAAGCCCTCTGTTTGCCATCGGTAATCAGTTTCCCTGTTATAGCCATCAGAGAAAAGGCCCCGTAATCTCCCATCCAGGGACTCGGTTCATGCGTATGCCGGATTCCCTGTATTTTATCCGATCCATATTGATAGATCCATGTATTGTCTATATCGCCGGTTTGAGGCGTCCAGAAATCCATTCCCCAGGGTCTTGCCACTGCCGGATAAACATTACCATGGGAAAATTCAAATGTGGAAGCTGTCCCCATCATGGGATTGACGTACCGTACCCAGTCTTTGTCATGTTCAACCTTTGCTTCCTGTTTGTGATCCCTGCAACCTGCGAGAAAAAATACCAGGCTCAAGATTGGAATTATTTTTTTACTTATCATGATCTCTCGTTAACAGGTTAAAATAATTTTCTATTTTATATTCACAGAATAGTATTCCGCTTTTGCGTTATTCAGCCCCGCCACAATTATTTTATCATTTCCGAAATTGAACTCATTCAGGGAACCCGCCTGGCCTCTGATCATCAGGCCGCTTTGATCCGGCCATTCCGCGCGGTACATCAGACCACCTTCTTTTTTAATTTCTCCTTTCAGAAACCAGCCGAAACTTGCATCCATTCGTCCTATGGAAGGGCGTACCTCGTAAAGATTGCCGGCTACCAGGATGTCCTTAGTCCCGTCCATGTCAAAATCATCAACAAGAATTTGGGTCACCGTAGAAAATTGCGCTTCTGCAGGGAGGGCACTGAATTTAAAAATCCCATCCCCCTGGTTTATAAAAATTCCAGACCTGAATTCATATATATTTTTAATCACTGAACTATCCAGTTTTTCGGGTGAAAAAATTTCCTGAACCGTTTTGCCGGCCATGGAAGCATAAGTTGGAAATTTGTTTTTTAAAGAGCCGATCTGCCGGGTCAGTTCATCGACGGTGGCGATTGGATAATCTTTACCGTTTCTTTTCCAGGTAATAACAGGATCGCTGGTGCCGTTGTTATCAAAATCATTGATAAATAATTTTACAGGATTGGCACTGTCCGCTCTTATGCCGGCATTTAAACCAAGGTTACCGGCAATGAGATCCATGTCTCCGTCACCGTCCAGGTCCGCTGCTTTTATACAAAACCAAAGTCCGTTGGATTGCTGAAGCCCGTTAAGCCGTTCATCTTTTAACAATTTCCCGTTTTTATTCAAAAAAACAGTGACCGGCATCCATTCACCGGCCAGGATCAGGTCGGGGGATTTATCCTTGTTTACATTCGCCCAGCAAGCTCCTGTAATCATGCCGAGAGAAGACAGCTCTGGACATTTTTCCCGGGTAACATCGGTAAAATGACCGAAACCATTATTTTCCAATAAATAAGAATGCGCCGGCATTCCGTATGCTCCGGGAATCGAACGCGAGCCGACAAACAAATCAATATCCCCATCGCCATCAAAGTCCGCCGGACTCACGCATGAGCCGTTATGATAAAAGACAGGCAATGAATTTTTATCATAGCTGAAGTTACCGTGACCGTCATTAATATATAGCCGGTCCTGCATGAACGGGTTGTTATCTTTGTATTCATCGCCTCCGCTGACCACGTACAGATCCTGGTCACCGTCGTTATCGGCATCAAAAAAAACCGCCGCCACATCTTCGTATCCCGCAAACGTTTCGAATAATTTATCATTTGTTTTCCGGAATCCTGATTTACCTGAAACGAGTAATTCAGCCGGTTTACCCTTCGCATTACCAAAGAAAATATCCTGCCTGTGATCATTATTTACATCCCCTACTGCAATGCACGGACCTTCCCTGGACATATCATAGGGGGTCAAAAAATTCCTTGATAAGTCCGTGAATCTGTTTTCCGAATGTTGAAAGACCAGTCCGGGTATATCTTTCGCTTTTGAGAACAGGTATTTTTTCTCATTCCCGGTCCTATTCCCCGATCCCGGGATTTCCCCGGCATTTTTTATGGCCAATGTTATTTCCTGATCGGCCTTCAAATTATAAAGTTTCTCCGTTTTACCTCCCGGCCATTGAACTAATACCGAATCGATTGAATCTGCCTTACCCGTCCCGAACAACAAAACCGGAGGTACCGAAGACTCAAATCCGCGTGTGGTATAATTTTCCTCCATTTGCATTTTACCCTTTTCATATAGCGTAACCCGGGCGCCAATGCCGAATTTATTTTCCCCCTCACCCTTAAATGAAAATTTTATGAAATGATTCTTTACGAAGAGCTCGCTGTTATTCCTGTAAATAAAAGCATCACCATTAATATTATTAGTAACCAGATCAAGATCGCCGTCATTATCCAAATCGGCATAACAGGATCCATTGGAATAGGATTTGAAATTCATTCCCCAACTGGCCGCTTCATTGGTGAAAGTCAGATCGCCGTTATTTTTATACACATAATTGACGAGCGGATTCAACGGCATTTTTTCATATAACAGATTATCGGGATTCCGCATATCGTTCAATGGAATACCGCGGTCAGACTTCTGCGTCAAAGATTTTATATAATCGAGGTCATTGGCTCTCCGGTAGATCCCGTTGGTTATATAAAGATCTTTATAGCCATCGTTGTCCAGGTCACAAAATAAGGGGCTCCACGACCAGTCCGTGGAATATATCCCTGAGAACCTGCCTATTTCTGCAAAATGACTATCCCCCAGGTTCAACTGCAACATGTTCCTGACAAACTGATAATAATAACCATTATCCAATTTCAACTGGTATAACTCCAGATCGTCATCTCCTCCCGATTTTTTCCGGGTAATCTCATCATTGGGAAGCATATCAAGGCTCACAATATCAAGATTCCCGTCATTATTAAAATCAGCCATGTCATTTCCCATGGATGAGCGGCTTGTATGTTCAATCATATCAGGAAGCAACTCATAGAAAGTTCCGTCACGATGATTAATATAGAGGTAATCATTTTCATGAAAATCATTATCCACATAAATATCCGGGTAGCCGTCATTGTTCACATCACCGATGCTAACCGCGAGTCCATAACCGATCTGGCTGCTGTAAATCCCGACCCTTCGCGTAACATCCAGAAAATAAGTTTTGCCGTTATGCGTGACATTCCTGAATAAACGATCTCCTGCAAGGGGATCAAATTCATATCGTAAGGTGGCCGGTCCGTAAGTTCTGGAAGAATGTACCGAGTGATTTGTCAGGTACATGTCCAGATCACCATCCAGATCATAATCGAAAAATGCGGCCTGTGTCGAGAACCCTGAAAAATCCAGGCCATACTGGTGGGATTCTTCGGTAAAAGTCAGGTTCCCGTTATTGATATACAATAAGTTATGTCCTTTTATTCCTTTATAATTTCCCAGGCAGCAAACGTAGATGTCCAGCAAGCCGTCTCCGTTCACATCGGCCATGGTAACCCCGGTCGACCAGTTACCTTCGCCATCAACACCGGCCTGTTTCGTAATATCCTTAAACCTGAAATTTCCTTCATTCAAATAAAGCCGGTTACTTCCCTGACTGGAGGTAAAATACAAATCGGGCAATCCGTCGTTATTGATATCTCCCGCGGCAACACCACCTCCGTTGTTAAAATACAGGTATTCAATAATATTGAATTGATTGGTTTCTTTCAGGGTATTTTTAAACCGGACATGCGTATCGGAAGGTCTTAATAGTGTAAAAAAAGTGTTCGGAGTTTCGGGCCGGCATCCCAGCATCACGAACAGAAAAAGGAATGCTATTTTGCCTGTTGAAAAACAGGATTGACCTTTATTATTAAAAAAAAATATTTTAAAACTTTTTTGCTCCATGAATTCTCCCCATTCTTCGTTACTATATTCGTACTGTATCCGAAAGAAATATGAAGATATTCAAATTTCAACTTATTTATCCTCATAAAATTCAATAGTTGTTGGAGATCATAAGTATATTAGGAGGTCTGTATTTTTATTTTGATTTTCATGCGATATCTGAAAAGGTATTTTCATATTATTTTCCTATTAATAATCAGTCAATCAGTGCTTTATGCACAAAATACTGAAATACAACCGGAAATTTCCGGAAGTTATAACCATGAAAATATTTCTCATATTTTAACCAATGTCGGCATACAATATCATATCCGCTTCTATTACAAAACAGCCTGGTTATTGGGCTTGACTGCTACGCTGGAGGTAAGGGATAAACCATTGACTGATTTTCTTGATACCTTACTCCAGCCTGTCGGCCTTACCTATGTTTTCTATAATTCCTCAGCGGTAATTATAGCCAAATCACAGGACCTGGAACAGGAATTCACCCAGAATTATTTCATAAATAAAAGGCGTCAGCAAAATTTCCTCAGGACCAATAATCTTTCACTGGCTACGGATCACATTACGCTAGGCGATACAACTTCAAATGTCCAAGAAAAGGAAGCATTGATTACCGGTACAGTTACGGACGGACAAACCGACCTGCCTTTAAACGGAGTCAATATTGACGTGGAATCGGTAAATAAGATACTGACCACCGATGCTGACGGCAAATTTTCCATAACCCTTCCGACGGGTCTGCATTTTATTACCGTCAGCTATGTGGGTTATGAAACAAAAAAGTATGACCTGGTTTTGAAAGGTAATGCCCCCTGGAAAATTGAGCTTTTCTCAAAGACCATTCAACTAAAAGAAGTTGAAATTTCCGGAAGCCAGGAAGAATCAGTTGTCCATTCCACCATTGCGGGAATCACGAAGCTTTCTTCCCGGGATATAAAAACAGTTCCGGTTTTTATGGGGGAAGCCGATGTGATCAAATCCATTCTTACCATGCCCGGTGTAAGTACGACAGGGGAAGGTACGGAAGGTTTTCATGTAAGGGGAGGCAACACCGACCAGAACCTGGTACTGCAGGACGACGGTATAATATTTAATTCATCCCATGCGCTGGGCTTCTTTTCTGTTTTTAATCCGGACATGGTCAGCAATGTTACTCTATACAAAGGCCACATTCCCGCACAATACGGTGGAAGGATATCATCGGTGCTCGATGTAAACCTGAAAGGATTCAATGAGGATAAACCTGAAATTGACGGCGGGATCGGTTTTGTAACCAGTAAGCTTTCCGTCAATACTCCCCTTTTCAATAAGAATATGACGATCCTGGCAGGGGGAAGAATAACGTATTCCGACTGGATCCTTAAGAAGACAAATGTTCCCGATATACAGCACAGTGCCGCCTCTTTTTATGATTTTAATATTAAAGTCATACAAAAACTCCCGCACCACGGTTCCCTCTCCGCATCTGCCTATCAGAGTTACGATCATGTCCAGTTTGCCACGCAATTCGGATTTAAATGGAAAAATGAAATTTACGGATTTACGTGGGGGCAGTTGTTCATGAACCGTTTCATGAATAAGTTAAGTTATAATTTCGGGCGACTTACGAATAATTACATCAACCCCGGTACGCTCAGTGCTTATATTTTGACCAACGGACTTTCTTATCACAAAGCGAAAGAGGAATTATCAATTACCACAATCCCCGGGCATGACATAACGGCGGGCCTGGAAGGAATTTTATATCTTTCTTCTCCTGACCGGATCGATCCTTACCTGGAAAAATCCCAGGTAATTCCACAATCCGTGACGCGGGAAAACGGACTTGAAACCGCAGTTTTCATAAATGATGAATATACCATAAATCACCTTTTTTCCCTATCTGCAGGTTTTCGTTTTAATTATTTTGAAAGCCTTGGCCCGGCCACGGTTTACGACTATAAGCCGGGGGAAACCTTTTCAACCGCATCCATTACCGATTCAGTGACTTTTCAATCAGGACAGAAAACCATCACTTTCGGAAGGCCCGCCCCAAGGCTGGCATTGAAATATAACATTAATGCGGTAAGCTCACTCAAAGCCAGTTACAACCGCATGAATCAATTCATGCATCTGATCTCGAATACCGTTTCCCCGATCCCGGTAGACTTGTGGCAGGTCAGCAATCGGTATATATTACCCGAATCTGCCAATAATTACTCCCTTGGATATTTCAGGAGCCTGGGCGGATCACGCTACGAAGCCAGTCTTGACCTGTACTACAGAACATCCAATCATATCCCTTTGTATAAAGACTTTGCCGACCTGGGCCTTAACCAGCATATCGAAACGGAAATCATTGATGCACATGGAGAATCATATGGAGCCGAATTTTATATCCGGAAGCTCACCGGCAATCCAACGGGCTGGTTATCCTATACATATTCAAAATCCATAGTACGTTCAGGAACTCAATACCCGGAAACCACTGTAAATAATGGCGACTGGTTCTCCACTTATTATGATAAACCCCACCAATTGAATATCGTGTTTAATGTTAAGATTACACGGGGAGCAGACTTCGCCCTGAATTATACATACAGTTCCGGCAGGCCAATTACGGCGCCTACCGCAGAGTATTATTATGATTATTATTTCATTCCCTATTACCCGGGACGAAATGAATACAGGATCCCCTATTACAGCCGGCTGGATGCCGCGCTGACTATCCGGAGAAATGTAATCCGGAACCACCGGTATACCGACAGTTTTACCTTTTCGGTTTATAATATTCTCTCAAGGGATAATGCATTCTCTATATTTTTCAGGAAAGACAATAACCTGGATGCCAATGCCTATAAACTTTCTGTATTGGGAAAAGCATTTCCTTCGGTTACCTATAATTTTAAATTTTGATGTGTTATTCAGAATAATCGGTGATGTCAATTAAGTTAATTAAAAATATTCCCTTATTCTTTTCATTTGAAGCCGTTCTTTCGGGATGTGTAGAGCCATTTAATTACCACCCGGAATCCAGGGATACCACACTTCTTGTAGTTGACGGAGGGATTACCAATTTACAGGAAAAGCAATACCTTCACCTTAGCTGGACTTCCGCTTACGGATCCAAATCGCTGGAATCCGAATCTGTCGACTTAGTCCGTATTCTTGAAAACGGTAAGGCTGTGGACACCTGTTACCTCACGTGGCCGGGAACTTACCAGATCGATGGCGACAAGATCAAAGCCAAACCGGGAAATCAGTATTCTGTTGAAATTACAACCTGGAACGGGCAGCTCTACAGGTCTGATCCCGAAACCATGCCCTATCCGGTCAAACCCGATTCAGCCTACATTGAAATGGGGAATGCTAAAAGGCCGAATGCTGAAGGCGATCTGGTGATTGACAGTTGGCAAATCAATTTATATATCGACACTCCGGTACGGACAGAAAAGTCATATGCCTTTCTTCGATGGCAGGTGTTTGAGGCTTATTCATTCAGAGAATATTATAATGGAAGTCCCTTATCGGCCCCCCATTACTGTTTTATCGATAAAGGAGCGGACAACCAGAATATTGAGCTTTTCGACGGACAAAATCTCTCTGGCGGAGAGCTTACCCATCATTTATTAGAAACAAAATTTCCACAGCCCAATTATGAATTTTATTATCTTCATTATTTTAATATATCTCAATACAGCATCAGTAAAGAGGCTTATGAATACTGGACCCAGTTAAAGTCGGTAGCCAATCCATCCGGCAGTTTTCTTGATACACCACCGGCGGCCGTTATCGGTAATGTTCATAATGTAAATAACAAAGACGAAATAGTATTGGGTTATTTTGAAGTTGCTGCGGAAAATATAATTAGAGTAAGATGTACCCGTGCCACTGTGCTGCCTTATTATGTACATGATCCCTGCAGCGATTATCCCATGCCTGGGTATTGCGGTAATTGCCTTTCTTTGCCCAACAGCAGCTTTGATTTTCCACCTTACTGGTAAAAAGCATGGATCAGATAAAACTATACCATTCACCATTCACCTTATGCTTTATTCTAAGCTCGATTTTATTTATTGGAGCACTGACCGGATGCATCGAACAATTTAATTACCACCCGGAATCCAACGGCTCATCAATTCTTGTAGTTGATGGCGGGATTACCAATCTTCAGGAAAAGCAATACCTCCATATTGCCCGGACATCCGTTTACGGTTCGCTGACGACCACCCTTGAAAACGGGGCGCAGGTTTGGATCCTGGAAAACGGAAAAGTCATTGATACCTGCTTTCAAAGCCCCGACGGAACATACCAGATTGATGGTGACATGATCAAGGCACAGCCGGGAAAACAATATGCAATTAGGATCAGAACTGCCAACGGGCGGACGTATGAATCCGACCCTGAAATTATGCCTTACCCGGTAAAACCGGATACGGCCTATACTGAAATGGAAAATGTTAAATTACCCAACAGTGCCGGTGATCCGGTTATTGATTCCTGGCAGATTGATTTATATATCAATACACCCGTTCAAAGCGCAAAGTCATATGCCTTTCTCAGGTGGAGGGTGCTTGAAGCTTATAACTTCATGGAATATAATAACAATACGCCCTTAGCTCATCCCAAAACCTGTTATATGACGAATGATATCAATTACCAGGACATACAGCTTTATAACGGCCAGGAGCTTAAAGGGGGGGAACTTGAACATCATTTAATCCTTACCCGGTTGGCGGAACCTGATGTGCAATTCTATTTGGCCCATTATTATAATATTTCACAATACAGCATTACCCGGGAAGCTTATGATTATTGGTCCAAGTTAAAATCCGTGTCGAATCCATCGGGAAGTTTTCTTGATACGCCACCGGCGGCAGTAATAGGAAATGTGCACAATATTACTAACAAAGACGAGGTAGTACTGGGCAATTTTGAGGTGGCCGCAGTGAATATCATAAGGGTCAAGGGAAGGCCCGCCGATCTTCTGCCTCATTATGTCCACTATCCCTGCAGTGATATTCCCCGACCCACTTATTGTTATGATTGTCTCACCTTGCCAAACAGCAGCTTAGTAGAACCTTCTTATTGGTAATCATTTATGAAAAAAGAGAAATTAAATAGTATATTGTTCTTATTTAAGTTTTGTCTTTTCTTGTTTCTTTCAGAAGGGATTGTTCCCGCTTTGCAGTGTGCACCCCCCGCCGAACCGGATAAAATATTCATTGTATTGAACAAATCGTTTTACGTATCCGGTGAAACCATCTGGTACAGCATATATATTTTGAATAAGGATTCCGAAACCAGGGTGGCCCATGTGGGACTGTTTAATTCGGGAGGGAAACTGATGACTGACCAGAAGTTAAAAATCTCCGATGGCACGGCCCATGGATCCTTTGATATCCCGATCGAGTGGAATGACGATATTTACAGGCTTGAAGTTATGACGCGATGGAACCTTAATTTTGACGGCCTTGGCATATTCCAGATGAAGATCCCCGTTTATAACTCCTCACTGCCGGTTAATTATATCTCAACGACATACCCTCTCCTTTCTTCCTCTGAAATACCTGACAGTATTTTACATTCATCACCTACTTTGCATATTACTTTTGATAAAAATATATACAACCCCGGCGATAGCGTCTCCCTGGAAATCGAATCTTCTGGATCAGGTACCGGATATGATCTGTCAGCGTCGGTTCTGGATTTCTCTCAAATTCCTTATTCCGGTGACACTCATAACAATTTATCATCGATAAAAACAAATGCTGCACAGCCCGCGCAGCTAAACTTTCCCATCGTTTATCAACCTGAAAAAAATCTAAGCCTGGAAGGGGCCGTGCTCAAAACGGATAAGACAGCCGTAATAAATTCAAACCAGTTGTCCGTATACCTGTCCGGGCAGCACAAATTCTTACGGACAAAGTCGATGAACGGAAACTTTCAAACGGATCTTCCTGATATCAACCAGTCAGAAATTATCCAGGTGCTTGATATGAATCCTTTCCAGGAACAAATGCCGTATATTAAGGAGATCCCTGTTTGGGATCATATCACCTTCGGACCACTTTCCGATGGAAAACCTGTGCATACACGGGAAATTGACCAGTATATTTATCATTTAAAACTACGCCGGAAGATCAATGAAATATTTATTCAGAACCAGTCCGTGGCCTTCCAGCCTGCGAATTCAACTCCTGCTTTTCCAAAGCCCGATATGCATTATGATATGTCAAAATTCAAATTGCTGAAAGATCTTGATGATTTTATTACTTCCGTCATGTTAAGTGCAAGAAGATATAATAATAAAGGAAATCCTTCTTTCAGGCTCCTGAATGACCAGACCAATTATTCTTTTATGTATCATCCATGGTACCTCGTCGACGGATTATTCACCTATGACGAAAAGGAAATTCTTCAAACACCATTTAGTTCCTTGACAACTGTGGCGTTCTATACCAATTATAAATCACTCTATCATTTTGATCCTCTTATGATCCTGGACGGAATAGTGAAGGTTACCACCGGCGACCACTACTGGGAAAAGGAAATACTTTCCTACCCAAACACCTTCGTATACCGGGGATATTACCTGGGAAAGTCATTTGGAGAATCACAACCAGAGCTGAATTCGGGTGATGACCAGGATCCCGATTTACGGCCTGTCGTTTACTGGGATCCTGCCATTAAAGTTAGTAAGGGTAAAACGACTTTGTTGAGATTCAAAGCCACTGATAATACAGGAATATTCCTGGTTGAAATTTCCGGGGTGGATGAAAATGGAAAGCTCTTCAATACTGTGACTGCTTATAAAGTAGAACAAACTCAGTAAGGCTCCGTCCTCCCATACAGAATATCATTTTTCATTGAATATTCATCATACTGATTCAACTGGCGAAATAATCTTTAAAACCCTCACTTTATCAAGGGTTTATTTTTGAAATTCTCACCCTTTTAAATTCTGCGATTCCTCCCCTGGCAAATAGGCTAATGCCCTTTGCATCCCCGGCAGGAAATACCTGTTCTGTCATGACTGTCATTCCGTTTTCTGCGAACAATTCAATAACCGAGTGATCTACAATCATGTGGATATTCATGGTGTCAGTGAATTTCTTAAACGGTGCCGATTCCCGGCTTGGAAAAAGTTTATTAAAATTAATCATCCCCGATGTTCGCCTGTCAATAAAAAAATTCTTTTTATCCGCATCAACTCCGATTTCAGTCTGAAATTTTTCAGATCGGAATATTTTTATACCGAATTCCACTGCCGAATGGTTTACCATATCCGCGTCAAGGATAAAGGCATCTCCGCTTATTTCATCCAGATCGGATGTTGTATTATTTAATTCAACATCATTGATTTCATATGCATTTTCATCTATAAAATGATCAGGAATGTTTAATGGTTTTTGTTGAAGAAAAAGATTACCGTCAATACTTCCCAGGCTTAAATTTCGCGGTACTGACATCATTCCTCTCCAACTACCGGTAGGGATATCATTGGCATAGGCCCAGTTATTTACCCAGCCTAACATAATCGGGAGGCCCTTGGGAAGATCATTATAAGTGATGGCAGCATAAAAGTCTTTGCCATAATCCAGCCAGCGGGGCTGTGAGCCGGTTTCCGGGCACACAAAAGATTTCCCGTTGAAAGACCCTACAAAATATTGCATCCCTGTGAAAGAACTGTCATAAGGGCTTCCGGAAGAAATTAACAGGACCCACGTAGTACTGTCATTTTCATTAACCGGTACACGAACCATATCAGGGCATTCCCAGATCTTTGAGGTATCCCCTTGATTCCCGAACTCCCCTGTCTTTTGCCAAGTTACCAGGTTACCTGATTTATAAAAAAGAATCTTATGCTCAAGGGGCAGGCTTACCGCCAGCCGCCAGGAATCATGATAAATAAAAAGGTTAGGATCACGGAAATCTTGTTTACCCAGGTCAATAACCGGGTTATGTTGATACTGGTACCAGTGCTGGCCTGCGTCAGGGCTATAAGCCAGGTATTGATTTTGAAGATTGTTTTTATGACTGGCTGTGAATATGGCAACCATACAATCTTTAGTGCCGGCAGGGCAAATTCCGCCGGAATTGTTTTTATCAATGACGGCACTCCCGGAAAAGATCATGGTACTGTCCATTTCTCTTAAAGCTACCGGAAGATGATTCCAGTCATACAGGTTTTCCGATTCTGCATGTCCCCAGCTCATATGGCCCCATTTTCTTCCGAATGGATTATACTGGAAGAACAGGTGATATTTACCATTATAGTATACCAGGCCATTAGGATCATTGGTCCAGTTCACAGACGGGGTAAAATGAATGACAGGCCGGTACAGGCTTTCCGAAGAATAATTATTATCTCCGGATTTAATCGAACATCCGGACAACATTATCAAAAAGCAAGCCCATTTCAGAAGAGGCATTATGGTTTTAGAAATTTTCATGGGACCCTGTCAAATTGGAAAGAACAGTTTACTAATATTAAATTATGAAATTAAATCAAATTGTGATACCAATTTTATAATGAAAAAAAGGGGCAATGGGTGTTAAGGTGCATTATATCACGATCATCAGAGTCCGCTCCACGAGATGCTGATGGGGGAAAGTCTGCTTTTCTTAGCATCAGAGTCTACTTCGTGATAAGATGGTGAGGAAAGGTCAGCTTTTCTTAGCATCAGAGTCCGCTGCGCGAGACGCTGATGGGGAAAGGTTACTCCCCCCATCAGGGTCACCTGAAAGGG
>CAYNCU010000005.1:0-46078 GCA_964395765.1 uncultured Roseivirgaceae bacterium | reverse complement strand
ATCTTCATTAAAAACAACGGTGCCGTCATTAAGACCCTGATCTTCGTTGGTCACTGTCAGGAAATATCCATACCCGGGAATCGATTCACCGGTACGGATATTGGACGGAATTATATTTCTTATTTTTGCCTCGCCGGCCTTCACCAGAATAACGTTGCTCCCGTTTACCGGTGGGCTTTCCTGCACTATTGAATAGGTGGCTGCTGAACGGCCTTTTAATGTATAGGAAAACAAAAATAAGCCCGTAGCATCATCATAAGCCAGCACAGTTTGGGGGATAATTCTAATGGAATCGGAAGTAAAAAGTAATATACTGTCGGCCCCCTTAAAACTTTTTATAAAAGCGGCTGCCTGGTTATCCCTTAGAATAACGCCGGAACCGCTTACCGCAGGTTTGGAATTTTCAATTCCCCTGATGAAAATGACCTGGTCGCCGATTCCACGGGTCTGGGAATACAGCCGGATGCTAAAAGAAAGCAAAACAGATAGTATGGCAATTCCCGCTGCCTTCATCACCCGGGTTATAGTTCAGTGAAATTTACAAGTCAATCACTTCACCGTAAGCCGCTGCGGCCGCGTGCATGATGGCTTCCGACATAGTAGGATGCGGGTGAACGGCTTTAATAATTTCGTGTCCCGTGGTTTCCAGCTTCCTGGCCACCACTACTTCCGCAATCATTTCCGTTACATTGGCTCCTATAAAATGGGCTCCGAGCCATTCACCGTATCTGGCATCAAAGATAACCTTGATAAATCCTTCCTTGGCGCCTGCAGCGCTGGCCTTGCCAGATGCCGAAAAGGGAAATTTACCCACCTTTATCTCATAACCGGCTTCTTTGGCCGCTTTTTCCGTGAAACCGACAGAAGCGATTTCGGGGTGACAATAGGTACACCCCGGAATATTATTATAGTTCATAGGCTCGGGATTGAGACCGGCGATGTTCTCCACGCAAATGATCCCTTCAGCGGAGGCCACATGCGCCAGTGCCGGGCCTTTTACGATATCCCCGATGGCATAATATCCCGGAACATTGGTTTGATAATAATCATCTACATGAATTTTATCCTTATCCAGTTTTATCCCTACCTCTTCCAGGCCAATCCCTTCAAGATTGGTGGCTATACCGACAGCGGACAGCACAATATCCGCTTCAATTTTTTCTTCGCCTTTTTTTGTTTTAATCGTGACCTTGCATTTTTTCCCCTTGGTATCAACGGAAGTGACTTCTGAGCTTGTCATTACCGTAATGCCCTCCTTCTTGAAAATCCTTTCCAGTTGTTTTGATACCTCTTCATCTTCTACCGGAACAATATTGGGAAGGAATTCAACCAGGGTGACTTTGGTGCCGAGGGAATGATAGAAAGATGCGAATTCCGTTCCGATAGCACCTGATCCGACGATCACCATCGATTCCGGCAGCTTCTCAAGAACCATGGCTTTCCTGTACCCGATGATTTTTTCATTATCAATCTTTAAAGCCGGCAGTTCTTTCGATCGCCCTCCGGTAGCGATCATAATATGGCTGGCCGTATATTCCGTTGATTTTCCCGATTCATCCTTAACCAAAACTTTTTTGTTAGGCATGACTTTGCCTGTTCCCCTGATTACATCAATATTGTTTTTTTTGAAAAGGAACTGGACTCCCTTGCTCATTCCGTTGGCCACCTCACGGCTTCTTTTTACCATCGCAGCGAAATCCGGTTTAGCACCGGTAACCTTGATCCCGAATTCTTCCGCATGTTTTATATAATCAAATACCTCCGCGCTTTTTAATAGCGCTTTTGTCGGTATACACCCCCAGTTAAGACAGATGCCACCCAATTCAGCCATTTCAACAACACCGGTTTTCATGCCCAGTTGTGATGCCCTGATAGCAGCGACGTAACCGCCAGGGCCTGATCCTATCACTATTAAATCATATGATGATGCCATTGGATATGTTTTTTGGTTATAAAAGTGTTCAAATTTATACCATTTAACCTGACTAAAAAAGGCATTTCCCTGTTTTGCACTTTAACGCGAATAAGTAGCCTGACAACTGGCTGCATGCCATCGCCCTGCATTAATTAAAGACCGTGATACCGTATAGGAAAACCAGATCAGAAGGAAAATCGCAAGGACTATTCTGAATGAGAACCTTATCCTGTGCCAATAGGCAGAAATAGATTTCATGAAAAGGAGAATGAACCCGGGGTAAATCACCGATAAATACCTTTCCGATTCATAGGAATCAATTTTCCCCAATGAACTTATGCCCAGAATATAGATTATAATTAAATATATAAATACTCCGGAAGGATCCCTGTAATGCCGGCTGTAGGTTCGGTTGGAAATAATGAATAATAATATGACCAACAGGAACAGAATCCTGAGCCAGTGATTAAAAAGCCGGGGAACCAACCAGGCTGAAATATCATTGAAGTAATTTATTATATTATGCAGGAAGTCAGAAAAAAATGACATTTGAAAAATATCGCCGCTGCCATTAATAATAAAATTCCAAAGAATAAAGGCAATCATCGATGGGAATATATAAATGAGTGCCGTTAATACACCTTTCTTTCCGGGAATATACCAGAGAATGGCCGCCATAATCCCGAATAGGATAAATATTCCTGCGTTCCGCTGAAGACATAAAAGATTGGATAAAAGGATTGCAATGAGTAAAATTCCCGGTTTACCCTTTTTAAGATAACGGTCCATAAGAAGGATGAGGCCGGAAAGTATCAGCAGAAAGAATGGTTCACTCCATAAAAAGACATGAATCATAAGAAAGGAAACACCGGTGCACGTTATGGCCGTCCAGGTAATTTTTGTGAAAACATGGTTCAGGGTTTTGTTTCCGATAAGGATCAGCAGCAGAAAATTTATAACCAGGAATATAAATTGCATGAATGAATATCCTATCCCCGTTCTTATTTTAAGGAGAAAAATAATATAGCTGAACAGCGGAGGCCAGTGAAAATATTCAGGACCGGGAGTAAAATAATCTGCCGGGTTTCCGCCAATTGTTTTTGCCCACCGGATATAGATGCCGGAATCATACGTCAGGTTAATTCCGCATGCGGTTGCATAAATAAATAATGCGGAAATAACCGAAAGGATCAGCAGGAATATAAATGTATATTTTATATCATACGCAGAAAAACTTTTCTTATTACCCGAATCCATTACCCGTTATATTTTTCAATTCGGGAATTTACAAAAGCCGGGGTAAACCTTTTCATTTCATCATGGGAAAGTATATTTTTGATCGGACCGCTTAATTAATAAAAAAAAGACAATACTATGAAGTTAATTGAAGGCAAAACCGTTCTTATCACCGGTGCGTCTAGGGGTATCGGACGTTCCATTGCACGGAAATGCGCAGAAAACGGCGCCAATGTAGCATATACGTATCTTTCCAGCGTTGAAAAAGGACAGGCCCTTGAAAAAGAGTTGACTTCTGAATTCGGGGTTAAATCGAAAGGTTATCGCTCCGATGCTTCTGTATTTGAGGAAGCGGAAAAACTGATCAACGACGTAATTACTGAATTTGGCAGTCTTGATGTATTGGTTAATAATGCAGGAATTACGCAGGATAATCTGTTAATGAGAATGACCGAAGAAATGTGGGACAAGGTGATCAACATAAACCTCAAATCATGTTTTAATACGGTTAAGGCAGCCTCCAGGCCCTTTATGAAACAACGGGCCGGCTGTATTATCAATATGACTTCTGTCGTGGGTATTAAAGGGAATGCCGGGCAGGCCAACTATGCTGCATCAAAAGCAGGGATCATCGGATTTACAAAATCCATTGCCATCGAACTGGGTTCAAGAAATATCCGCTGCAATGCGATCGCTCCAGGATTCATCGAAACCGAAATGACAGCAAACCTGGACCCTGCCATGATAAAAACATGGACCGACAATATTCCGTTAAAACGCAGTGGCACCACGGAGGATGTTGCCAATTGCGTAATTTTCCTTGCTTCCGACCTTGCCTCTTATATATCCGGGCAGGTGATCCAGGTGGATGGCGGAATGCTTACCTGATAATAAAATGATTTTTCAACCTGAATGCTGATTTTCGAACATTCGCGATGGCTTATCCTGGCCGGGATTATTCTTGCGGCCGGTTATGCTTATTTATTGTATAGAAGAAAAAACCCCTGGAAGAAAAATATTTCAATTTTATTGTCATTGGCCAGGTTTATTCTGGTTTTTGCCTTGTTCACACTTCTGCTGGACCCCCTGTCAAGACATTTAACCCGGCAAACCGAAAGGCCCATGGTTATTGTGGCGCTCGATAATTCAACTTCGATCTCTTCCGTCCTGGATTCTGCTATGCGGCGACAGTTAAAAGATAAAATTTCCGGCCTTGGGGATGAACTCGCAAAAAATCACCTTAATGTAGAATACATGGGTATCGACGGCAAAGTTTATCCGGTATTAAAGGATATTCATTTCAATGTTCAACAAACCAATCTGAGCGGATTTTTCAATGATATTGAAAACCGTTATGAAGGCAAAAACATCGCCGGAGTGATCCTGGCTTCCGATGGAATATATACCGCCGGAACCTCGCCTGTATTTCATAATTATAAGTATCCTGTTGCCACCATAGGCATCGGCGACACCGTCGAAAGGAATGATTTAAGCCTTCGCAATATTTACAATAACAAAGTGGTTTACCAGGGGAATAAATTCACCATGGATGCCGAGATCTTCAATAAAGGATATTTTTCAAAAACCACTTCCGTCGACGTGATACACAACGGCAAGGTGATCGATACAAAAAAAATAAATTTCGAAAACCCACGCGGCCTGCAAAAAGTAGAATTTATTCTGGAAGCCGATAAACCGGGTACCCAACGGTATACGATCCATGTGCATCCCCTGGAAAATGAGCTTACCAATGCAAATAATTCCAGGGAAACCTATCTGGATGTGGTCGAAAGCCGCGAAAAGATTCTGCTGTTAGCGCATGCTCCGCATCCCGATATTAAAGCCCTTCGCGCAGTTATTGAAAATAATGCGAACTACGATCTGACCATCCTGACGCCTGATATCGGAAAATTTAAACCGGATAAATACAGCCTGGTCATTTATCATGAGTTACCCGATTCGAAAGGCTCATTTAACGATCTTGTCAGGAATAACAAACTGGATGAATTACCTTCCATCTTTATCATTGGTCCAAAAACAAATCTAAGTGCCCTGAATAACCGGCTGGGCTGGTTTAAAATAAGGACTATGACATCAAGGAACGACAATGCCTTCCCCGTTATTAACAGTTCGTTTACCGGTTTCAACATTAGTGAAAATGAAGAAAATGTTTTTACAAAATTTCCACCCTTGTCCGTGCCCTTTGGCGAATATTCTTTGGGAAACAGCGGGGAAATTGTTCTTTTTCAAAAGATAGAAAGTATGGTAACTTCAAGGCCGCTGATCGTGATAAACCGCGAAGGTAACGTTAAACAGGCGGTGATCGCCGGAGAAGGAATATGGCGATGGAGACTCAATGAATACCTGGAAGATAATAACCATGATGCCTTTAACTCCTTTTTTCTAAAATTGATCCAATTTACAAGTTCCAGGGAAGATCGTCGTAAATTCCGGGTTTATCCCATTAAAAATGAATTCCTGGATAATAAAGCCGTAGAATTTGAAACCGAAGCTTATAATGACGTATATGAAAGGGTATACGGGCAGGATGTATCGCTTGAAATAACTTCAGAAAAGGGAGAAAAAACAGAATATTCCTATGTGACCAGTGAAACCAGCACACGATACAGGATCAGCGGCATGAACGACGGGGTTTATAAATTCCTCGCCAAAACTACCATGAACGGTAAAGATTATTCCTCCTCCGGAATGTTCACCGTCCGCCACCAACAGGTTGAATCGATAAATCTGACAGCGGATTTCGGTACGTTGAGGAAGCTTGCAGCAAAATCATCTGGGAGTTTTTTCACAGCCGGTGAAATAAGTAATATCGCCGACCTTCCCCTGTTTAAAAATGCAAAACCCGTTATTTCATCTTCGGAAAATATCAGCGCACTTATTAATTCAAAATGGATATTTTTCGTCCTTCTAGCATTGATTACCCTGGAATGGGTGACGAGGAAATACCTCGGGGGGTACTAACGAGATTCATAATTCAATATGAGGAATAGAGCGCACGCTAAGCCGCAAAGTTCGCCAAGCCATCTTTATTCACATCGATCATTATTAAATGAACCAATATATTGATAATATTTTACGCGCTTTAGAAAAGTGCGAACCGCCATTAATTAATATGTAGATAAAGGACGTTGCGATCTTTACGCCTATGCGTGAAACCAATCTTTGCGTTCTTTGCGCCTTGGCGTGAATCTCATCTTTGCGATCTTTGCGCCTTGGCGTGCAACCAATCTTCGCGTTCTTTGCGCCCTGGCGTGAAACCAATCTTCGCGTTCTTTGCGCCTTAGCGTGAATCTCATCTTTGCGATCTTTGCGCCTTGGCGTGAACCGTCTTTGCGAGAAACCTTCGCGCCCTTTAATCCATTTTTCGCACCCTTCCACTTCCTGATACCTTCGAAATCACCATATCCGGCGATCCCCTGTAAACCACACTCCCGCTCCCGCTGATATTCGCCGTAATTGCCTGGCTCACAGAAACACTGCTCCTTCCGGATCCGCTGATCGAAATGGTATAGGATTTGGCATTCATATCAAAAGCATCCAGTTTCCCCGATCCGCTGATATCGAGATCACAATTTTCTGCATTGCCTTCCAGAGTTATGCTTCCCGAACCGCTGATCTGCTGGTCAATATCTCCACCATCAACTTTGAGGTCCATATGTCCGGAACCGCTAACATCCAGTTTCATCCGGTCCGACTTTACATCCATTTCCATCCTCCCCGATCCGCTGACTGATAAATCCATATTATCCGACCGAATGGATCCATCACTCATTACTTTACCCGAGCCCCCAAGAGAAACTCCATCAATCTCCGGAACCGTAATATATACTTCTATATTATTCCTGAAATTCCAGTTCCACCAGTGGTGATCTTCAATGTAGATCCTTAACTGCCCGTTAACCACTTCAGTCCTTATTTTATCAAGGTCATCCTGGTCTCCTTCCAGGCGGACACTTTGCACGCTGCCTTGTTTCAGGTAAAGGTCACCGGGAATCCCGAAGGAAATGCGGTGAAAGTTTGAAACATTTCTTGTTTCCTTTTGACTTATACCAGGGAAGGCAATAAATAATCCAAGAACAAAAAATAAAAGTATTCTTAATTTCATCGTTATAAAATTTAATTGTGGGTTATAAATTAAAGTTCTGTACCTTTTTCGGAGTGGGTCAGCGGAAATATGAGTTTATTGTTTTTCAGGTCGTCCATTACGATCATTTTTGTTGTATTCCCCGTTTCAAGGGAATGAATATCATGCACTACAATATAGATATTTACGGGATTCACAAACTTCCGGTTCATCCATCCGAAAAATAAACCTTTAAGGTTCGAACTTGCCCTATCAATGGTAATACAACCTTGGTCAACGGTGATCCTGATATTTTTAACCATTGAGGCAGGTCCTTCATAAACAATACCCTGGTCCTCCCCTTCTATAAAGTATATGTTGCATTTTACGTTCACCAGCAATTGTTTGAATTCATCTACTTTTTTAACTTTTGAAACAAGATTCTCATTACCGGTTATAAACGGATTGAACTGAAAAAATACCAACACGCCGGCGATCAGTCCGATAAGCAGGTAAAGATGTCCTTCGCGTTTCATGGTTTTTTTATAAATAGATGCTTAAAGGGTCGAAAGGGTTGCAGGATTTAGAGGGAATTTTAGTGCTCTATAATGTTATTTTACTTAAATCATTGAAAATCAATCCATTAGTAAAAAGGCGGAAGTTATTCAAAAATCAGAATAAAATTTCAAAGTCAAATTAGAGGATTGCTTTATCATCTGTATTAAATACCAGACAGGAATATGCTTAAAGAATCATCTCCTTACGGATAGAACATTGATATCCTGAATTCATTCCCGTAGCAACTGTACACCTTATACCGGTTATTGGCTTCGGAATAGAGGATGGCTACTTCGTAAGCGCTTTCGAGTGGCTGGTTATTAATAAGATTTCCTTCCCGGTCATACAGGTAAGTAAATTCCTGCTGTTCATCCGTTAAGGCAAAAATATCGCTGTTAACGCCGAAATTATAATATTGAACCTTCAGCCTTCCAGAGAATAAAAGCTCCTTATCGAATAGCGGGTCGCCGTCCCTGGTAAGTAAGGAAACTTTGTTATAATCCTGGCGGGAAATGATATAATTGTCATTGGACGTGCTGGGGATTAGCTGAAAATAACTGCTGTTTCCCTGTTTATATAATTGTTTTGAATCGATAATTTTTCCTTCAAGGTTCAGCCGGATCAATTCGCCGTCAGCGGTAACTACATTGATCAGCGTCCTGGAAAAATCCGGGCCCGGCTGAACAAATACGGGTCCGTTTAAAGGGCTTGAGAATTTATAAGGAAAACCAGGGTACTCCTCACCGTGCCGGTTGAGCATATGAATCATGCCCTCATTCCCCACGGCGAGGATACAATCCCTTCCCCTCACCCGTATATGGAATGGTTCCTGTACCAACGATCCCTTCATGTCCAGGCCGTTCCATCCCTCAAGCACCTTCCCTTGTTTATCGAAAAGGTACAACTTCCCCCGCTGATCGGAAATGATGAAACGGTATCGCTTGCTGTTATCATAATCGACAACATTCAGCCATTGCACCCACAGACTATCACCAAAAACCAAAGGAAAATCTTCAACGTTATCTCCATTCCGGTCGATCAGTTGAAGGCTGTTTCCCGTATTGAACAGGTATTGTAATTTCCCGTTGTCATAATAATCTATCTGGTAAACATCGCCAATGATATTATGATCAAATTTTTTCTTCCAGTTAATTTTACCGTCTGAGGAAACCTGGTATAGGGTTCCGGTCGTATCCTGTAATAAAACTTCAAGCGATTGGTCTAAGTGATTTTTAACCACGAAAGGTTTCTCAGCGAGTTTGGATTCGGCAGGCACCAATTGGTCGGCGAGAAACTCCGACGGTTTTTCAATGGTCGTGGATGGAATCTTATGCTGCAAAGCTATGTTACTGTAAATTTTGTGGTTGATATTCACGAATTGCAGGGAAAGGATATCGAACTGCCGGAATTGCCTTTCATATTGTTTAAAAACGCCCTTCCACTTATTATCGAGCAAATAATATATTGTACTATAGGCCCGGTTCAGGTTAACAAACAGGCTGAAATTGGCTTTTTTCTGAACATTATCGAAATATTGAACAAATCCCACGGATTTTCCCCAGGTATTGTCATCCTGCTGGTTTTCCAGGAAATTTTCTACTGCTTCCATGTTGTTTCCCAGCACAAGGTAATTCCTGTACAAAGTATAATAGGTATTGTCAAAATCACTGAATAGATCACCCAATAGGGAAGAAGGAAAATTTTCAACCGGGAGTTGTCTTATTTTAAAACTACCATAAAGTTCATAATACATTGTATCTGCCTGGGCATAATTCACGGTTTGAGTAAGGGTATTCATGAAATCCATAATTTTGGTAGTATCGCCGGACTGAATCAGGATTATTTTTTCAGGATTGTCCAGGTCACCTGTTTCGAATCCTGCCAGGGAAATTTCATTTCCGATGGAATTATAAAAATCCGTTTCATGAATATTATAGCGGTTCAGTAATGCTTTTTTACGGTTTATAGCCTGCCTGTTGTGATCCTGCCAATAGCGATCCGTCCTCAATCTCCATTCCGAAAAATTTTGAAAGGTATAATCAAACATATAGGCCGTATTGGCAGGCATCAGGTTAAAACAGGATATTTCCCCAGGTGTCTGATCAGCCAATGTAGAAATATAAGTAGGAGTTGTGTCACCGGAAGCAATGGTTATTCCATTCATCAGGAACCTGTTTTTTTCAAAATTGATATCAAAATATCCAGGGCCTGAAAATCCGGATATTTTTTTAAACGCTTCGTCGAGTGAAGGGTCAGTGAAAGTCGTGATCAGCGATGGCAGTTCATGGGGATTAAAATAAAGATTACCTTCATCTCCTTTGATGGTCGGAAAATCAAGCACCGAACCGTAGGCTTGCAGGAAGCCGAGCCGGTAACCTGATGTAACGTTCCGGACCACATCCTCTACCAGGTAAGGGGTAAAACTTCCTATAAAAAAATTTTTATGAAGAAAGTAGGTAAACACCTGGTGGCTGTTTTTATTTTTTATTTCATAAAGGTCGGTATTATTGAAATTACGGATATCAAAAGTGTAATTACCGGTAGCCTTTATCCTGTTGAAGATATCATTCAGTATCCGGTGTTTTTCATTGTTATTTACCGAAAGGAATAAAACGTAATCGAGGCGGTTATTGGATACTTTGTTAACCGATAACAAAAAATTCCGATCCAGTAACAGGTTTTGGATCTGGCCGTCATGGCCGGTAATGCTGTCCAAATAGACAAGATCAAGATTAAGGCTGTCCACAGCGGGTATGGTAGATAATATTTTCCATGCAGGAAGGGCGATGAAATCATTCCAGGCTTCAGGGGCCCGTTCCGAGTCATAAACCAGGAGTGAATTTTTATGCACGAGCTGCCAGACATTAACCGTTTTATTTTCATAATGATACCTGAGATAAAACCATGCGGCCGAAACAACGATGATTACGGAAATGACGGCTGTGAATTTTTTCAATGCCTTGCCAGTGCTTTTGGTTTTATAAAATCCCGTGAAGATATATGTCACAAAAATAAACGAAATGACCGGCCACACCGCATATCGGACAGGTAAATTTTAAATTCCGTCTTTTCATGTTAATTTCATGGCATGTTGGAAAATTCATTCGAGATTTTAGCCAGAGATGGAATTAAACTCCATATTCAAAGCTGGATACCCGAAGATGAGATTATCGCCGTTCTCTGTATTCTTCATGGCCTTGGCGGACATATCGGGAGGTATGAAAGTTTTTCAACTTACCTTGTGGAAAAGGGTTATGCAGTTTTCGGAATGGACCTCAGGGGACATGGAAAATCGGAAGGAATCCGGGGTTATGCGAAGTCCGCGGAGATACTGATGTCGGATATCAATGACCTCGTCATCGAGGCGCGCAGAGCTTTCATTGACTTACCCATTTTTATTTTCGGTCACAGCATGGGGGGCTTGCTGGCAGCCAATTATATATTAAAAAACAGGTCCCGGGAATTGTCTGGCGCTATACTTCTTTCTCCGCTTTTCAGGCTGGCTTTTAAACCTCCCTTCAGGAAAATGCTGATGGGTAAGATTTTTGGCAGGATCTTCCCGTCGTTCACCCTCTCCTACGAAATCAACCCGTTGCAGCTTTCCACTGCGTATGAAAAAATGGAAATAACACATCAGGATTCCCTTGTACACCATCATCTTTCTTATTCTTTGTATAAGTTTTGCCTTTCGGGTGGAGAATGGGCCATCCATAATGCCTCACTGAATATTATTCCTGTTCTCGTATGTCACGGTACTGCCGATTCGATCACTTCGCACGAAGCAAGCCAGGAATTCAGTAAAAATGCCGGAAAAGAAGTTACATGCCAATTATGGGAAGGCATGAAGCATGAATTGCTCAACGAAACAAATAAGACAGCGGTGTATGAATTTATCAATCATTGGATCAGTGGAGTCCTAACCGATGGCTGAAAATCATCTCCTAAAAAAAGTAACGGAAAGAACCGGGGCAATGGACAAATAACAAAACAGGCTGCTAGGACAATAAATCCACCAATCTCATATATTCGCTAAATTTACAGAAAAGAGTTCTTCCCATGTTACAGGAAAGAATCAGTGTTTTTGACATCTTCAAGATTGGAATTGGTCCCAGCAGTTCCCATACGATGGGGCCCTGGCGGGCTGCTCAGGCGGTGATCCGGAAATTGAAGGAAGTCGGAAAAATCGATGAACTTACTTCCATTAAAATTAACCTTTACGGTTCATTGGCAAAGACCGGGAAAGGCCATGGCACCAACCGTGCATTAATGATGGGACTTAGCGGCGAAGATCCGGAAACCATTGAGCCTTCCGGGATTGAAAAAAAATTACAAAGAATTAAGGACGAATTAAAGCTTGCAATTCCTGACGGACCCCTGATCCCTTTTAACCCCGACACGGCTATTGTTCATGTTTATGAAATAATTCTTCCCTTCCACCCTAACGGGCTGGTTTTTGAAATGACTTTCCAGGATGGAACTAAGTCTACGGAAACCTATTATTCCGTGGGGGGAGGTTTCATTGTTTGTGAAGGTCAGGATCCACAACCGGTTTCCGCTGAATTCTCATTCCCGATCGATAATGCGCTGGATATCCTTCGCTGGACACGATCCCGGAAGATGAGTATATCGGAAGTGGTCATGAAAAATGAACTTTCGCTTAGGACGGAAGACAAGGTAAAAGAAGGGCTGATAAAAATCTGGCAGACCATGCTATTATGTATCTACCGTGGATGTCATACCGAAGGAATTTTACCCGGAGGATTAAAAGTGCACCGCAGGGCTTCCTCCATTAACAAACGATTAATCAGAGGGAAATCTTACCATAATCCACAGGAGTGGATTTTAAGAATCCGGGAATCCGGGCACACGTTCGAAGAGACGCTGAATTGGGTTACCTGCTTTGCCCTGGCGGTGAATGAAGAAAATGCCGCCTTTGGAAGAGTGGTTACAGCGCCAACCAACGGAGCCGCCGGCGTCATCCCTGCTGCCTTATTATACCTGAAAATTTTCCGTAATGTCAAGGATGAGGAAATAATACGATTCCTGTTGGTGGCAGGAGAATTAGGTTCAGTATTTAAAAAAGGAAGTACGCTTTCAGCCGCCATGGGAGGATGCCAGGCTGAGATCGGTGTTTCGTCAGCCATGGCTGCCGCCGGCCTCACCGAATGCCTCGACGGTAGTCCTGAACGGGTATTGATGGCCGCTGAAATAGCCATGGAACATCACCTGGGGCTGACCTGTGATCCGGTTGGCGGATTGGTGCAGATACCCTGCATCGAAAGAAATACAATGGGCGTGGTCAAAGCGATTACCGCCAGTCAGATTGCCATGGAAAGCGACCCGGAAAATGCCCGGGTTAGTCTTGATGAAGTTATTAAATCAATGTGGGAAACCGCTCTCGATATGAATTCCAAGTATAAAGAAACTTCGGAGGGAGGGCTGGCGAAGAATATTCCTGTAAATCTTGCCAACTGCTAATAGCTCAAAGCTGAAAGTTTAAAGTCCAAAGGATTATTTCCGGTTACAAAGCTGATAAAGTGAAACTACTGGCATATCCGGTTCAAATGGGGTTAAACTCAAATGCAGCTAAGCCCTATACCCGTTGACCGATGTACCGGCATAACGGAAGAAAGTTACAAGATTTGCATATCACTTCAATTTGTAATTTACGTCTCTCACCTTCAGTCTTGAGCTTTGAGCTTTCAGCTATATATTGTTTATTTGGGGTTCTGAAAATACATCATGATGAAACAATTTACATTTTCTCGCGGCTTATTATTTATATTTTTATCACCCCTGATATTTAATAGTGCCTCATGCCAATCCACCCGTTATGATGATTCCGTAATGATCAGAAAGATCTACGATTACGAATTATTAAACGGGGCATGCTACACTAATCTTACCTACCTGTGTACGAAAATCGGTCCACGGCTGACCGGGTCGTCACAGGCAGAAAAGGCAGTTGACTGGACAAAACAGCTAATGGAATCCTATGGCTTTGATTCGGTATATCTTCAACCTGTGATGGTACCTCACTGGGTCCGGGGCGAAAAAGAAATTGCAAAAATAATTTCCTCCGGCGATGAAATTCCTGTGGCTGTGACTGCTCTGGGAAATTCAGTTGGGACCGGGGATAAAGGACTGCAAGCAAAAGTGGTGGAAGTCAAAAGCATGCATGCCCTGGACAGCCTGGGCGAAGAAAATATCAAGGGCAAAATCGTTTTTTTCGATCAACGAATGGATCCGAGGAATATGAATCCGGGTATGGCTTATGGAATTGCCGGGGTTCAGCGTAATCACGGTCCTGCCCGTGCCGCAGCTTACGGCGCCATCGGGGTTGTGGTGAGATCATTAACCACCCGGATGAATCATATCCCGCATACCGGAGCAACCTCCTATGAAGAAAATATTCCCAGGATTCCTGCGATCGCCATCAGTACGCTGGATGCAGACGTGCTGGACAGTTTATTGAAAGTTAACCCTTCCACTGAATTTTTCTTTGAAGACCATTGCCAAATGCTGGATGATGTATTATCGCACAATGTGGTAGGCGTGATCAAGGGGTCGGAATATCCTGATCAGATCATCGACATTGGCGGCCACCTGGATTCGTGGGACCTGGCCCAGGGTGCCCAGGATGATGGTGCTGGAGTGGTTCATTCGATTGAGGTACTGAAAATTCTTAAAAGCCTGGGCTACCATCCTAAGCATACGATCCGGGCTGTCCTGTTTATGAATGAAGAAAACGGGTTACGCGGAGGAAGAAAATACGGGGCTTTGGCGGCAACTAATAAAGAAACTCATATTGCCGCTATTGAATCAGACAGCGGCGGCTTCTCCCCCATCGGCTTCGGAATAGATGCTGGTGATGAACAAATTATGAAACTTAAAAGCTGGTCGATTCTGTTCAGACCTTATGGCTTATGGAGTTTCGGGGAAGGAGAAGGAGGCGCTGATATCAGTTCACTGAAAAGCCTCAATGTTCCTTTGATAGGTTTCAGGCCTGACATGCAGAAATATTTCAAGTATCATCATTCATCCCTGGATGCTATTGATATTGTCGATGAACGGGAACTGGAACTTGGTGCAGCATCAATAACCTCCCTCGTCTACCTGATCGATAATTACGGGCTGTAAATGATTTAATTTAAATAGAACGGTCAACCGGCTCGTCTGTATTACGATTTTTCCGTTCCGGTAAAGTATTCTATTTAGCCCGGTTATCCCCTTTTGAAATATTTTGATTTCTGATCTTTCTGATTACAATAATTATTATCGTGGAAAAAATTGCAATTAAAAAGAGGTTCCCGGCGAGAAAACCTTTACCGTAGGCAGATAGTGAAGCATAATTGATTTGAGTAAGCCTGAATATTACAAAAATGACGGCCGCAGAGCAAACGACGAGAATAATGTATTTCATAAAAAAAGCGGGAATAAAAGTATTCCCGCTTAACCTCGATTATTTTTTGACAATGGTAGTTGTCGGAGTGAAGATCCCTCCTGTGATAGCTGACAACAGTCCGTCAACAAAAGTATGAGTAACCGTGACACTATAGTCTGTTGCTCCTCCAACCATTTCCTTTGCATCGGATACACCTACGGGTATAAGTCCATCGATCAGGTAGGAATTCATTTTACTTACCTGTCCCGACCCCTTTGGTCCGTTACCCACGGTGACCGTATAGGTATAGCATGAACTTAATAATACCATGGCGCCGAAGGAAATCGCCACCAAGCAATTGATCATAATTTTTTTCATTTAGAGTAGATTTAGTTTTAGGGATGAACATTTGGACAATGTAGAATCTTTTTTCCTATTATCAAAATTATGAATTACATTAATTCTGCCATGTTTTTGCAATATCCTGCCATTATTTTTAGGGCCTTCTAAAACTCAGGAAAAATTTTAATTATAGCTTCTATTGATCATCATTTATTTATGATACTGTACATTTGTCGTTTGTCATAAAAACAAAAGACCTGCTTTTAATAATGTATAAGGTTGACAAGAAGGTTGCATTTTTAATCATTTACTTATTTTCAATCCATAAAGTTTTCTCACAAAATGATTCGATAAAAACAATCCATCTGGATTCGGTTGTAATAAGCGACAGCCGCGTTTCAAACACTTTTTCGAAAACCTCCCGGGATATAAACCTTATAAGTGATAAAGAAATTACTGTCCTGCCGGCCCAGAGCATTCCGGGTACGCTTTCCTATGTGCCTGGGTTAGATATCCGTCAACGTGGCCCTGCGGGAGTACAAGCCGATGTTGGCATTCGCGGAGGCTCGTTCGAACAAACATTGGTCATGATTGACGGAATAAAAATGAATGACCCGCAAACCGGCCATCATAACCTGAATCTTCCTGTTCCCCTGTATAACATCGACTATGTTGAGGTAATCAAAGGTCCGGGCGCAAACCGTTACGGACAGGATGCTTTTAGCGGTGCCGTCAATTTTATTACTAAAATCCCGGACGAAAAAGTGATTCATGCCGGCTTATATGGCGGTAGCTTCGGTCTTTTCGGGGGAGACCTGTCACTCGCACTCCCTTCGGCCAATATAAAACAATCTATTTCAATATCCGGCGTTCGTTCCGAAGGTTACCGTGAAAATACCGATTTTGATATCGGTAATGTTTTCTATGAATCACGGATTCCGGCCGGCCATGGTCAGTTCCATCTTCTGGGAGGTTATGCAACCCGGAGGTTCGGCGCCAATGGCTTTTATGCCGATCCGTCCTATACAAGGCAATATGAAAAAATACGGACGGGACTTGCGGCCATTGATTACACCCATAATTCCGGACCAATAACCTGGCATCCACGTGCCTACCTAAGGATAAACCGGGATGATTATTTTTTCGTTCGCGAAGACCCTTCCATTTATGAAAACCTTCATACTACTGCCGTGACAGGAGCAGAGCTCAATGCATCATGGAAAAATATATTGGGAACTACAGGACTGGGGATAGAATCCCGATATGAAATCATTAATGGTAAATGGACTCGTAACGGAGAACATACACCGAGTAACCTGGATGGGTTTAGCAGGAAAAACCTTGGATTTTACCTCGAACAAAAATTTGTTAAAGGATCTTTTGATATGACCCCCGGGCTATATGCCGGCTACTACAATGTATTCGGGTGGAATGTTTTTCCCGGCATCGATTTGGGATATACTCTTTATCGGAATTTAAGAGTGTATCTAAATGCAGGTCGTGCCTTTCGGCTTCCGGATTTCTATGATATGTATTATGATAGTCCTGTGGAAAAAGGAAATCCCGGACTGGTGCCGGAAAGAACGATCAGTTATGAAGCCGGGACCAGGTATCTGGGAACAGTAATTTCTGCGGAAGCGAATGTTTTTTATCAAACCAGTAAAAATTTGATCGACTGGGTGCAAATTCCCGAAACGGATACAACCTTCTACTGGAATGCAAAGAATATCACCCATATATCAAGAACCGGGCTTGAATTTGGTATGAATTTTGATTTAACACGGCTTGCCAACCCTGACCCCTGGATCCGCCGGATCCGACTGGATTACGATTATTTATTTTCCGATTTAAAAAATGACTTCCGGTCGAGGTATGTACTTGAAAACCTTAAGCACCAGGTTATTATCCAGGTAGTGCATAAAATAGCCGGGCCCGTTTATCATAACCTGTTTATCCGGTATGATCAACGGGAAGGTGAAAAGGGTTACTGGATTCTTGATTCACGAATTTTCTGGAAATTTCACGGAAATTCCGAATTATATTTTGAAGCGACCAACTGGACGGACACAAAATACACAGAAGTCATGACTCCCATGCCCGGCCGGTGGTTAAAAATCGGTTGCTCCTATGATTTCGGATTATAAACAATGCGATTTAAATAAATTATAAATTTCACCGTTTATTTATAAAACCTATCAAAATGAAAAAGATTATTGTGTTGATTGCAGCATTAGCCGTTTATCATTTATCCAGCGCACAGTTGTTGACGTTCGGATTACGGGGTGGATTAAGCTCTTCCGGATTGCAGGTAAAAAACAGCTTTGATGTTTCTGCCTCGTCCATACCGTTTACTTATAAAGGAGGAGATAAAGTTGTAGGCTGGCACATTGGCTTTTATGCCCGTGCGAATATCTCCAAATTATTCGTGGAACCGGAATTATTATTTGCCTCTTCGGGCGGAAATATTATCGTTTCAGACTCAGGTTATTCTGAAACTGGTAAAATCACATTTAATAACCTCAGCATTCCGGTTTTGCTCGGACTTAAACTTGGCAAGATCATCCATATTGATGCAGGTCCTGCCTTTAATTTCGTGCTGAGCAAAAAGGTCTCGGATAATATTAAAGACCTCGATCAAAAATATAAAGGAGCTACGATCGGGTACCAGGCGGGTATCGGTGCCGATTTACTTTCGTTGGTTTCTATCGACCTGAAATATGAAGGAAACCTGAGCAAACTGGGAAATTCGGTTACCATCCCCGGGGCGGGAACGTTCAACACCGATATGCGGTGCAACCAGATTATTCTCAGTGTGGGAATCAAGCTGTAACCTTTCCTGGCTAAATCCTATAAATTTTCAATAATCAATTTTCAATATCCAAAGCTCATTGTATGAGCACTGAGTATTGAAAATTGATTTTTGATTATTAATTCAGTTCAATATCATATGGCATCCTGGCCTGTATACCCTGGTATTGAATAGCATTATTCAGCTTTTCATAATACTGGTAATACTTACCCAGCTTAGCTTTGATCATGGAGTTTTGCATATCCCCGGATAATTCGGTAATCAGCTGATCAAGCAAGGATTTCTTTTGGGGGTAATAAGTTACCTTGTACTTGGTTACGTTCGCTTTGGCGGCGGCCATTTTTATGGCGTCATCCAAATTTCCGAATTTATCAATCAGTCCGATCTTCAGCGCCTCTTCTCCGGACCACACTCTTCCCTGCGCTATTTTTTTGATGTCATCAACGGACATTCTCCTTCCTGAGGCAGCCTTTGAAGTGAAAATATTATAGACATGATCGGTTTCATGTTGAATAATGTCCTTTTCATAAGGCGTCAACGGTCTTGTCACCGTAAATAAGTCGGAGAAATGGCCTGTATTCACCTCGTCCGTGGTTACTCCCAGCTTTTCATTGAGGAATTTTTTGGCGTTGAAAAGCAAACTGAATACGCCGATGGATCCGGTTATTGTAGTCGGGCTGGCTACGATGGAATCGCAACCCATGGATATATAATAGCCTCCTGAAGCCGCAACATCCGACATGGATGCAATAACCGGCTTCTTGGCTTTTGCCTGAATGATCTCGTTCCATATGATGTCAGAGGCCATGGCGCTGCCTCCCGGGGAATTCACCCTTAAAACGATCGCTTTGATATGGTCGTTTTTTGCCGCCTTCCTGATCTCTTCGGAAAATTTGTCAGAACCGATGGAATTATTATCTCCTTTGCCGCTTACAATATCGCCCGAAGCAATGATGACGGCTATCCGGTCTGGAACATATTCCCCGCCCGCGTAGGATTTATTATAATTGCGGTAAGATACTTTCTTCAATGGCTTATCCAGCGGCGTGCCGGCCAGTGATTTCACGGAATCGACGACGGCTCCGTAATAGGCCAGTCCGGTTACCAGGTGGTAATGAAGGGCATCATCGGCATTCCTGACCAACATGGAATCCGAAACATTCATTAATTCCTGATAGGGAATACTTCTTGATTCGGAAATACTTTTAACGACATTGGAATAAATTGAATTCACGAAAGAACTGAGCTGCAAGCGGTTCGGATCGCTCATGTTTGTACGCATAAAAGGCTCTACAGCGCTTTTATATTCCCCGACCCTGAATATTTCAGGTTCAACTCCAAGTTTATCCAGTGTACCTTTAATAAAAATTTCTTCCGCGCTCAGACCATTGAATTCAACCATACCATAATCTTTGGTGAGGAAAATTTTATCGGCTACGGACGCCAGGTAATATCCTTTTTCCGAGTACATCTCGCTGTACGCTACAATAAATTTCCCGGAAGATTTAAAATCCTGCAGTGCGGCTTTCAATTCTCCAAGGCTGGCATAACCGGCATCAAATATCCTGGGTTCCAGGAAAATTCCTTTGATCTTAGGATCATCCTTGGCATGACGAATTGCAGATTTCAATTCTTTCAAGCCGATCTCCCTTGGGGCGTTAGACATAATATCGAGATCGGAAAAGGGATCATCGGCTTCCTGTTCCTTGATTTCGCCGCTTAATACAATATTCAGAACGGAATTATCTTCGATTTTAACGGTTTTCTCAGAAGACGTAGCGGAAATAATTCCCGCCAGTAATAAAAACACGAGAAATGAGAAAATAAACAGCCCGACCAATACGGCTAGCAGATTTCTTAAGAATTTCATGACCTGTGAATTTTGTTAATTAGCAATATTAAGTTTATTCCGATACATTTAAAACATGTTTTATACCATGTGAAAATTTTCAGGGATGAATGGAATATATCTCTTGTTAGGTTCCAATTTGAACAATAAGGCGGACAATATTAACACTGCTGAATCCTTACTTGCACAGCTATCCGTCCAGGTCATTCAAGCCTCATCTGTATATAAAACTGCGCCCTGGGGGAAAACCGACCAACCCGAATTTCTGAATAAGGTGTTAAGAATAGAAACCCATCTAAATCCTGTTGAATTATTGAATACCATTCATAACATAGAGAATACAATGGGTCGTTCGAGAAAAGGAAAGTGGGAAAGCAGGATCATTGATATTGATATACTTTATTTTAATGACCTTGTTATCGAAACAGATCAACTTACTATTCCCCATCCCCAGATCATAAACAGAAGATTCACTTTGGTACCCCTGGTGGAAATTGCACCCGATGAAATTCACCCGGTATTAAAACTTTCAAACCGGGATATGCTGCATCAAACCGGCGACCCGGGAAGGGTGGATTTTTTATGAATGATCGGTTATGATTCCTGACTGCGGGCCGCCACTTCCGGAGTAATTTTTTTAACCAATCCTTGTAAAACCTTTCCCGGTCCGCATTCAACAAAATCGGTGGCCCCGTCCTGAACCATATTGCGTATGGATTGAGTCCATTTAACAGGGGCTGTCAGTTGATTATTCAGGTTCTTCTTTATCTCTTCAATCTTTGTGGAAGGTCTCGATGTATAATTCTGGTAAATGGGGCAATCCGGGTCATTAAAACGGGTTTCCAAAATCGCTTTTTCAAGTTCTTCCCGGGCCGGTTCCATAAGAGGCGAGTGAAAAGCTCCTCCTACTTGTAAGGGTAATGCCCTTTTGGCACCTGCCTCCAGTAATTTCTTACAGGCCGCTTCTATTCCCTTATGTGATCCTGAAATCACCAGCTGACCGGGACAGTTATAATTGGCGGGGACAACTACATCATCCATGGCATTGCAAATGGCCACAACCTTATCATCTTCAAGGCCGAGAATGGCCGCCATGGTTGACGGATTAATTTCACAAGCCCTCTGCATGGCTTCCGCCCGTTTGGCGACAAGCTTAATGCCGTCTTCGAAGCTGAGTACCCGGTTGGCAACCAATGCTGAAAACTCCCCCAAAGAGTGGCCGGCAACCATGTCCGGCTTAAAGTCGTTTGCAATTAATGCCAGTATTACCGAGTGAATAAATATAGCAGGTTGGGTCACTTTTGTCTGTTTCAGATCTTCCTGATTTCCTCCGAACATAATATCCGTTATCCTGAAACCGAGTACTTTATTCGCTGATTCAAAAAGTAATTTCGCTTTTTCTGATTTCTCGTAAAGTTCCTTCCCCATACCCGGGAATTGTGCCCCCTGCCCTGGAAAAATATATGCCTTCATAGAATCGATTTGGGTGAACAAAGCTAAAAATATTGAAATAAAAAAAAGAACTCTGAATTTCTTTTAAAAAAAATTAATATAAAGCGTGCATTATTTCCATATAAAAATGAATTATTCTTAGAACAAGATTTTTATAAAAACCGATCCATGAGATCCGGCGTCGGGATTCTGCATTCCTTTCTTTTTCCGAAAATTTTATACCTGTATCTGGCGACAAGGTCATAAATGATATCGAGGAGGGAATATGGAATAACCCTGAAGATCCTCAGAAATTTCCAGGGGCCGCTAAGGTGTTTTGCAATTTCAAGGACGGCATGGCTCTTCCTGTAAACCGATCCATTCATGACCAGAATTATGGATTCATTATAAGCTGAATCAAAATGGTTTTCAGTCAGTAATTTTTTTCCCTGGTCCGATTGCAGGGAGGAAAGTTTGAATTTTTTATGCGGGTCATAACGGATTACGAAATTCACACTTGCGTTACAAAGGTTGCAAACGCCGTCAAAAAGAATTACCGGGTGATTCTGGCTACCGGCTTCCATTTATCGCAGGACCTGAATCCAACCTTTGATCTCCTGGTTCTGGGACGCACTGGCTATATTGTCGTACTGAACATAAGCAATATAATAGTACACACCCGAGTCTACGATTTTGCCGTCATTCGTTCTTCCGTCCCAGTTTATATAAATACTGGATTCCCCATTTCCGCCGGTATGATAAACTTCCGTTCCCCAGCGGTCATAAACTCTGAAATCGACGGACTTGACAAAACGGGGGCATTTGCTGTACGGAAAGGAAAAAGCCTGGAATTCATCATTATGTCCGTCATTATTGGGAGTAAATACATTGGGCAACTCATAATTGGGGCAATTCTGATAACAAACCTTATCCGAAAAATCTCCTTTATTCCCGGATCGGTCAACCGCCCTTATTTTGTAACATCCGGCGAAAGATGACAACCCGGAATGGGTATAAGTAGTATCGCTAACGGTAGTCAGTAATTTAAAATCATTGTCATCCCCGGTTTTTGAAAACCAGATTTCGAAACCACTGATATCATTTTCACATTGTGATCCTCTCGGGATGCTCCAGGATATAACATGATAATAACTGTCAAAATTGCATGGTTTGTCACTCACGAATGATTTGCAATCCAGGTCCTTATTAATGGTAATGGTATTGGCCTCTATTTCGCAGGGAGGTGTCGTATCATTCGGCTGCGCACAAATGATTTGGGAATTATTGAGCAGGGGTGAAGTTATTCTTGGATTGCCATACGATCCCTGGGTAGTAACATAATAACAATAGGTGGTATTCTGGTCCAGTTTAACTTTATTAACCTGTCCTGAATCGAGATAGGTAAAACCTTCCTGGGTTACATCAGTGCTATCCAATAATTCGAGTAGCCCCGGGTTATTATTATCAAGGTGGTCCCTGTAAATATAATGATAGGGATATTTCTGAGTATTATTAGACCATGGCACATCGGCGTCCCAGCTCAGGGAAATAGAATTGACGACAGGTTCGGTAGAGAGCCGTACCGACGAAGCCCATGCCGAAGAATCGATCGCTGCATCGTGAGCATCATAGGCTACGACTTTGTAATTGTAAACAAGGTCCTGCGTGTTCAGATTCGTCGTATCCGTATAGGTAGTATCGGATAATTTAATTTCCGTGGCATTGGCAAAATCTTTGGTAGTCCCTTCGGTCCTGTACAGTCGGTAAGAAAAGGGGGCTTTATAGATTATGGAATCTCCTTCCTTCTGGGATGTCCATTGTACGTCAATCTTACCGTTGGAAACACCGGTATTGGTAATACTGACTTTTGTAATGACCGGGCCGAACTCCTGTATAGTCACACAGGCCTCTTCAGAGACATAACTTTCGCCTTCTCCCGGAGCGGGGAATTCCGCCACCAGGCGGTAGCAATAAGTGGCCCCGTAATCAAGGCCCTCCCCGTCATTATTATCAAGGAAAGAGGTTGTTCCTATATCCACGGTGCCGATCAGTTCATATCCCGAATTCGCTGGCATTCCCATATCACAGGGCCCCGGGGAAATATCAGTACTGTCCACCCTTCTCCAAATCTGCATTTTGGAGGCGCTTTCACTACAGGAATAGGAATCCCACGTTAATTGCACCGTCCTTCCCTTTTCAGCCGTAGCCATCAGCCCTTGCGGCGGCGGACCGATGACCGTGATAAACCAGTTTTTAAAATCTGCCAAAGCGGCACCTTTGCCTGGGGGAGGACTGTCTTTTACCTTGAAGGTTACCTGGTAGGGACGTTTCTGCACATTGGGACAATCTGTTGCCCATTCAAAATGAAGGGTATCAGGAGATGGATGGGTATGATCCTGATCCTGAATAGGAGAATAAACAGCGGCAGGATTGACCTGGAAAGGGGCACCAAAGGCACTTAATATAATGGGATCATTGTCAGGGTCCGTAGCCGTAATATCCACTTTCAGATCGGTTCCTGCCTGTATGCAGGTATCATTCGGGATCAGTACTACCGGTGGCTGGTTATCACATTGCATCACGATAATCTGCATATCCCGAACGACATATCCGATGGGTAGTCCATTTCTCCACTCCCTGATATAGATAGCAATGTTATATTCCCCTTCCTGGGCCGGGGCATCCCATGTAAGATTCCCGGTCAGGGGATCCAGGGTATAAGTGGGCGGCCCAGTTTTTTCTTCGTTCATGGCACCGGGAACCGTAGCAATATCATAATCATCCGGATAACTGTAGTTGGCAACCGGAAGATTGATATCCTGCTTACAGGTATCGAGTTCATAAGAGATACTGTCGCCGTCGATATCAAAAGCACCGGGGTTATGGTAAAATGCCCTGCCGACACATGCCTCATCAATGGGCGGGTTCAACAGGATCGGGGTATTATCACAGCCAAGGAAGGGGTCAATCGTTATCTGGGATTCGATATAAAAAGGAGTATTGACCGAATTGTCCATGTTCGCAACTCCCCCATTGCGGTTCGATTCCTTGTACCGGATCGTGTAAGTGCCCGCACCCGGATAAGTATGCTCAATGGTGAAAACACTGTAACCGACCAGGGGGGCTATTTGTTCCTGAAAAACAACACGATCCTGATTCTGGAAATGATAGGTCGGCGAACCGTCCCCGAAATCAAGAGCGCCGCCGCCGGGCAATACGGTAGACCCGAGATCGGTATATAGAATCACATCAATTTTATAATGAAGCGGTGAATTGCAATCGAGTAACTGCGCCCTGATCTCCCCTGCCCTTAAATGGGTGGCCCATACTTCAAAAGGAAATGCTGCCAGTAATATGAATAGCGTGAATAACTTCCTGCTTATTAATCTCATGGACTGCTCAAGATGGAGGACGTTTGTATTTAAACGACCGAATTCGTTGGCCTAATATACTAACAAAAAAAATTAATGCTAAGTTAGTGTGGAAGGTGCAATTTTTTATGAGAATTGATTAATTTGATGCTTTAATGTTATTTATGTAACATAAAATTATAATCTATTTTTTTATGAATTGGTTTTTGAAAACATTAAGTAGTTCAATCGGCAGGAAGGTACTAATGGCATTAACAGGAATATTCCTAATACTTTTCCTGATTGTTCATGTTGCCGGTAATCTTCAGTTATTCAATGACGATGGTGGCAGGGCATTTAACCTGTATTCTCATTTTATGACCAACAATCCGATCATTATGATCATCGCCTATGTGCTATATATCTGCCTATTGTTACATATTATTATGTCGGCCTATATTACCTGGCAAAACTACAAGGCCAGACCGGTGGGATATGCGGTTAATAATCAATCGGTAAACAGTACATGGTCATCCAGGAACATGGGATTTCTCGGAAGCCTTGTTTTTATATTCCTGGTCGTTCATTTGCAGAACTTTTGGTATAAAGTACACTGGCATATGGTGCCCACGGTAACCTACAACGGAACCCAATACGAGGACCTGTATACCCAGGTCATTTATGCCTTTCAGAATCTGTGGATTGTGATCCTGTATGTGATCGGCATGGTAGCCCTCGCTTACCACCTGGTGCACGGCTTCCAGAGTTCTTTTCAGACACTGGGGCTGAATCACAGGAAATATACCATCATCATCAAAGTGGTGGGCGTATTATTTGCCATCATAGTTCCGGCACTTTTTGCCGCCATGCCCTTATACTTTTTTTTCAAATGAGATAAAATATTTATTGTATGAAATTAGATGCTAAAATTCCGGAAGGCCCAATAGCAGAAAAATGGTCAAAACATAAATTCAACCTTAAACTGGTTAACCCGGCTAATAAAAGAAAATATGAAATCATTGTGGTAGGAACGGGCCTGGCCGGGGCCTCTGCCGCCGCCAGTTTCGGAGAATTGGGATATAATGTAAAATCATTCTGTTTCCAGGACAGTCCCCGGCGGGCGCATTCCATCGCTGCCCAGGGTGGGATCAATGCGGCAAAAAATTATATGAATGACGGAGATTCGGTTTACCGTTTATTTTATGATACCGTAAAAGGTGGAGATTACCGTTCCCGGGAAGGGAATGTTTACCGGTTGTCCGAATTAAGTGTCAACATCATTGACCAGTGCGTGGCACAGGGCGTTCCCTTTGCAAGGGAATACGGAGGACTTTTGGATAATCGGTCCTTCGGGGGGGCCCAGGTTTCCCGCACTTTTTATGCGCGTGGGCAAACGGGCCAGCAACTTCTCCTGGGAGCCTATGGCGCATTAAACCGGCAGATCGCGACCGGCAAGGTGAAAATGTTCCCGAGAACAGAGATGCTGGACGTTGTTGTGGCTGAAGGAAAGGCAAGAGGAATTATTACAAGAAACCTGATCACGGGTAAAATTGAAGCCCATGCCGCTCATGCCGTCGTGCTGGCCACCGGGGGTTACGGAAACGTTTATTTCCTTTCAACTAATGCGATGGGCAGTAATGCCACCGCAGTCTGGCGAGCGCATAAACGGGGAGCCTTGTTCGCGAACCCCTGCTTTACACAAATCCACCCTACCTGCATTCCGGTACATGGCGACCAGCAGTCAAAGCTGACACTGATGTCGGAATCCCTGCGAAACGATGGCAGGGTCTGGGTACCGAAAACTAAAGAAACTGCTGAAAAAATCAGGAAAGGTGAATTAAAGGCCAATGACCTTAAGGAAGAGGACCGCGATTATTACCTGGAAAGGATCTATCCATCTTTTGGCAACCTTGTTCCAAGGGATGTCGCTTCCAGGAATGCCAAACATGTCTGTGATGAAGGAAGAGGTGTAGGTGAAACCGGGCTTGCGGTATTTCTTGATTTCAGGGATGCCATTCAGCGGGACGGTGAAGATACTATCCGTTCCAAATACGGGAACCTTTTCCAGATGTACGAAAAGATTACGGCCGAAAATCCATACAAAGTTCCGATGATGATCTACCCGGCTATCCATTATACCATGGGAGGACTCTGGGTTGATTATAACCTGATGACCACGATTCCCGGCCTGTATGCCGCCGGGGAGGCTAATTTTTCTGATCACGGTTCCAACCGGCTTGGGGCCAGTGCCCTGATGCAAGGTCTTGCCGACGGTTATTTCGTCCTTCCGTATACCATTGGGGATTACCTGTCAAGCCTTGGTTTCGAAAAAGTCACGACCGACCTCCCTGAATTTAAGCAGGCTGAAGCAGAAGTCAGGGAAAGAATAGCAAAGTTGCTCAATACCAAAGGTGACAAGACGGTTGATGAATTTCATAAAGCCCTGGGAAAGATCCTCTGGGAATACTGCGGAATGTCCCGCAATGAGGAAGGCCTGAAAAAGGCTAAACAGGAGATCCAGGTGCTGAGGGAAGAATATTGGCAGAAAGTAAAGGTTATCGGCACCAACGAGGAATTGAATATGACGCTTGAAAAGGCGCTCCGGGTGGCTGACTTTTTTGAACTTGGCGAATTGATGGTGGATGACGCCCTGCACCGCAGGGAGTCCTGCGGGGGACATTTCAGGGAAGAATCCCAAACCCCGGAAGGTGAAGCCAAACGGGATGATGAAAATTATTCCTATGTGGCAGCCTGGGGATATCAGGGTAAGGACCAGGAAGAAATCCTGAATAAAGAACCCCTCGTCTTTGAAAATGTTAAACTAACACAAAGAAGTTATAAATAATGGAAAAGGAAAGATCATATAAATTGCGCATCTGGCGACAGAAAGATTCACATTCAAAGGGGAAATTCGTTACTTATAAAATAGATAAAGTTTCCACGGGAAGTTCCTTCCTTGAAATGCTGGATATACTCAACGAGGATCTTTTAAAAAAAGGGGAAGACCCGATTCATTTCGACCATGACTGCCGGGAAGGGATTTGCGGAGCGTGTTCCCTCTATATCAATGGCCGCGCCCACGGCCCTGAAAAAGAAACAACTGCATGCCAGTTGCATATGCGGCATTTTAAAGACGGTGCCACTATTACGGTTGAACCCTGGAGGGCCAGATCTTTTCCAATTATTAAAGACCTGGTGGTCGACCGGAGCGCCTTTGACCGGATACTTCAGGCCGGCGGGTTTATTTCGGTTAATACCGGGGGCACTCCGGATGCCAACGAAATCCCGATTCCGAAACACATTGCTGAAAAATCATTCGATGCCGCCGCTTGCATTGGTTGTGGCGCCTGTGTGGCCGCCTGTAAAAATGCTTCTGCCATGTTGTTTGTCGGCGCCAAAATAACCCAGCTCGCCCTGTTGCCCCAGGGACAGGTCGAAAGAAGGGAACGGGCTGCAAAAATGCTCGAGCAAATGGACAGGGAGGGCTTCGGATCATGTACTAACACAGGCGCCTGTTCAGCCGAGTGCCCTAAAGGAATCGATCTATCGGTGATTGCCACTCTGAACCGGGAATATCTTACGGCTAAATTCAAATCCGAAGAGGCCTGAATCTTTATTAATTGGTTCATCGGCATTTTTGCAGCATAAAATAGTTAAATAGAATCGTTTTAGCCGGTAGTGAGGCCTGAAGTAAGCAGCCGGAGGTCAGCGGCCGGCATCTTCAGGCATCAGACCTCCGGAATCCGACCTCACCCGTTAATTACATTGAACCTTTTTCAAGTAATATCTCTTCCAAGAATCTTATCATTTTAGGTTAAAATCTTACAACCGACAGGAAACCGTCCATATTCAATTTTATAATATAATAAGGCCTGCTATTTTGGCTTGCTTAAAAATTTACGAATATGAATATTCAGGCGATTACCTTTTTGGATAACCCTTCTTTTATCCTTAAAGAAAGGATCACGCGGTTTATCCTGGATAATACCCGTGAACAGGATCTCAGTTATGAATACGTATGGAGGTCCGTTGAATATGCACTCAGCCTGTCAAGGAACCAGGGGGGATTTATACTCCTGGCCAGGGAAGACGGGGATATCACGGGGGTTTTGGTGATTAACAGGACAAGTATGGAAGATTATATTCCCGAAAATATTCTTATTCATCTGGTGATTGGACCACATGTAAACAGGAATATTACCGGCACAAAGTTGCTCGGGATGGCCATTGAAATTACCAAGGGTAAAATTGCAGTCAGGCTCAACAAGGATCATCCGGATCTGTCACTTTATGAAATCATGGGATTCCGTGAAAGATTTATAGAATACCAGTTGCAGCAGTAAAATTGAGATCGTCAGTTCATCGATTTTGAGAATTACTTTTTCTCTTTGGGGTAAAAACCGAAGTCGATGGCCGGAGGATTTGTTCTTAAAATGTTTTCGGATACTGTACCGGTAATTAAATTTAATAATTGGGCATTGAGCTTTATAATCCATTTCGGATTATTTTATTTTTAGTTATTTTTTAAAATATTTTTAGCTATGAAAACCGCATTGATTTTTTTAGTTTTTATTCTTTTATTAACATCCTGCAATTTTTCAAAATTGAAAAAAGAAAATACTCAACTTAAACATCAAGTAGACAGTTTATCCATTGAGCTTAAAAAATCAAACGCGGTTGCACAAAAAGCTATGACTTTGTATGATAGTCTGGCAATTGTACTCATTATACAAAAACAGTTTGATTCCTTAAATCTTCAAAATAACAAAAGATTAATTAAGTCGGAAAAACGGTAGTTTAATTAACACTTTGCCCAACACACGGGTAAAATCAGCCTAAGCCGTATTCTGTAACCTGCCATATTTATTCCAATGTCATTCAATTAAGATCCGGATACCGACGAGTGCCCGGAAAGCCGCAACAGGAACCAGGAAATTCTTTTCGAAATAATTAATTTGCCGTTCCTGTATTAAAAATTCCTTAATTTTGAGGGTAGATGAACACGATAAAGCTTGATCTTGATTTTTCTGAAATAAGCAGGAAGCTGAAGGAATTCAGGTTTCCTGAAGTTGATTGTGTGGTAGGCATAGCCACCGGCGGGATCTACCCCGCCATCCTGGTCGCCCATCAGCTGGGCATTGAATGCCGGTTTTTACATATCAATTTCCGTGATCCCGACAATAACCCTATCCATGATAATCCTGTTCTCCTTTCGGAAGACATACAGGATATTCCCGCCGGAAGCCGGATTCTACTGGTCGACGAGGTATCGGTTTCGGGGAAAACCATGAGCAAGGCACTTGAACTATTAAAAAGTTTTCATGTCAGGACCTTTGTTCTCAAAGGAAAGGGTGACTTCGTACTGTTTCCTGACATTAAGACCTGCGTGAACTGGCCCTGGAAAATCAGATGATTTTCAAATCTTCGAAAAACTCCTTTTGCCGTTAAAAATTAACGGGCATGATCCTTATCAATGAACGTGCCCGAACTGACGCTCTGGATATTTCGACTTACCACTCCGTACCCGGATGTTTTTGCAACTCACGGGGAACTCCGTAATCCTGAAGTAAAATCGGGAGATCGCCGTGTTTTTCATTTTTCGGCAACCTGATACATGCTGGGCCGTCTTTGACCCGGAAATGATTTTTAACATAAACGCCATTCTGAAAGATAGTAACATAAGTAGTGTTGATGAGCTTTCCGTCGTCAGCAAATTACAGGGCCGGATAAATGACTTCATACGACAGCCACTGACCGGACCGAGAAAAGAACTAACAAGCGGGATGGCCGGTTTAAAAATACTCCCCGCCTGGCCCTGGGAATAAGAAGAGTTGTTATAAACAAAGTCAACAATGCTGAAATACCTGAAATTTTCATGATCGAATAAATATTTCATTTCAAATGGATAAATGAATTATGGCTTTGAATAAATAATGAATATATATAATTTGTATACCCGTAATTCATAAATTTCAAATAAAATCATTACCTACTATGGTAAGTATATTTGTCATTTCCCTGGTACTTTTCATCCTTGCTTATTTTATATATGGAAAATTTCTAGACAGGAAATTCGATATAAAAAAGGAAAACCCTACACCCAGCCACACCGAATATGACGGAGTGGACCGGGTGCCTACCAAACCTGCCGTTTTACTGGGGCATCATTTCAGTTCCATCGCCGGGGCAGGACCTATTGTCGGGCCCATCATCGCAGCCATTGCTTTCGGCTGGCTACCGGCGTTACTATGGATCGTAATAGGTTCAATATTTTTCGGTGGAGTTCACGATTATTCATCCCTTATGGCATCCATCCGGCACAAAGCCCGTTCCGTAGGCGAAATTGCCAAATTATATATGACACCATTATCGTATAAATTATTCCTCGTATTCGTCTGGCTCGCCCTGGTATATATCCTTGTTGTATTTGTTGACCTGACGGCAACCGGTTTTACCTCGAATCCCGAGGTTGCCACCTCTTCCATATTATATATTTTTCTTGCTGTTATTTTCGGCCTTTTCATTTATCGGATGGGAGTCAGCCTGAAAATTGCTACGTTTATTTTCGTTCCGCTCGTATTTGCCGGTATTTATTTCGGGGATCTTTTCCCATTCAATAACCACCTATTGCCTCCCATTATGGGGCAGGTAGGCAGAACATGGAGCTTAATACTGCTGGCCTACTGTTTTGTGGCCAGCATTACCCCGGTATGGGTATTGCTTCAGCCGCGGGATTATCTCTCTTCGTTTTTGTTGTATGGTTCGGTGATCGGGGCGCTTATCGGGATAATAATCGGTGGATTCAGCATTAAATATCCAGTGTTTACCGGCTGGTCTGATGTGCATCTCGGGTCCCTCTTTCCTATTTTATTTATCACGGTAGCCTGCGGCGCCTGTTCGGGATTCCATTGCCTGGTCGCTTCAGGAACAACTTCAAAACAGCTGGATAAGGAATCCCACGCCCGCCCTATCGCCTACGGTGCGATGTTATTAGAAGGGGTTGTGGCGGTGATATCATTACTGACGGTCGTTATGGTCGCTTCCGGAAATGATATAGTAAAATCTAATCCGCTTGATATTTACGGAAACGGGTTGGGAAATTTTCTTTCCGTGTTCGGCCTGCCCTACCGGATTGGTAAATCCTTCGGGATATTAGCCGTCTCAACATTTCTTTTGACTACGCTTGACACCTCTACTCGTTTAGGTAGATATATTTTTGAGGAATTTTTTAATTTCAACGGCAAATCCTCCCGAATCATCGCAACAGTAGCTACCATTTTCCTGCCTGTTGTTTTCGATTTCCTGACCTTGCATGATGGAGCAGGGAATATCATCCCGGCATGGAAAGCGATATGGCCTGTTTTCGGAGCAACCAATCAGTTAATGGCAGGCCTTGCCCTGATGGTCGTTTTTGTCTGGCTTCAGAAAAAAGGCAAAAAACCATGGTTTGTGGGAATCCCGATGATATTTATGCTGGTAATGACTATTTGGGCATTGACCGAATTGGTCTTTCAGTTTGGTCTGACGATGATTGGAATCATCGGCATTATACTGCTGATCCTGTCGATAATCCTCGTCATTGAGGCAGGAAGAACGCTTTTAAGAAATACATTTGAAAATAAAGTGGCAACAACATAAAAAAACCGCAGGGAAATTCCCGGCGGCTTTCAATATCTTAACTTTAGAAATTATTTTACCTCAATCTTGGAAGCAAGAAGAACTTCGTCAATCGCTTTCTTCAGGGTAGACTTTGGCAAAGCTCCCATTGCCATCTGCGGCTGACTGTCCATCGGACAGAACAATAAGGAAGGAATGCTCCGGATCCCGAAGGCGCCAGCCAACTCGGGTTCGGCTTCCGTATCCACCTTGTAAATAAGGATCTTCCCCTCATATTCCTTTGCCAATTCTTCAAGCACAGGAGCTACCATTTTACACGGCCCGCACCAATCGGCATAAAAGTCAATAAGGCAGGGTAAATCCCCCTCATATTTCCAATCTTTATTCTGTTCGAAGTTAAATACTTTCTTTAAAAAGGATTCTTTCGTGAGATGTTCCATCATTTTATCATTTTTAATTTTACTACTTAATTCGCCGGCTTTTTCATTCCTTCCGGTAGAACCACACCCCCCTACCAGAATTACAAACGTAATGAAAAAGGCCCGGATAACAATTCTTTTCACGTTAATTGACCACTTATGTTTATACGTACAAACATATGATAATGTTATCATATTATCAATAATTCTTTTAATAAATCCTTATAAATCACCGATCATGTTAGTATCTATGGTTAAATTGGGCCGGGAATAAAATGATTTGAATTGTTATCATTATGAAGGTTCTGTATTTAGTAAGACACGCGAAATCAAGCTGGGATGATGAGACATTAGCCGATATTGACCGTCCTTTGAACAAAAGAGGTAAAAAAGATGCGCCGGAAATGGGGGAAAGACTTAAAAGGCAAAATATTCAGCCAGACCTGCTTATCAGCAGCCCGGCCAAAAGGGCACGGGCCACCGCCAAAAAAATTGCTAAAAAAATAGAATACCCCAAAGAAAAAATAAAAATAGAAGAAGAAATTTATGAAGGGGAACCAGATCAATATCTTGAGTTATTAAAAAATATATCAGATCACTACCCTTCGGTGATGGTCTTTGGTCATAATCCGGGCATTACGGAGTTTTCCAATGCGCTCTGCGGTGTGCAAATTCATAATATTCCCACCTGTGGTATCGTATCCATTCATTTCGAAATCAATGAATGGCAACAAATTGATTATAATAAAGGCAAACTGGTATTTTTTGATTATCCGAAAAAATCTCCTTCTTCCCCGATCTGATTTTGGGGTCAGGTAAATTAAGTTGATTAAGTTAATTGAGTTAATTGAGTCGGTCCGCTTAATAGCTTCTCCCCTTCTCCCAGTTTCCTCTTTCAATCCGTTCAACCAAATGGAACTATCACAAAATATACTGGCTCAGGTCTTTATTCTTTACGAAACTGCTTAGTTTTTCCTGGACCAATTCTTTGGTGATTATGATTTTAGCATTAGGTCCTATTTTATCGGGAACGTCGAACATAATCTCATCAAGCAATTTGCTCATTACAGTATGAAGTCTCCGGGCCCCGATATTCTCTACATTTTCATTGATCACGAAAGCCGTTTCAGCAATTTCGGATAACGAATCGTCGGCGAATTGAAGTTCAATTTCTTCCGAAGCGAGTAAGGCCTCATACTGTTTGGTCAATGCATTTTTAGGTTCTTTCAAAATCCTGTGAAAATCTTCACGGGTCAGGTTATTCAACTCCACACGAATTGGGAAACGTCCCTGCAATTCAGGGATGAGGTCTGCCGGTTTGGATATGTGAAAAGCGCCTGCCGCAATAAATAGCATATGATCGGTGTTGACCATTCCATACTTTGTATTGACGGCACTTCCCTCAACAATGGGGAGCAGGTCTCGTTGTACTCCTTCTCTGCTTACATCCGGACCTCCCCCTCTTCTTCCTGTGGAAACAACTTTATCAATTTCGTCAATAAATATAATACCCAGGTTTTCGGCTTTATGGATGGCTTCTTCCTTTACTTCATCCATATCGATTAGCCTGGAAGATTCATCCTCCATCAATAACCGCCTGGCTTCTCCAATCGATACTTTTCTTTTTTTATTCCGTTTGGGGAGCATATTCCCGATCATTTCCTGCAGGTTGATCATGGAACCTTCGTCCATCATACCTCCACCGATCATGCCTATACCGGCAGAAGCAGGTTGTTTTACGTTAATTTCAATCTTACGTTCATCCAGTTCCCCTCTTCTCAGTTTTTCCCTGAATTTTTCCCGTGTTTTTTCATTTAATTCATAATCATCCGAAGGAATTTCCATGGTTTGTGTTTGCTGATTGTCCTGCGGTTTAACGGTAGCCGGACGCATGGGAGGGATAAGGATGTCGAGAATAATATCTTCCACGATCTGTGCAGCTTTGTCTCTTACTTCCTCCTTCTTTTTTGCTTTCACCATATTGACCGATTGTTCTACCAAATCCCTGATCATGCTTTCAACATCCCGTCCCACATAACCGACTTCAGTAAATTTCGATGCTTCTACCTTGGTAAAGGGAGCATCGGCAATTTTGGCAAGTCTTCGTGCAATTTCGGTTTTGCCCACGCCGGTGGCACCGATCATAAGGATATTATTAGGAATTATTTCACCCTGCATTTCCGGGTCGGCATGCATTCGTCTCCATCGGTTCCTTAAGGCAATAGCCACATGACGTTTCGCATCATCCTGACCAATAATATATTTATCAAGTTCTGATACAATTTCTCTGGGAGTAAGATATTTTTCTTTACCGAGCAATCTGTTCATTTTATTATTATTCTTTTATACAATGATGATAAATTAACCGATAAACCCACATGGTGGGTTCCGCCGGTCACATGGTAATAGGCCGCCGCATAACTCAGCGAAAAGGCTTTAATACTTAACAACAATCCATACGAAAAACCAGCCCCTCCCGACACCTGCTGAAGACTGAGTTCCTTGCGAATCAAATGATTATAGCCTCCGAAAAAACTCAGGTTTTTATTGATCAGGAGTTCGGTAGCCAGCACCACGTGGCTGAATATCTTATCAAATTTCCCCGCTTTATCCTGATTATTGTAAAGCAGACTGTTGTCATAAAGGATATTACCCTGGGTAAGTTTCTGCAAGGTCATGCTGAATCGAAACGGCATATGCTTCGGTTTATAGGATATGCCCATCCTGACATCGAAAGGAAGTGTAGAATTACTGCTTTCCGTATAATCACTGATCACCCAGCCGAGATTGTGAATGGTAAATCCCAGGGAAAGGTCTTGATGCGGGTGTTTAAATAAAATACCAAGATCAGTCATGACTGCGGAGGCGCGATAAGAGGTTATTTCGGAGGAGGCAAATTTAAGATTAGCGCCGACCGTGAAATTTCCTTTTCTAAGGCCGTCACCTATTATTAAAGCATATTCGCCGGCACGACTTTTACCCAATGAATTTCCCGAAGGGTCATAGGTATCAATCGTCCCGTAACCAACTTCCTGCAGGCCGAGGCCCCAGGTCCCTGTTTTGCCAAACTGTTGTACAAGTGCAAGCGAGTTATACTGTATATCTGAATAGTAAAAATAGTGATTAAAAGCGACCTGGCTGCTCAGGCTACTGTCGAGAGTTGCAGGATTAGACATAAACATATTCACATCCGACAGGGTTATGTTGGTACCTCCCAGCCCGGTCACTCTCGGGCTTTGGGGAACGTCAAGAAAGGAAAAAGAATGATCTTCCCCTGACTGTGCCTGCAGTTCATTTCCCACAAGCACATAAATCAGGGATATAATCACCTTACCTGTTATTTCATTTTTAAGATTCAACCGTTTTTTCCTCGAGTTTGAAATCTCTCGGGTTTTTAACTTTTTCATTCAGCAATGCCAGGCGGACAACTTCCTCCGCGTTTTCCACATAATGGATGGTGAGGTCGGAAATATAGGATTTATTAATTTCCAGGATATCCTTGCGGTTGGCTTTACAAAGTATTATTTCACGGATCCCTGAACGTTTCGCCGCCAGGATCTTTTCTTTAATGCCCCCGACTGGCAATACTTTCCCGCGGAGGGTTATTTCGCCGGTCATGGCCAGCTTTTCCTTGACTTTACGTTGGGTGAACGCTGATGCCAGCGACGTAAAAATAGTAATACCGGCCGAAGGGCCGTCTTTGGGAACCGCACCGGCAGGCACATGAATATGAAGGTCATACTGTTCAAATACCCTGTAATCGATCCCGAGTTTCTCGGCATGGGATTTCAGGTAGGAAAGAGCCGCCATGGCCGATTCCTTCATCACATCACCAAGCTGGCCGCTCAAAGTAAGTTTACCTTTTCCTTTGCTGAGATTCGATTCCACAAAAAGGATTTCACCGCCATACTGGGTCCAGGCAAGACCGATTACAACGCCGGCCATATTACTGTTCTGGTAAAGCTCCTTATCATATATGGCGGGTCCAAGTATTTTCTCAACCCTGGCCGGGGTAATATTCGAATTTCTCCGTTCCTTCATGGCAATGGTTTTTGCGATGTTGCGCATGACTGATCCGATTTCGCGATCCAGGTTTCTGACACCCGATTCCTTCGTATAACTTTCAATGATCTTGGTAACGGCAGTATCGCTGAAATTAACATCCGAGGTTTTCAAGCCGTGTTCCCTGCGTTGCTTTGGAATTAGATGTCTTTTGGCGATTGCCAGTTTTTCTTCAAGGGTATAGCCGTTAATTTCTATGACTTCCATCCTGTCCCGAAGGGCGGGATGGATTGTTTCAAGGGTATTGGCGGTGGCAATAAACAAAACTTTGGAAAGGTCGTATTCAATTTCAAGGTAATTATCGACAAAGGTATTGTTCTGTTCAGGATCCAGCACTTCCAGCAATGCCGACGCCGGGTCTCCCCTGAAATCGGAACTGACCTTATCAATTTCATCGAGGACGAACACGGGGTTGGAATATTTTACCTTTTTAATGTTCTGAAGGATTTTCCCGGGCATAGCCCCCACGTAGGTTTTTCTGTGCCCCCGGATTTCTGCCTCATCGTGCAGCCCTCCCAATGATATCCTGACATATTTTCTTTTCAGCGCCTTGGCTATGGATTTCCCCAGCGAGGTTTTTCCGACTCCCGGAGGGCCATACAGGCACAGAATGGGTCCCTTAATGTCTTGTTTTAATTTTAGCACCGCCAGGTATTCAAGGATCCTTTCTTTTACTTTCTCAAGGCCGTAATGATCATGGTTCAGGATCTTCCTGGCGCGGATCAGGTCGAAGTCATCCCGGGTTATATCATTCCAGGGAAGGTCAACCAGGAATTCAACATAGTTCATCGCGACAGGGAATTCTGCAGCCGCCGGATTCATCCGTTGAATTTTTTCCAGTTCTTTATTAAAATGCAGTTTAACTGCCGGTGCCCAGTTCTTTTTATCCGCCTTCATCCGCATGTCTTCCATTTCCTGGTCCGGACCTTCATAACCCAGTTCATCCTGCAATACTTTTATCTGTTGCCTGATGTAGTAATCCCTTTGTTGTTGATCGATATCAGAATTAACTTTTTTCTGGATTTCGTTTCTCAGTTCGAGCATTTGCAGATCCTTGGTGAGATATTCCAGTAAAAGATTAGCCCGCTTCAAACCATTGTTGATCTCAAGCAGTTTTTGTTTATCATTGACCTCGGCATTAATATTGGATGAAAGAAAATGTGTCAGGAATACCGGGTTATCAATATTATCCAGGGCAATCTGTGCTTCCTGAGGTATCTCGGGATTGAGATTCATGATTTTGAAAGCCGTATCCTTGATGGTTGCAATGATCGCCTTGGTTTCTTTTTTATTGGCATTGGGAAAATCTTCATTCATCCCGGTTACTTTGGCGGTAATGTAAGGTTCTACATTTATTATTTCATCGATGTGAAATCGCTGTTGTCCCTGAATTATTATGGTCGTGTTACCATCGGGCAAAACCAGCATCTTAAGGATCTTTGCAAGCGTACCGATTTCGAAAAGATCTTTCCCCAATGGATCTTCTACCTTGGTGTTCTTTTGCGCGACCACGCCGATGGTGCGGTCATCTTTATAAGCTTTTTGTACCAGTTTAATCGATTTCTTCCTGCTCACGGTAATAGGAATAACCACTCCGGGAAATAATACCGTATTTTTTATGGGAAGAATCGGCAATTCACTCTTGAACGAAAGGCTTTTATTATTTTCATCAAGGGCCGGGGGAATAAGTTGAACAAACTCTCCGGATTCATCTTCTTTCAACTCGCGCAAATCGACCTTATTTAAATAAAACTTCTTTTTCTCATCCATTAGCTAATGTCTCCATGTGTCAAAATGTCACAAAATATTCAGGAAGGTAATTTTTTATCTTCCCATAAAATACTCAATACTTATGCCAAAAGAAACCGAAGGTTATTTATAAGAATGTTTAACATTAAATTTATAATATATTAACGAAATTCACGGTTTATAAAATAAAATTCAATATTGTCATAATGGCCAGGAAAGCCCGGGAATATATTTTTTTGCTGACGTTATTGCTGATTTCCGGATATCTTTTCGGTCAAAAAAAAGTAGATACGAGTGCCGACTCAACGGTTGTGACACCTGTTGAATCGCCCCAAATACCGGTTTTGGATTTCCCCAATATCAACAAAATACCCTTTTATTATAATAAGAAGGACCTGGAAAAAATTCAGGAGGCCATGCAATCGCATAACCTGCCGGATTGGTACCGGTTACTCCGGGAATATGTAAGCAATTTCGGAATCCAGAATTTTTATAAGAATACCAGGATGCTGTGGCAGCTCGCGCAATTGGCCGACACGCTCGATAATAAACAGGAAGCGGTGCTTTTATATAAGCTTGTACTGAAACACAGCCGGCAGGATATTGATATAAAAAAAGTGGAACAGGAATTCGATTCCGTTGCAGGTTATGAAAGGGACCAGTATGTTCCGCTCGAATATTACTATGATCTTGTCGACTATAGGAAAGATGTAGATACCCTGCAACCGCCCAGGGGTGTGCTGTTGAATATGGGTTATGAAATAAACTCAGAGTATTCCGATTATGGCCCGGCATTTAACGATAATGACAGCGTATTAATATTTACTTCCAAAAGGGATGTATTAAAAGCAAGCTTGATCGACCGGGTTAATGAAGATCTTTTTGTGAGCCATAAGGATCAATATGGATGGACGGAAGCAAAACCACTGACCGAGCTGAATACCATTTTCAATGAAGGTTCTCCTTGCCTGAGTAAAGATGCAAAGACAATTTATTTCTCCCGCTGCAATGCGCCCGATACCTATGGTAACTGTGATCTATTTGTTTCCCAAATGCAGCCCGATGGTAAATGGGGTAATCCAAAGAATCTCGGAGCCCAGGTGAACAGTATTGCATGGGATTCGCATCCGGCACTTTCGCACAGTGAGGACACACTTTATTTCGCTTCCGACAGAATTGGCGGATTCGGGCTTTCGGATATCTGGTTCACCGTGAAGGATAAAAAAGGAGATTGGGGACAGGCGCAAAATGCCGGACCTTTCGTGAACACCAGGAACGATGAAGTGAGCCCCTTCATACATCCGAAGTATAATGTTTTATATTTTAGTTCGAACGGGCAATTACTGAATTTCGGAGGTTTCGATATCTATAAGAGTTATCCCTATGGCCGTTTCTGGGGGGACCCTACCAATATCGGCCCTTTGGTAAACGGGAAGGGCTCTGAATTTTATTTTACCATCGATGCACAGGCAAAGGATCTTTTTTATGCTAAGAGTATAGAAAATGATCTCGACAATCTTGATCTTTATTCTTTCCCTCTGCCGATGGAAGCACAGCCATTGGCGACGGCTCGTCTTACGGGATCTGTAAAAGATCTGGAAACCAAAGATCCGTTCACCAGTGGTATTGTAACGATTATAGACCTGGAAAACGGGATCGAAGTAGCCCCCAAAAAATTAAGCCCGACCGGTACTTTTGAATTTGACCTGATCAACAATAGCAAATATCTCCTGATTATCCAGAGCAGCCAGTTTTTCCGGATTGAACAGTTATTTACCATGCATGGAAATATGGATATCAGTAAATACACTGAATCCATATCCAGCCGGATGGAATTCAAATCCATTGAATTTGACAACGAAAGCGCGGAAGTAAAACCTTCCATGTACGGCGATCTCGATAAACTCGCCCAGTTTTTACTCGATAATCCTGATTTTAAATTGCGGATCTCCGGCCATACCGATTCTTACGGTACACAGGAATATAATCTCGAACTATCCCGTAAAAGGGCACAGGCCATTATGGACTATATCGTTTATTTCGGTAATGTGCCCCGGGCCAGGATTGAAGCGGAAGGTTATGGAAGTTCCCAGCCTATCGTCCCTGTGGAACGAACGGATCTTGACCGTCAGCTAAACCGGAGAGTGGAATTCGAGCTTTACAGACCCAGCAAGAGTGAGTTGCAGGAAATGAAGATGCTGGAAAAGGTCGAGAAACCTTCGGATTGGTAACCGGTTTGCCGGTGAAATAGGTTCCTAAGTTAATTGAGTTAATTAAAAATCATTACCCAAAATTAATTGTAATCCGGATGTTATCCGGGAGATTATTTTTTTGGAATCAGTTAAAATTATTGCCTTCCAGTTTTAAATTAAATCTTATTAATAGCCACAATCGGACTAAATTAATTGAATTACTGAATTAACCATTTAACCAATTAACCAAACCTAAAAGATCTGCTGGAAAATGTCATTAAAGATTACAAATACCATCAGGGAAAGAAGCAGTACCATTCCGATTTTCTGAGATACTTCTAAAAATTTATCGGAAGGTTTTTTCCCTGAAACGATTTCATAGGTAAGAAACATTACGTGACCCCCGTCGAGTGCAGGGATCGGCAGGAAATTAACAAAAGCCAGCATCATGGATAATAATCCTACGAGATTCCAGAACCGGTACCAATCCCATGTCCCGCCAAATACCCGGGCAATGCCTATAGGTCCGATAAGGGATTTCCGGACGTCCAGTTGCCCGGATAAAATCTTTCCGAAAGCTTTCGCCTGAACAAAAACGATATTAAATGCGTTACTGGTCCCTATCGGGACGGATTGAAAGAGAGAATAATGAACCGTATACGGTTCCATATCCATAATCGGGTGAAATCCAAGTATTCCTTCATCAGACACTTTGGCTGTCAGGGACTTTAAATCATTATTTCTCCTGATCACAAGATGAACCACCTGGTTTTTGGCATTGGACAATATGGATTTCATCTGGTGATAAAATTCCATTTTAGTACCATTGATACTTACGATCCGGTCCCCCGGCTTCAGCCCTGCCGAATCGGCACCGGAGCCCTTTTCAATATCGCCAACCGAAAACCGGAATATAGGTTCAATGAATCCAAGGTTATCATTGTTTTTTGTTGAGGCAAACTTTTCAACAAAATCGGGCGGAATAGGGATATTGATGATTTGCCCGTCTCTGTCAACCGTATAAGAAGCATGATCGGCCAGTAAATTATCCGGACTGGTAAGGTCGGAGAATTTATCATAATCATGGCCATTCACTTTTATTATTTTATCCCCCGTTTTCAGCCCGATCTCCCTTCCGAGGCTGTCGGCTGCGATTCCGTATTTATTAACTTCCGCTTTGGACAGGTAAGAATCGCCATAGATATAGGTCATAATAATAAAGATGACAATCCCGGTAAGAATATTCATCAATATTCCTCCTGTCATCACGATCAGCCGTTGCCATGCAGGTTTTGCGCGGAATTCATAAGGCTTGGGTTCCTCTTTCATCTTTTCAAGGTCCAGCGATTCATCGATCATGCCGGAGATCTTGACATATCCCCCCAATGGAATAGCTCCAATGGAATAAACCGTTTCACCATATGTGAATTTGAAAATTTTAGGTGGAAACCCAATGGAATATTGCTCCACACGCATACCGAATAATTTAGCCGTAAGCATATGTCCCAGCTCGTGTAAACCCACCAAAATTGATAAACCCAGAATCATCTGGGCAGCCATTATAATACCATCCATTAACCTATTAGTTCTTTAGCTTTAATTCTTGTTTCATAATCTGAGATTGAATAATCTTCAATAGCCGGCGCAGAAATATACGGCATTTTTACCATACATGTTTCAATAACATCTGAAATCTCAAGAAATCCCAGCCGGTCTTCGAGAAACGCCTGCACGGCTACTTCATTGGCAGCATTTAAAATACAAGGCATATTTCCACATTTCTGTAAAGCATCATACGCCAGTTTCAGATTCCTGAATGTTTCCGTATCCGGTTTTTCAAAGGTAAGTGAAATACCCCCGTTAAATTTAAACCGAGGCACTTCTGAAAAGATCCGGTCGGGAAATGAAAATGCATACTGAATGGGCAATCTCATATCCGGAGTACTTAATTGAGCTTTAATGGATCCGTCTTCAAATTCAACCATGGAATGAACAATAGACTGTGGGTGAATGACAACTTCAATATTGTCGGGATCCATTCCGAATAACCATTTCGCTTCAATCACTTCCAGTCCTTTATTCATTAATGTGGCGGAATCTATGGTTACCTTCGATCCCATTTTCCAGTTCGGATGTTTCAGGGCCAGTTCTTTTGTAACATGCAATAGTTCATTTCTCCGTTTCCCGTAAAAAGGTCCGCCGGAGGCGGTAAGAAATATTTTTTCTACCTTATTATGACGTTCCCCATTGAGACATTGAAAGATGGCAGAGTGTTCCGAATCGACCGGGAATATTTTAATCTTCATTTTTTCAGCTAGGCTTTTGATGTACTCGCCGGCTACGACCAGTGATTCCTTATTGGCCAGGGCAATTGTCTTACCGGATTCGATAGCCCTGATGGTCGGTTTCAAACCGGAAAAACCAACCATGGCCGTCAGTACGATATCAATGGATTCCGAAGTCACCATGGTTTCAATTGCTTCGATCCCTGAATAAACTTTTATGCCAAAAGGCTTTAATGCGGATAAAACCTCTTCATAATGTTTATCGCTGGCGATCACCACAGCATCCGGCCTGAACGTTTTTGCCTGCTCAATTAATAAGGAAGCATTCCGGCGGGCCGTTAGTAAAACGGCTGAAAACCGGTCAGGATGCATTGCAATTACCTGGAGTGCCTGCTTTCCAATGGATCCGGTGGAACCCAGAATGGCGATATTTTTCTTTTTCGGATCCATTATTGATTTTTATATAAAAACAAAATACGCTGAAATTGTTTTATTCTGCAAAATTAGACAACTGGTCTGCAATTACCCTGTCATTGGATAGTCTTGGTACCTTATTCTGTCCGCCTAACTTTCCCTGTGATTTCATATAATCCCTGAATCCATCTTCGCGTATCTTGATTACCTGCAACGGGCTTAAAATTGATCCGCTGACAAGATCATCGTAATAGGTATTCAACAATCTCAGGTTCTTATCAAGGAAATCGGAAAATTTTTTCATATCGGAAGGCGGCACAGTGAATTCTATATGCCATTCATGGTGAGGAAGACCTTCCTTCGGGCTTACCATGGGAGCGACCGTAAATTCGGTTACTTCTGTTTCAGGAAACATCGCAACTGCTCTTTTCAATGCCTTTTCAACTTCTTCTGCAATTACATGCTCACCGAATGCCGAGATAAAATGACTTACTCTGCCCGTGACTTCAATTAACGGGGGATTCAGGGAAATAAATTTTACGGTATCTCCGATCGAATAGCCCCAGAGTCCGGCGTTACTGTTAATAATCAAGGCATAATTCACCCCCGTTTGTACCTGTTCAATCGTCAACCGTTCGGGTTTATCGGAATAATAATCACTGACCGGGATAAATTCGTAAAATATGCCGGCGTCAAGCAGCATGAGCAACCCCGGTTCATTTTGTCGATACTGGTAGGCTATAAATCCTTCCGAAGCCGGATAGGTTTCTATGGAATCGACAACCTTGCCGATGGATTCGAACATTCGTGCCTTATAAGGTTCAAAGTTGACACCCCCGTAAACAAACACGGAAAAATTCGGGAATATATCCTTTACTTTCTTTCCGGTTTTGTGAACCAGCCTGTCAAAATACATTTGCACCCAGGGGGGAATTCCTGATATCAGGGTCATATTGGCATGGAGGGTTTCATCTATTATTTTTTCTATTTTCTGCTCCCAGTCTTCTATGCAATTGGTTTCATAGGATGGTTTTTGATTGGATCGGAGCCAGGAAGGGACATGGTGATTGACAATTCCCGACAACCTCCCGGTTTTTATGCCCGCTTTCTCATCCAGTTCAGGGCTACCGGACAGAAAAATTAATTTCCCGTCGAGGAAAGCTGATTTCCCTGTTTCATGAATATAGTTAAATACGGCATCTCTTGCGCCTTTGATATGATTCGGGGTTGACTCTTTGGTGAGGGGAATATATTTCGTTCCCGAAGTGGTTCCTGATGTCTTAGCCAGGTACAGAGGTTTCCCGGGCCATAATACATCGTTTTCACCTTCCAGGATCCTGTTAATAAAATTTGAAAACGATTCATATTCGCGCACCGGTATCTGGTTTTTAAAATCATTGTAATTCCGGATGCCGGCAAAGCCATGTTCCCTTCCGAAAGCAGTATTCATTCCCTGTTCCAGCAAGTATTCAAATTGAGTACGTTGTGTGATAACAGGATTGGAAAGCCATTTATGCTGACGGTTGACTATCCTTGCCGCAAACGGTTTACCGAATATTGCCCTGATTCCCATGATGCGCAAAAATACGAAATAGCCAATATTATCTTACGAGTAGTAGTTATATTGTTTTGCCTGCCATCCTGTATCTGCATTTCCTCATGGGTTCTGAATAAAACAGCAAAAAGGATAAACAATTCCAGGCTATAAACTTTTTTTATAATATGCGTATATGAAAAAAAAAGTTCTTTTTTGTAATCAGTGAAAAATAAAGAAATCATGAAAAGGATAATTGCTATTACATTGGTAAGTTTTATGGCGGGGTGTTTCGGTTCCTTCATCTTTTACAAATACCGTATCATGCCACAGGTCAAAGACCTTATCGCTGTAAAAAATGCCGGCTCGGAATATTCACCCACGAACGCAATCTATCATGATAACAGTAAGGATTCGGGCAGGATCATGCTGGCGCAATCGAATGAAACCGCCGGGGATGTGGGTCTTGATTTCACCGAAGCATCAAAAAAAAGTACACCCTCTGTGGTTTATGTAAAAAATACTTCGGAAACATCGGCGAACACATGGTTTGATATATTTTTCAACGATCGTGTTACCCAAACGGTTATCAGCAGCGGATCGGGAGTGATTTATTCTCCCGATGGGTATATTATTACCAACAATCACGTGGTTGAAGATGCAGTAACCCTTGAAGTCATTTATGATAAAAGAACCTATACGGCAAAGGTGGTGGGAACCGATCCTTCAACCGATATAGCAGTATTGAAAATTGATGCCACTAACCTCCCCGCAATCGAGTTGGGCTCAGCAAAAGATCTCCAGGTCGGGCAATGGGTACTGGCAATAGGGAATCCGTTCAATCTTAC
>CAYNCU010000004.1:0-48146 GCA_964395765.1 uncultured Roseivirgaceae bacterium | reverse complement strand
TCAAGTCCTGGATGAAAGGTTCTGAATATGCTCTGATTTATATAACCTCCCCTGCCCAGGAAAAGGGACAGGTCTTTCTAAAGCGCGGGAACGAAATGTGGAATTGGTTGCCATCCATCGGCAGAATGATAAAAATTCCGCCATCCATGATGATGCAATCCTGGATGGGTTCGGATTTCACCAACGACGATCTGGTGAAGGAATCCTCCATCGTGACGGATTACACGCATAAACTATCAGGCAATGAAACAATTGACGGGGCTGATTGCTGGAAAATCGAATTAGACCCCCACCCCGATGCTGCCGTAGTATGGGGAAAAATTATCGCCTGGATCGATAAAGATTATAACGAAAGAAAAGTTGAATACTTCGACGAAGACGGTGTTCTGGTAAATACTATGCTTCTTTCTGATATAAAAAAAATGGATGACCGGGTAATTCCAACGCACATGGAAATGATCCCCGCCAATGAAACCAATAAAAAAACGGTTATCGATATTCTATCCGCCGTTTACAATAAACCCATTCCGGATTCATTCTTTTCAATACAAAACATGAAAATGGTCAGGTAAAAAAGCAATTATAAAAATCATGAAAAGAAATATTTTAATGGCCTGGAGAAACCTATGGAGGAATAAACGGAGAACCATTATAACCGTAGCCTCAGTGTTTTTCGGGGTTTTATTATCCACCGTCATGTCGTCCATGCAGGAGGGTTCTTATAATTCCATGATTGAAAATATAGTAAAATTCTATTCGGGTTATATCCAGATTCATCAAAAAGGGTATTGGAACGACAAAACCATCAACAATTCTTTTGAGGTAAATGACTCGCTGATATCCAAAATCAGGAATGTTGGGGAGATAACCGATTTTACCCCCCGCCTGGAATCCTATGCGCTGGCATCTTCTGAAGAAATTACCAAAGGAGCGTTGATAATCGGAGTAAATCCTGAAAAAGAAAATAAGGTTACAGAACTGAAAAGGTGGCTTACCAAGGGTAAATACCTTACCCAGGACGACAAAGGTGTTCTTGTTTCAGCGGAATTGGCAAAATACCTGAAGCTGGACGTTGGGGATACCCTGGTAATGATCGGACAAGGATACCACGGGATGAGTGCCGCCGGAAAATTTCCAATCCGGGGAATTCTTGATTTCCCTAATCCGGAACTTAACAGGCAGACCATTTATATGGAGCTGAATAATTGTCAGAATTTTTATTCAACCGGCCCCAAGCTAACGGCTCTGGTGATCATGGTTAAGGATGCTTATCATCTTCCTTCAGCCATGCGCCAGTTAAAAAATGAAATTACAGCCTCTTATGAGGTTATGTCATGGGATGAAATGCAGCCCGAGATACTTCAGATGATCAATGCGGACCGTGCCGGTGGTATTATCATGAAGCTGATCTTATATGTGTTGATCGGTTTCGGGATCTTCGGTACGGTAATGATGATGGTGGTGGAACGAAAACGGGAAATGGGAGTAATGATCGCGATCGGTATGAGACGGTTTAAACTGGCCTCGGTACTGTTTCTTGAAACCATTTATATCGGAATGACCGGTGTCCTTGCTGGCTTTATCGGCAGCATACCCTTGATTGCGTATTGGTATAATAACCCTATCAAGCTCACAGGTAAAGCGGCTCAGACCATGGTAGACATGGGTATTGAGCCCCTGATGTATTTTTCATGGATACCCAGGGTATTTTATGAACAGGTCATAATCGTATTCATCATGACATTTATAGTGGCTATTTATCCTGTCTACATGGCTAACTACCTCAGGGTGAATAAGGCATTAAGAGGATAAGCATAATAATATCTAAAAATTAATAATATGTTATTTTCAATTTCCTGGCGTAATGTTTGGCGTAATAAACTCCGGAGTTTTGTTATGCTGACCGCCATTGCCCTGGGTATAACCGCGGGTATCTTCATGACGGCTTTTTATAAGGGAATGGCGAACCAGCGGATTAATAAAGCCATTCGCACTGAGATCTCCCATATTCAGATCCACGATCCCGGATTCCGGCAAAACAATGATATTAACCTGTATATACCGGATGCAGAAACAATGACCCATCATATCAAAAATATGGAGGGCATTGCCGGAGCAAGCAGCAGAATTGTGATTTCCTCTATGGTGGCTTCCGCAGAATCCTTTGCCGGCGTTAAAATTCAGGGAATTTTTCCTGATGAAGAAAAAACGGTTACTAATCTTTACCAAAAAATAGTACAGGGTAATTACTTCGCAGAAAACAGGAGAAACCCTGTCATTGTCAGCACAAAACTCGCAGAAAAGCTCAATGTCAAACTTGGGTCTAAAGTTGTAATTACACTCCAGGATATCCACAATAATATTATTTCAGGCGCATTCAGGATTGTAGGGCTTTTCGACACTCATAATTCAATCTTTGATGAAGGAAATATTTTCGTCCGATATAATGATCTATCCCGGCTTATGGCGATGCCGGAAGGTGCCGCCCATGAAATTGCCATCCTGGCCCGGGACAATGAACAGGTCGATAACCTTCAAAAGAAACTGGCATCGGAATATCCGAACCTGGAGGTTAAATCCTGGTCTGATCTGAGCCCTGAACTAGGCTACCTAACGGAGGCGATGGATCTTTACATGTACGTATTTATTATCATTATTTTGCTGGCACTTTTATTCGGCCTGGTCAATACCATGCTAATGGTTGTGCTGGAAAGGGTGAAAGAAATAGGGATGTTAATGGCGGTGGGGATGAACAGGGTCAGGATCTTTTCCATGATCGTACTGGAAACCATCTTTCTTTCTCTTTCGGGCGGGGTTATGGGTATTCTCCTCGGAACTCTCATTTCAAATCATTTCGAAACCCACAAGATACCTCTGACCTTATGGGCATCTGCCTATGAAGATCTGGGATATGATGCTTTTGTCTATACTTCCATCGATACACACCTGGTCATCAATATTACCCTGCTGGTTTTGCTGACCGGTTTTATCGGGTCCTTATATCCGGCTTACAAAGCCTTGCAGAATAATCCTTCAGAAGCCTTAAGAATTGAATAATAAACTTTAATCATCATTATCATGGCAATCATTGAAATAAAAAATCTTACGAAAATATACGACGGTACCTCCGTTGAAGTGAGGGCCGTTAACGGCATTGATCTTACGGTGGAAAAGGGAGAATTTACCGCCATAGTAGGGCCGTCGGGGTCCGGGAAAACCACTTTTTTAAACCTGGTCGGAGGACTGGATAAGCCGACTTCCGGAGAAGTAGTGGTAGACGGAACAAGTATCTGGTCGTTATCCTCCGGCAAGCTTATTGATTTCCGGCTCCATCATATCGGTTTTGTTTTTCAGGCCTATAACCTGATTCCCGTGCTCACCGCAGGAGAAAATGTGGAATTCATCATGGAATTGCAAGGCAGGCCTAAAAAGGAAAGGCATGCAAGAGCCAGTGAATTACTTACCGCTGTAGGAATCGGTGACCGTTACAAGAGTAGGCCCGCCCAACTTTCCGGGGGGCAGCAGCAAAGAGTTGCCGTTGCAAGAGCACTTGCCTCCAAGCCAAAATTCGTGCTGGCCGACGAACCGACTGCCAACCTGGATTCAAAATCCACGGAAACCCTGCTGGATATCATGGAAAAATTAAACAGGGAGGAACAGATTACTTTTATTTTTTCCACGCATGACGCCCGTGTGGTGAAAAAAGCACGAAGGATTATTACCATTGAAGACGGGAAAGTCTTAAAGGATGAAACCGTAAAATAATAGCCGAAAACAAAATGCGGAAGAAGATCTTTTATGCAGGGGTTTCCTTATTAATTTTTACATTTCAAACCTATGCCCAGACCAATAAACCTTCGCCCTTTACCTTTGATGGATATTTAAAATTCCTACAGACCGTTTATTACCAGGATTTCAGGAAACAATGGCTGGTAGATAATCTGATTCATAACCGTTTGAATTTCGGCTACTTGCCAAGCGAGCATTTTCACGCAGTGCTTCAAATGAGGAACCGTTTTTTCTATGGCCAGTCGGTCGAAACCATACCCAATTACGCGGATCTCATTAATACGAAAACAGGATATTTTAATTTGTCCAGAATATGGTTTAAAGGAAATTCCTTCTTTTTACATTCCACTATTGACAGGGCTTATCTGGACTTTATTTATGGCAAACTTCAGATTAGAGCCGGCCGACAACGGATCAACTGGAGCCAGAATCTTATCTGGAACCCGAATGATGTATTTAATGCTTATTCCTATTTTGATTTTGACTATGAAGAAAGACCCGGTACCGATGCGATAAAAGTTCAATATTATACCGGTGTTACATCGAGCGCAGAAATGGTTTATGAAATCTCCGACAGCCTGAAAGGCATGGCCATGGCCGGACTTTATCGGTTTAACCTGAAAGGATACGATTTCCAGTTCCTCGGAGGATATGTAAAAAATGACTGGATTGCGGGGACAGGCTGGTCGGGACATATCGGGGGAGCCGCTTTCCGGGGCGAAGTCACCTATTTTTACTCGAATGACAACCTTCTCCCGAAAAGATCACAGTTGGTAACGGCTGTTTCCGGTGATTATACTTTTACAAACAGCCTTTATTTACAGGGGGCCGTAATTTTCAATTCAAAAGGAGCCGCCGGGAAGGCTCCCTTTTCAGAAAACATTTTTTACACAAATGTTTCTGCTAAAAATCTGACACCGGCCAGGACCGAAGTATTCGCCCAGGCTTCCTATCCTGTTACTCCATTGTTCAACACTAGTATCGCCGGCATCTTCAACCCGGGCGACCGTTCGTTCTTCTTTGGGCCATCTTTTACGTTTTCTCTCCAGGATAACCTGGAGCTATTATTGATAGGCCAGTTCTTTGAAGGAGGTAATGGAACCGAATACGGGGATATCGGAAAGCTGATTTACTGGAGGATAAAGTGGAGTTTTTAAAAGTTGAAAGTTCAAGGCTGAGAGCTTGTATGTTGTTCAATAAAAAAATTATTTCATGGGTTCGTTAAATGAAATGAGGCCTGCCATAAAAAAATGAAAATCATATTACAATTTTTTCTTCCCGGACAACCTTTTTTCATTCACTTTTATCGCCGCCCCGATAGCAGTGGCAAAATCGGCTTTATCGGGAATACTGATCTTTGAATGGTAAAGTCTGGCTACCCGTCTTGAAATGACCTTGATTTCCGGAATACTTGCCAGCTTCCCTGTTAATACAATATCATCGATATGATTGGCCCTGGCTGCCCAAATACCCATCAATGTAACCGTCTGCCCTACCATGTTAAGAATAGCCAGGGCAATGTCATTATCGGATGCCTTATCCGACATCTTACCAAAATTTGAAGCGGTCGCAGTAGCCGGCAGGTTCGACAGCCCTCGCCTTGCAATATCGCCTACCGAGAGATCTACATTCTGAAGGGAGCCTTTTGAAGCTTTATCGATCAAAGTCTCAATAGTATTAACATTCAGCATTTTTTTTGAAAGACCCATCAACGTCCCGCCCCCTACTCCGCTTCCACCCCAATGTTTAATGGTATTATTATTCACGGTAACGATCGCGGTCCCTGTACCCATGCTAACCACAACCGCTTTATTTATTCCGGTAAGGAATTTCCCGGCTGTGCCTATTGCAGTAAATTCATCGATTTTATATACTGAAATGCCGAAAAGTTTATTCAATAAACTGCCGGATCCAACCCCCGTGGCAGCAATTACTTCAATCTGATCCAGGGAAATCCTGTTTACCTCCAGGAATTTACCCAAAGCGCCTGCTGCCGAGGTGACCGGATCATCCGCCTTAACGGTTATCGGGTTAATGATCTTCCCGGACTTGAACCCGGCTATATCCGTGGTTGTACCTCCGATATCAATGCCTATGATCATGATTGAATTTAAAAGTGATTAAAAATAATGGAATTATTTATAATTCAACTGAAAAATCCCTGTTGCCGGTTGCCGGTTGCCTGTAAGATGTTCACAATGAATAAGATATCTTGAATTGATCAGCATATCACTTTTTCAATGAATTAAAATTTTATGGCTGCTGCAACCACGGAAAGTTCCCTGGCGTCTAATGCCTAAGAAACCAATGCATTGCAATATTATGCCGCAAACCGAACTTTTAAAAGGTAATTTACAGACGATCATCCTGAAACTACTTGCCGATCATGGTAAAATGTACGGATATGAAATAACCCAGAAAGTAAAGGATTTATCGGAGGGAACTATGGTATTAACCGAGGGGGCATTATATCCTACCTTGCATAAACTGGAATCGGACGGGTGGGTTGAAACCGAAGTGACGTCCATGGGTAAAAGGATCAGGAAGTACTACAAACTTACACGATCGGGTCAATCCGTGATGAAAGAAAGGGTTGATGATTTTCTTGAATTTATCATCACAATGGGCCGTGTGCTTCAATTAAAAATTCAGGATGCCGGATGAAGCTGAAGGAAAGTCAGATAGATTTTATCATAAAGGATTTGAACGAAAAAGGCCTGATCTATCAGCCACTTCATGATGAAATTGTGGATCATGTCTGTACCCTGATCGAAGATGAAATGGGTAAAGGGAATCGCTTCAATGAAGCTTACCGGAAATCCCTGAAACAATTTGGGGTGCAGAGTGAATTGGATAAAATACAACAACAGATAATAAGAAACAACTACTCAAAAACAAAAGCCATGTTCAAAAATTATTTTAAAACGGCATTCCGGAACATTAAAAAACAAAAATTTTATGCTATCATAAATGTAGCGGGCCTGTCGATAGGAATTGCCTGTACCCTTTTGATCTCCCTGTATATTTTTAATGAATTGAGTTATGACCGATATAACCAAAACGGCAACAGGATTTACCGGATCATCACTCACCTTAAGTTCGGCGGGAATGATTCAAGGTTAGCGGTTTGCCCTGCGCCCTTGGCCGGGGCGCTAACCGATGAGATTCCTGAGATCGAATATGCGGCCCGCTTCAGGGAATGGGGTTCTTTCCTGGTCAGAAAGGGGAAGGATAACTTAAAGGAATTTCATTTGGTTTGGGCGGATCCCGATATCTTTAAAATTTTCACAATTCCCATGATTGAAGGAAACAAGGAGAAGGCCCTCCGCGACCCGAATACGATGGTCATAAGCGAATCTACCGCTAAAAAATATTTCGGTGAAATTGATCCCGTCGGCCAGACTATGCTTTTGAATAATAACATGAATTTTAAAGTCACGGGCGTTTATAAAGACATTCCGCAGAATTCTCATTTTCATTTTAATATGATGCTGGCCATGGCAGGGTTGGATGAAAGTAAAAGCGATATGTGGTTAAGCAATAATTTTCAGACCTATTTACTGCTGCGAAAAGGCGCTGATCCTAAATCCGTTGAAAAGAAAATCAATGACCTGATCTATAAACATGCCGGGCCACAGGTTATGCAGTTTCTTGGTAAAACCATTGATGATCTTCTGAAGCAGGGAACCCAATTGGATGAAATGCTTCAACCTTTATACGACATCCACCTTCATTCCAATGTGCTGGTAGAATTTGAAGCGAACGGTGACATCCGGTATGTTTACATTTTCTCCGCAGTTGCTTTATTTATTCTTGTGCTGGCAATTATCAATTTCATGAACCTCGCTACTGCACGATCGACCGACCGGGCCAAAGAAGTTGGTGTCAGGAAGGTGATGGGTTCTTACCGTAAATATCTTGTCCAGCAATTTCTTACTGAGTCCGTGATCATCAGCATGGCTGCCATGCTGATTGCCGTTTTACTGGCAAATATCGTCATGCCCTATTTTAATGACCTTACCGGAAAATCAATTGTTTTCCCCAATCATAGTTTCATGTTTTGGGTCATTATTTTATCGGGAGGAATATTTATTGGCGTTCTGGCAGGTATTTACCCCGCCGTTTTCCTTTCTTCTTTTAAACCTATTTCGGTGCTCTCAGGGAAAATCTCCCGGGGAAGCAGAAGTTCCATGATACGAAGCACCCTGGTTGTTTTTCAGTTCACTATATCCATCATCCTTATTATCGGTACAATTGCCGTTTATAACCAGCTTAATTTTATACAACATTTTAAACTTGGATATAATAAGGAACAAGTCATTACTTTAGAGGACACCTATACACTTGGCCACCGAATAGATGCATTCAAAAATGAAATCCTGAATGACCCCGGTATATTATCCGGCACAATATCAAGTTTCTTGCCTGTTTCCAATTCAAGCAGGAACAACACAACTTTCTGGAAAAAGGGAGACCGGAGTGTTCAAAGTTCCGTTAATATGCAATACTGGACCGTTGATTATGATTATATAAAAACCCTTGGCATGCAAATCAAAGAAGGCCGTGATTTTTCGAAAGATTTTCCGAGCGATTCCATGGGTATCCTTTTAAACGAAAGGGCGGTAAAACTATTTGGTTATAATAACCCCATCGGGCAGGAAATACAGGTATTTAATCATGCCCCGGACGGAGGTTCTCTGGACGAAAAATATGTGGTTACCTATCATATTATCGGCGTTGTAAAGGACTTTAACTGGGAATCTCTTCATGAAAACATTGGAGCCTTATGTATGTGCCTGGGTAAGGATGATGGAAAAATCTCTTTCCGCTATAAAAGTGCCGAAACACCTGAAATTATCAGGGAACTGGAGTTGAAATGGCATGAATTCAATCCGGGCCAACCTTTCGATTACTCCTTTCTGGATGATAATTATGCCAACATGTATAAATCAGAAACCCGGACAGGAAAAGTTTTCTCTACCTTCGCATCGCTGGCTATAATTATTGCCTGCCTGGGACTGTTTGCGCTTTCCTCTTTTATGGCGGAACAAAGAACAAAGGAAATAGGCATAAGAAAGGTAATGGGGGCCACCCTGGGTAACATAGTACTCCTATTGTCCAGGGATTTCACAAAGCTTGTTTTCCTATCTTTCCTTCTTTCTATCCCGATAGCATGGTTCGGAATCCGGACCTGGCTTCAAGGATTTGCCTACAAGGACATGCCCGATGCGTGGCTTTTTGCAGGTGCCGGCATCATGGCTTTATTAATTGCCTGGATTACTGTAAGTTATCAATCATTCAAGGCAGCTTCGAGCAATCCGGCCAATGCGCTCAGGGATGAATAATTGAAAATTTAATTTTCAATATCCAATCTTCAATTTTCAAATTAGAATAATATTGAAAACCGAAACCGGTCATCTTACATAAAACGGGAAATTGGCTGTGGCGAAATGTTTATGTCCGTCATAAAGATATACATATATCCTGTAGGCCCCGGCCGTAACAGGAGCCTTGAACGGAACCTGCTTCCTGTTATTTTGCAAAATACATCCCGGGACTTCCCGGGGTATCTTTTCCCCCTCCCCTGCATAACCGGCATATTCGGCTTCCGGCCTGATCAACCAGTTAATGGTCAGGGAATCATTTTCCGGATCGGAAGCAAAAACAGTTACCGTATCGACCAAACCCGGGGTCAGGTAAACACTTTTATAAAATGAATTATCCCCGAGATTAATCGAATCGATTTGCGGTGCATGATTTGCAACCGGTTGCCCGGACCAGCATTGTTTTAAAACATTCACTGCCTCGGAAGAATTCCCCTTATCATCAAACAATCCAAACCATGTTGGAGTGGTTTCCTCTTTTTCTCCCCATAGAAAGGCATAGGAGCCCAAACAATAATTACTATCAGAAAGTATGACCGACTGATACTTATTCAAATAAAGTTGCGCTTTTACTGTACTATTCTCTTCAAAAGGAGCTTTCCATTCAGTTTCAGGCACTTCCCAGTAACCGGAAACTCCCCATTCAGTGAAAATATAGGGTTTGTTCCAACCGTACTTTTTGAGCAGTCCCGGGATTTCTTTCATATCTCCATATGCATTAATCCCCAGAAGATCAAGGTTCGGGCAACGATTAACAATTTCTTTAACTTTATCAAAATGACTTGTCCCGATTACAGTCATTACCGGATGATCGGGGTCAATCAATTTGATCTGATGTGCGATATCGTCAATAGCATCCCACATGGAGGTATAATACGGCTTATCACCGGGGATGTAATCCAATTCATTTCCGATGGCCCATATCAGTAATGATTGATGAAACTGGATCAGGCGTACCAGCTTTAAAATATCTTCTCTTTGTTGTTTTACTGTGGTTTCATCGCTGTAATCAAAACCGTCCCTTTGAGCCTTCACCGGTAGCGAAACCAATACGGAAATTCCCATGCTGTCAGCACGCCGGAGATTTTCATCATAATTATTCCAGATCCGCACTGAATTAACACCACAATCCGTCATCGTTTTCAGGTGGGTAAACCCGACTACTCCCTTAATAAAAAAATCGGTATCGTTTCGCAGTAATTCATATTTATTCCCGGTTTTTAAGATCTCTACTTTCTGATCGCTTGAGGTGCATGAAACAAAGGCCAGGGATAGAATGATGAGTAATTTTATCTTCATTTTAATGAATTCTATTAATTCAACGAAATATAATCTTAATGCGGTCTAAATTAAATATTTTTCAATTCATTAATTTCGAAAAGAAGCGATTAATAATTCCTGAGTTCCAGTTCAGCGTTCCAGGCAAATATTTCAAAATCAAGGCTATGGCCTGTTGTTTTATATTACAGGATTTCATATTTTCCGGTTTAATTAGAAACTTCTAAATATTAATTAATTGAAAAGAACAATAAAACATCTTTTTTGGTTGGTCGCCTTCACCCTTTCATTATTCATGATGATACAAATTTCATCCTGTTCCGATACAACCGATACCAATACCACGGTAAGCTGCAGTGGATGTGACAGCTCCACCCCCTGGTCCAAAGCAGGTACCGGCAGATGTTATGCCACACAGGCCGATTGTGAAGCCAAGGAAGGTAAGGGTTGCGTATTATGTGATTGATTCCGGTTGTTAGTTACCGGTTCCTTGTTTTTGATTTTTGAAGATAGAGCCGGCTATGACATAACCCATTCATTACATATTTAATTCATCCGCTATGAAAAATTACAAAGATTTGGAAATTCATCCACTGGCGTATCATCCGGCGTTTCAAAAGTAATTTCGACATTCAATAAAAAAATTCGGAAAAATATTAATATTTAGTGTCGTTATTCAGACCAATGAAATATAAAATATTTACTTTTTTCAGCTTACTGACTTGTTTACAATGGTTTACGTGCAATGCCCAACCGCCAAAACTCGTAATACCGGCAGGAAATACGGGCCGGATCGATCACCTGGATTTCAGCCCTGATGGAAAATACCTGATGTCGACTTTCGGCTCCGACAAGGTTATTCTTTGGGATCTTGCCGGCAAAGAAGTCTTCAATGAATACAAATTGCCGGGAAGAATAACCGATGCTCTTTTTTGCCCACAGGGGGATATGATCGCGGCCAGTTCTACGGATGGATCTCTCGGGTTTTGGAAATATCAGGGCAAGGACTTTTCATCGGTAACCCGGGAATTACCCGTCATCAATAGCATGGCATTCACACCGGGAGGTGATTCATTGATCACCTGTAATACAGATACAACCTTGAAAATTTTTGACTGGCATACCAACAAGGTACTGTTCAATCTAAATACAGGAGATCCTCTTGACCAGGTAACAGTAAGCCATAATGGAAAATATGCAGCCTTCGGTGACCGACTTGGAAAGATCTATTTTTTCAATATTCAAACCGGGGAAAAAGAGTTTTTTAATAAAGTCTGTGATGGGGCAATCCATCAACTTTGTTTTGATTCACGAGATTCTTTGCTTGCGACCGCTGACTCAAAAGGAATGATTTACCTGATTAACCTGCAACCTTTCAAAATCATCTATTCCATAAAAGCATTCACCAGCCAGGCATTCAGTATTTCCTTTTTCCGGAATTATATAATTGCCACCGGAAGGGACAATAAACTGGACCTGAAATTTTTCAGGATTGCTGACGGTAAAGAGGAAAATGTATTTCCTGCTTATAAAGAAAATATAAATGCTCCTGATTTCATTTATGGAATTTATTGTCACACTGTTTTCCGTGACGGCATCCTGGCTGTTGCGAACCCTGACCAGACGATAAGTTGCTGGAATTTTAATTCAAAACGGGAGGATATCACCTTACAGGGGTCGTCGGCCGGCATCAATGACATTGACGTTGACAATGACGGACTGATTTACTTTGCCAGCGATAATAAGGCAGGTGTATTCGACCTTAAAGGAAATAAAATAAAAAGTGACCTGATGACAACAAAATACCCGGTCGAACAAATATGTCATAGCAGGGCATTGGTTGCGGCACTAGGATCGGACACTTCAATTTACCTGATCAATACAGAAAATTTAAAAATCAATTCATACCGTGTCAATGCAGAGGCTTTTGCAGCACCGTTGCGCCTGATCGATGACAGGGAATTAATTTATCGCGTAAGCCCTTCCGGTCTTATTGTAAGGGACATTAAATCAGGAAAATCCAAAAATCTGAAGATCCCCGATTGTTATGATTATAAAATCTCATCCACCGGAAACAGGATGGTAGCTTATTCCAATAAAAACGAAATACAGGTATGGGACAGGATTAAATGGAAGCGGATCGAAAAAATTCCGGCCGCGGACCTGTCAGCTTTCGATATCAATGAATCCGGCGATGTACTTGCCGGTGTTTATCAGGAGGGCAATCAACAGGTAATCAGGGTTTTACAACTTGACAATCAAAAAGAAAAAGTGAAAATTGCAGTGCCCGATTCAATCCATATCGACCGGGTTTATTTATGCAATCATGCCTCAACGCTTCTGAGCATTTCAAGATCATCGGCAAAATTTAACCGGGGTGAGGATTATTCCATCCGTATCTGGGACCTGGAAAAAGGGGAATATTCCGGTAAATTTTCCGGCCATACTTCCCTGATCTCCGATGTTTCCGTCTTTAACAATAACACCATTATCTCAGCCAGCATAGACGGCACCCTACGTCTATGGTCATTGATAAATGATAAAGAACTTGCCACCCTGGTACCTTTCCGAAATGGGGAATGGGTCGTATTGAATGAACTGGGAATGTTCGATGCTTCTCCGATGGCCATGGAAAAGTTACATTTTGTTTTTGATAACCAGGAAATTGATCTTAACCAGCTTAAATCCAATTTTTACGAGCCCAAATTATTACAGAAGATATTGGGTTATTCCGAGGAAGCCTATTCCATTCACCCGACGGAAAAGCAATATAGCCTTTATCCCGAAATACGGCTTGTCCCTCCTGAATTTAACGATGGCGTACTAACGGCTTCCTTCAGGGATCAGGGAGGAGGAATCGGTAAAATTTCAGTTCTGATCAACGGAAAAGAAGCGATTGAAGATGCCCGGGATCTGCATAACTATGATTCTGCCAGCAACAGCTTTAATTACACCATTACCGGCCATCCTTATATTAAGCCCGGGGCATTGAATAAAATTACGGTCAGGGTATTCAACAATAAAGGTTATAAGATCAGTAATGAAAAATCGATATACCTTCTTTCCGATATGAAAGGAAGTGCATCCGGTTCACCTGATCTTTACGCCATTATTATCGGGATCTCGGATTATCAAGGTTCGGATATTGATTTGACCTTTGCCGCTAAAGATGCAGAAGATTTTGCCAGAGCCATACAGATCGGGGCCTCCAAGTACCTGGGGGCGGACCACGTTTTTATTCACCGGCTTACCACTCTCGAAAAAGACAGCACGCAGTGGCCCTATAAGAAAAACATTGAAACGGCTTTCTCGGAAGTTGCATCAAAAGCCCAGCCACGCGATATATTATTGGTTTATATTTCAGGACATGGAATGGATAATGCCGACGACAATGAATTTTATTTCCTGACTGCCGGGGCAGGCTCTAAAACAATCCATGACCCGGTAATTTTACCCAAAGTGACAATTTCATCTACCAGCCTTGTAAAACTGGTGAAGCAGGTACCCGCCCTGAAGGAACTGATGATCATTGACGCGTGCCATTCAGGTAATATTGTTTCCGGCCTGACCAATCCTAACGAGCTCAATTCCGGGAGCATCCGTGCCCTGGAATCCGTAAAGGATCGAACGGGGATGTATATACTGGCAAGCTCTGAAGGCGAACAGGTAAGCTACGAATCGAGTCTTTTCAACCAGGGTCTCCTTACCTATAGCCTGTTATTCGGTTTAAAAGGGGCAGGACTTCGGGACGGTGAAATGGCCGATGTAGTTGACTTATTGCAATTTGTAGATGGAAACGTGCCGGTACTGGCCGGTGATATAGGCAAGGAACAAATGCCGGTGATAAAAATCCCTGATGATGTATCCTCCTTCAGCATCGGTAAAATGACCCCCTCCGAAAAAGAAAAAATCGATATTAAATCTCCTAAACCGATTGTCGCCAGATCCAGTTTCCAGAATGAAATGACTTTTGCCGATAACCTGCAGTTAAGCCAGCTGGTGGACGAACAAATCAAGGAAGAAAGAGACCTGTTAAAAAATAAATTTATTTTCCTTGATGAAAACTCGTTTAATAATGCGATCCAGGTGTACGGCCGGTACCGGATGGGGAAAAGTTCTATCTCCGTCAATTATAAAGTTTTTAAAAATGACGTCTTGCTGAAGCAGGATAATATTACTTCGGATACGCCAGCGAATCTTGCCAAAGCCATAGCCGAAAATCTCGTATCTGTTATCAATCAACGGCAATAAATAAAAATAATCAGAAGATCAACGAATTAAAGTAATACTCCCGGTTCTGGGTTTTTTATCCTCGTCTTTGATTATAAAATAATAAACGCCTTCCGGCAAATCTCTTCCCTGGTAAACCGCTTTCCAATCATTTTTATATGGGTTGGCCTGATAAACAATCCTTCCATTGCTGTTATAAATGGTGAGCGAACTTTCAGGATAGGACTCAATATTTTTAACAATCCATTCATCATCAATACCGTCCCCATTGGGTGAAAATAATTTCATCGGCGTTATATTTAAATCGTTACCCGGAGGTATGGAAATAAATACAGAGGCTGAATCAATACACCCATCGGCATTTTTCCCGACCACCACAAAAAGCGTAGAATCAAATACCGTAGCGATTGGAGTTGAACTTAAAGAATTGTCCATAAGTTCAGGATGGTTCCACTGATAGGTCAATGCTCCTTCAGCAGTCAAATGCACTTTGGTACCCGGTATCACTTGCGTTTGATCAGCGCTTGCCATAACCTCCGGTTTAGGAAGAAAAGTAATTTCCGCACTACAGGTATCCTGACAGGAATTTTCATCCGTAACCGTTACTATGTAAACACCGGTAGAATCGACATTAATTGAATTTGTTGTATCGCCAATATTCCAACTATAATTGTCAAATGCCTGATCAACAGATAAAACTTTTGAATCACCCTGACATAATTCAGCTTCAGGATCCTGGGATATTGTGCATACCGGGCTTCCATTAACAGCCAGGTTCTGAATCACAGAATCCTGGCAAGCGCCGTTTTTATACATTACCACAAGTTTCAGTAGATAATTACCTGGCGCCAGGAATGAATGAACTGTATTTTCAGTAGTATCTCCAAGTGTTCCGTCACCATAGGACCATAGAAATCCCACCGGCTGTGTATTTTCATAAGTTGAATTATTGGTAATTACAAGGTTTACTCCTGTGCATAAGTTTCCATCCAATTTAAATTGTGCATTCGGTTGCGCAATGGAAGTAATGGCTATGGAATTGCTGGTTATAGAACATGTACTCAACGAAGATGTCACTTTAACACTATAGGAACCATCTTCATTGGCTTTGAAAGATGGAGAAGTGGCCCCTGCGGCCGGAACACTATCTTTAAGCCACTGATAAGCATATCCATTCAGACTATTGACCTGGAAGGTAACGTCATTGCCAATACAAAAAGTCGTGGGGTCATCTGTGGATATTATAAAATCAGGTAAATCATCGACCTCAACAATAGTGGATACCGGTTTGCTCGTACATCCTCCAACTGTTTCCGTAAGGGTATAAATTCCCGCCTGCTCCGGAGAAACCGCTGAAATTGTGACATTCTGATCCGAGGAAATAAAACTATCCGGGCCAGTCCACTGATAAGTTGCATTGGATACGGCATCGGTAGATAATTTAACATCGTTGCCGGCACAAAAGGGGCCACTGTTATTAATAACCGGAATTCCGGGGGCATTACCGGACCCGGCATTTACGATTACGGCATTGGACACTCGCTGGCAGGAGCTGTCCTCATTTACTGCAATAACTTTATAAGTACCCTCCTGTGTAACATCGATAAAATTCAGGGTTGAATCTTGAATGATCGAATTATCCTTGTCCCACCTGTATTCCGTATTATATCCCTGGTTAGCGATCAGATGCAGCGTATCTCCTATACACAGAACATGAGAACCCGTAGGCCTGATCGAAGGAACAAAACAATTCAAATTCCGGATCACAGATAAATTAAAAGTTCCGGAAGATTCATCAAAGGAGGTATAAATAAGATCAGGTTTTGCGTCTCCATCCATGTCCCCGGCAATTACATATCGGGTAAATAAGCCTGTCGGGATAATGGACTTTGTAAATGAGGCCACTCCGGTCGTATTACTGTTCAATAACAGGTCGATAGCGTTTTTCGCAGACAAACCTACGAGCAAATCAGGCTTCCCGTTACCATCAATATCAGCCATTGATATCCCCCATGGCCCTCCGTCCGTGGCGACATTGACCGGAGAACTAAAATTCACGGTATTACTACCTTTTGGAGTTTGATTTAAAAGTATGGCGACCTGGTTTTGCGTCGTTTCCGAAACGGCAAGATCGTTTAATCCATCCCCGTTAAAATCAGCGGAAATAACAGAATTAATTCCGGCATTCAATGTTATTTCCTGAGATCCGTTAAAACTAATGTTGCCTGGAACACTAGAATTTACAAATACATAAAGGTTAGCCTCCATTGAAGGCGCAACAATGATATCAGGATAGTTGTCATTGTCAATATCTTCCACGGATAATCCTGCAACGGAAGAGATACCCTCCACGGATAGGTTGAGAGCAGAAGGATCAAATGAAATATTACCGATAGTAGATAGGTTTCTGAATATTGAAAAATAACCCGCGGCTGCATTGGAAACAATTAAATCCGGCTTACCGTCTCTATCAAGGTCCTTAACTTCAACATTAACTGCCACACTGCTATCGGCCAGGGTAATAGTTTTACTTTGAGAGAATTTTATATCTTCTCCGGAAGAAATATTTTTCAATAAATATATCCGGTCAGCCGGGTTACCAGCCTGAGTAACAATCATATCCTTTAAACCGTCTCCGTCCAAATCGGCACAGATGATTCCAGAAGTTACGGATTGCAGGTCCAACTCACTATTTGTGAATTTATTTAGTTTGCTTAAACTAATAACCCCTGGTGTACTTTCATTCATAAATATATCAATATCCGTGGAGCCTGATTTTTTTGTAGCGGCTACATCAAGTTTGCCGTCATTATTAAAATCGCATAAAGCAAGCTGATATAACTCGGCTGACTCATTAAAATTGGTTTCCGGAGAAAGAAGCGAAAGGTCGAATCCGGAACCGCCGAAACTATTAAAAAAGATTCCGGCGGAGGTCGCCTGTAATCCATTGGCTTTATTGATCAGCAACAAATTACCAGTCGTTGCATTTCCGGGAATCAAAGCATTTATAGAATTGTTTGTTGAAGAGGATAGGGTAGCCCGAACGCCATTAAAATAAAGGATGAGGTCTGCGGGATTGCTGTTAAAATTGCTACCGAAGACGGTTAAATTGTCATTTAGTGTTCCCGAAATACGGCTCAGTCCCTCTATTACCGGTGGCTGTGCTTTAACATAAAAGGAACCCGATAAAAAGAAGAGGATTATAATCCGGAATTGTAATTTCTTATATCCCGTAAAATCCTTATTATTCATTTTTGGCTATTATATTTTGATTATACATTCTAAAATTAATTCTCATCGAACGGCCAGCAACCAGACATCATTTAACTGGGAGACCCTTCTGATCTTAACCAATTGTTCCCTGATCGTATCAGCATTTTGATTATAATAAATATAATCGTACCAAAGATCATTTTGAGAATTGAATCCCCATCTTACCTCCTGCCCTAATTCCTTCATATGAACCGCGCATTTTTCCGCTTCTTCGTAGGTTGAAAATTTCCCGACGACAATGTAATTTCCGCTCAGCAGTTCAAACAGGTTCTTACCTCTCGATGTTTTTTCAAATTGAATCCCTTCTTCCTGACCTATTTTTTCCAATCTTTTATAATTCTCCTGGTTTTCAGCAGATGTGTCGGAAGGTACATTTTTATCATTTTTCAATAAATTATCCCCGGGCTTTATTGAATTTCCATCCTGATTATAGATCGTCAATATCCAGGCATCTTTTATATGTGTATACTCTTATACCAGTGGCAGATAAGGTCTTATTTCACCGGGCGAGTTACCTTTCTTAACATAAACATACCAGTGTCCTCTTTCACTTACATATCCAAAGGCGGCAGGATATCCGGAATTGAGCGCCATTTGGGCCATTCTGATCGCATTGTCTTTTATATTGAAAGATCCTATGACGATGTAACTTCCGACTTCCAGCTCTGATTGGGAAGTGCCTTTGATTGCCGTTTCTTCACGAACCGGCGGGGCTGTTTTAGCCGGAATATTTTGAATTACTTTTTGGGTAGTATCCTTTATTGCCACTACCGGTTTTGCTTCGGCATTTAATTTATTTTCAGTCGGTTGTTTATTTTCACGACTGGGTTGATTAATGGTATTATTTACCGGAGATTTATTTTCTGTAATATTTTTGACTGTATCCTTTTCGGAAGGAACATTCTGAACCTTTACCGGGGCCTCTTTCTTTTCTTCCTTTACCGGAGCCTGGGGTTTCTGTTCATCTTTTTTAACCTCTTGTTGAGCCGTCACCACCGGTTTTTTTTCTGTCCTGGGAGGTACGAATTTTTCAGCAGCGATAAAGGACAAATACAGTTTCTTATCTTTTTTCTTGGCTTTTTTAGCTTTCCCGGTAAAAAGAGTCAGTAATAATTCATGCGTACTGTTACCAATGCCAGGTAATTTTGCAGAACCAATCCCATAACTATAACCAAAGCTCAATAAATTCAGGATTTTAATTCCGGCAAATGCCGATAGGCCATAATCCTGCCTGTAAGAGCCCCCGAGCCAAACAAGATTTTTTATATGTAATATTCCCGCCGCCTCGTACTGGTCAGGTTGATTTTTCTCCGACCGGTACAAAATTTCCGGTTCAAAGGCCATATAATCCTCTGCAAAATAAAATCGATAACTAACATTAAAAAGAATCTCATCCAATGGAGAAATATAACTGGATTCAGCCGTTTTCATAGAATTTAAATCTGGCTGAAATATGGTGGGTAATGAAATCCCCAAGTTAAAGTAACCGGTTTGAAATGACAGACCGACATTTCCAGTTAAAAAGGTATTTTTATCGAGTACATTTTTGAGCGCGGGATCAGAGGTATTAATGGTAGGGTCCGAAAGGTCAAAATTGCGGAAACCCATCCCCCCCGAAATTCCAAACCGTAAAAATGTTATCCGGCTGAAAGGGACTACATAGCCAAGGGTAACCAGGCCTGAATTGGTTCCTATTACTCCGCGGTTGTCATGAAAAACATCAAGGCCAAAATTTAATCCAAGTTTAAGAGGCGTATGAAAGGAAAGATTTGCGGTTGCGGGCGCTCCTTCTATCCCGGCCCATTGCTGACGGTAATATAAAAACAAGGTCGGCCTTCCTTCAATCCCTGCATAAGAAGGATTGAAATGATAGGGATTAACAAAAAACTGTGTGAAAGAAGTTTCAATTTGAGCGGATAGCCTTGAAGCTGAAAATAAAATTAAGAAGCCTAGCAGCCCGAAAATTCTTTTTACTTCTGACCTATTCAAATCCTTCGAAAAATTTCCTAATGTTGAAAACGACCGTTTCCAGTTGCCAAGTTAGAAAAAATAAAGTTTGGCTACATTCAAACTCGCTTAAAAATTTCAAGGTTTTTTTTTCATTTAGGGGTACAAGTACGAATATCTCCTAAATATTCAAATGATTAAACGCCGATTTTAATTGATCAAGGCCTTTTTGTATCATTGATCTCGGACAGCCAAAATTTAACCGCTGAAAACCTTCGCCTCCCGTCCCGAAGAGTTCGCCGTCACTAAGACCTAATCCCGCTTCATGGATCAAAAAACTATTCAGTTCCTCCCGGTTCATATTGAATTTCCTGAAATCCAGCCATGCCAGGTAAGTACCCTGCGGCCGGATCATGCCTATCAAGGGTATATTGGTTTTCAAATAATTTTCAATAAAATCAAGATTTCCCTTAAGATATTCCAACAGCTGATCAAGCCACGCTTCACCGGATTCATAGGCGGCCTTTATGGCTTCCAGGCCGAAAACATTGCCATGATTGATATGGAAGTCCGCCAGTAGTTTCTGAAATTTTTTTCTTTTCGGTTCGTCGGGGATAATGGTGAATGAAGTTGAAAGACCTGCCAGGTTAAAGGTCTTGCTCGGCGCCATAAGGGTAATGGTATTGGCACCGATATCCTTATCCAGCGAGGCTATGGGTATATGTTTGTTTCCCGGATAAATTATATCGGAATGGATTTCATCGGATATTATTGTGACATGATATTTCAGGCATAAAGCGGCAAATTCTTCAAGCTCATCTTTTCGCCATACACTGCCACAGGGATTATGCGGGTTACAGAGAAAAATCATCCTGACCCCTTTCCGGATGGAAGATTCCAGGTCCTCCAGGTTCATTACATACCGGTTATTATCAAACACCAGCGGGTTATCTATTTTTACCCGGTCCTGGCTTTCGATGGTCCTGAAAAAAGGGAAATAAACAGGAGGCTGAACCACCACAGATTCTTCCGGAGAGGAATATGCCAAGACAGAAATCACCAGGGCGGGGACTACTCCCGGGCTGAAACATAACCATTCCTTTTTAATTTCCCATCCATAGCGTTTATAGATCCAGCCGGCAATTGGGTCAAAAAAATTTTCAGGCATAGCAGGATATCCGAATAATCCGTGTTCTACCCTATCTTTAAGCTTTTCGATAACATATCCGGGCGCTTTGAAATCCATATCCGCAATCCAGAAAGGGATCACCTTTTCTTTCCCGAATACTAATTTCCTGTTGTCATATTTTGCACATCCGGTATTTTCCCGGGCGATCACTTCATCGAAAACGGAAGCCATGGTATATTATATTTTATATCCTAACGAATTTAAACTGTCAAGATAACAATTACCTTACGTTTTGATGATGCATTTTACGAAAAGGTGGTGAATAAGTAATTTCGCAACTTAATTTTAACCCCGCCTGGTGCAGGGGTCTGGCTCCTTCCGATTTTCAACTTACAAATTCCATTGCTGAAATTTTTCTGGAATAAAGATCTTTCAACCGCTATATCACAAATCAAGATATTGAATATTGAAAAAAATTAGTTATCGGGTCCGTTTGGAATAAACGTCATGCTCTTCCAAGAATCTTCCAGGGCAGGGCTTACATTAACTTCGGGCAATTGTTCCCGATTATTAATTAGCAGGGAATTTTTATCTACTTCGTCTTTCAGATATTCGGCCAGTTCACCATAGCTTACGCTTCCTCCCGAATCCCGGAATTTTTTCAGTAGAAAATAGGTAAACATTCCATGCCCTTTTTCATTATAGGCATAAGCCGTTTCGTCCTCACTGGCAGCGGAAAATACAACCAGGTTACCGTTCACATAAGGGGACTTGGGCCTGATCCTTATTCCGCGACTCGCTACAAGGCCCTGGCTTCTTGCTCCTCCGCTGAAACATGCATCGAGAAAAACGGTAACCCGCTCCGATTTATTTTCCGTTAACTTATTAAACACAGTTTCAAGCGAAACCGCGTAAGTCAGGTCCGAGGCGGAAACATCAACCGGGATTAAATAGGGTTCCCGGGTCTCCTCGTCCGGAAGCCCATGACCGGCGTAATAAAAAATCAGTTTTGCCTTTCCGTCATAAGCTTTCGCCAGCGCGCTTAGCCTGGCCAGGGACTGATTGATCTGACCGGCCGTGGCATTAAGAAGCAAGGTGATATTCCGATCCGGAATCCCGAAGGTTTTGGTGAGGTAATCTTTAAATGTTCTGGCGTCTGCATTGGCATAATCAACATTTATATTTCCACCCCCGTTAACCTGGTAGCTGGTATAATCTTCATTGCCGATGACCACCGCAAATGTTTTGCTTTGTTTAACCGGATTAACAGGTATTGATAAATCCACGTCAGAAGTTCCGGCGTATATCCCTTTTTCACCCTGATTATTTTTAATCATCACCGGGATTCCGGGCAGGGTGATCTCAGCATTGCCAAGATCGGGAGTCAGGTCAAAATTTGAAGCAGGGACTCCGTCCAGGATAGCATCATAATTAAAATGATGGTTGGCCAATGCAGCAGATAAACCGGTAATTAAAAACTGATCATTCGACAACGTAAACGTGAGGCTGTCAAATTTAATTTTATCCCAGTTTTCTTTCACCCACCTTGCTTCACTCAAGGGGACGGGCAGCAATGAAGGTAATGCTCCCGGGATGATAATATTAAACATTTCAGCATCCGCATTATAGAAACCCAACTCCGCCTCTTCCGGCTTAACAGACTTTCTTGCCAGTTGATTAATGGCCAGGCTGGTCAGGTGATCGATTTCCTTTTGCCGGTTATCTTCCGACACGCGCTTTAAGTATTCCTGCGTTTTTTCAAATTCTCCCTTCGTCTCCCATTTACTGAAATTCTCTTTTACAATTTTTGTGATTTTCTCGCTAAGGCTAACCGTACTGGTCAAATCGCCGATATCTTTATAATCCGGGTCCAGGATCCATTTACCGGAAAGATTGATAAGACCGAATTTATCACTCATTCTTACTACGGCAGTCCCGCAGCTGAAAGGTCCCGCATAATCATAGGCCGGAACTATCATAACTTTACCGGACTTGTTGATATAGCCCCATTTTTTATTGATCCTGACTCCTGCCAGACCTTCACTAAAGCGGGTTGCATCTTTGTAATTCAACGGTATTACGAGATCTCCCCGGTGATTGATAAATCCGTATTTCCCTGATTTCATCACCATCGCCAGGCCTTGTGAATAAGAATATACCTCATCGAAATCAACACTGAACAACCAATTTCCCCGGCTGTCAATGAAACCCTTCTGATTGTCCATTTTTACATATGCCATTCCTTCCGAAAAAGGTTTGGCAATCGCGAAAAAACTGTTGAATGAGTTATTCTGTTTTTTATCAATATAATAAAACCCTTTCTCCCCGTACACTACTGCCTTACCTTCCGAAAATGAACTGACGGCGAAGAACTGCGGTTTAAGTACCCACTTACCGTTAAGGTCAATGAAGCCCCATTTCCCGGAGGATTTCACACAGGCAAGCCCCTCCGAAAATGGTTTTGCTTCTGAAAATTCCGGTTGGATGATCCAATGCCCGGTTTTATCAATATAACCCCATTTTCCGTAATATTCGGCAGCCGCCAGCCCTTCGCTGAATGAAGAAGCACTTTCATACTTTGGGTGAATTATCCAGTATCCGGAGGTATCGACAAAACCATACCGGCCATTCAAATCCGCCAGCGCCATATATTGCTGGGAACAAGCCGGATGGGCGATCTCCATTCCGATCATAATGAACAACAATTGTAAAAATCTTTTCATTTTGATACTGTTAAACTCACCGTTCGGTAAGTGAAATCCTTATTGTAAATCAGGTTTTCTTCCAGCCAGTCTTTAAACTCCTTCATCCCGAGAAAATACGGTATTGTATTATTGGCAGGGGTCTCATGATTTAACCGTGGTTTTTCAAAATCCCCGGAAGAAAAGACGATGTATAATTCCATGACATCCGGGTTATGATCGGCCACCATGGTCATTTCATCTACACTTTGATAAGTGGCAGAATTGAAGTAATTAAACTTTTCACCTTCTGCAAAAAATATATAATCCTTATCGGCTGTAACCGGTACCTCGCCTGCAAAAGAGGAGTTCATATTTTTATAGGGAAGAAGGCGGTAAACGACGGAATCGTTTTCCGAAATATAAATATTAAGTTTCCCGTCGACCGGCGACTTGAAATAAAGGTAAAAAGGTTCTCCGTTTTTGAAATCATAGGTAACGCAATTTAAATCAGGACAATCTAACGGCAGAAATCTAAGTGAAGTTGCCGGTTTATTTACTTCACGCGCCAAGCCGGTTACACGACAGGTTATCCACGTCTCGGTTTTCGAAATACCTTGTTCCCGATCCTTTCTTTTCAATACATCATAATTTTCATCCAGGGTTTTTAGCCATTCGCCTTTCACCCTTGTGTTCCCGATTATCCTGAAATCCGTGTGACCGTTATGGATATAAGCCGATGCGTCCTGGTCAACATAAGTACCAAACTGATCTTCAATGGCATTGATGAGCGCCTGCTGTTTAGCCTCTTCCTTTGCCTGGTTCATGCTGATATTATCATTTAGCATAATACGGGACCGACCTGAAACTGTAAAAATCTTCTGGGCAAAAACGGTTAGGTGAATGCTCATTAAAATCAGAAGGATAATTATGCCGACCGGACGATTCATGAGCCCGTTAAAAATCCAGCAATTTATCCAGCTTGTCATGCAAGATCTGAGTTTCCTCTTCAAGTTGTTTTCTGACCACTTTCTTTGCTGTTTCCATAGCCATCTCACTATTATATCCGATGCGGACAGAGCATTCGATATTTCGCTGATCCTTTCCTTTACCGGCCTTCCGGTAAATCTCAAACATAGGAATGACCCTGCCGATTTCCTGCGCGATAATATTTTTTGAAGCGGCTACTGTTTTGGTAACCGAAGCCGCATCATCGCGGTTCAACTGACTGTTAGCGATGCTGTTTTCAATAAGAGCGGCAATATTCGACTGGACTAATCCGGCCAGTTCCAGTTTAGCCAATTCCATTGCCTGAAGCTTGGCAGCCGATTGTGTTTCAGCGACCGAGTTCCCGGTGGCCACAATGTAAAGGGGATAACCTTTATCATCGTTCATATACTGAAGCTCCCATGCCTTTTCAACCTGTTTATCCATCGGCAATGCACCTGGAGCTACGTACCATTTATCCTTCCGGTAGCGGCGGGATTCCTTCCTGGCCTGTCTTACTGCTTTCTTTTTAATTTCTCTGGTAAGATGTTTCTCGGAATTATTCCCGGGGACGGCATAACACGAGCCTGTAACGATCAGGCCCGATAACATAACCAAAAGTATAATCTTTAAAGCTTTCATTATTTTGTAATTTGATGGTAGGCATTTAAAAACAATTTCCATTCCAAAGTCTATCGGGCTTGTCGGAAATACAGTTCCGCACAGGGTTAGAGCTGTGTATAAATAATTGATGTTCAAATGGTTATTTTAAACATTGAAGAGGTGTAAAATAATTCAAAGCCATAGAGTAAGAAGGTAAAAAATGAGCTTTAAAACCAGCCGGAACTTATTTAAAAGGAATTTTAAAATTTTATTGCCGATAGGGTCAATGTAAAAATATTTTTATTTATTTTGCCCCACATTTATTAACTGTGTTAAGATTTTTTCATTCATCCAATCCTTGAAATCGATATATGGCGGGCACTGTCGGAGTATCACAGGTTAAAGCAAACGGTCAGGACAACGGGTATACGTCTGCCCTTATCGTACTTACCACATTATTTTTCATGTGGGGATTCATTACCTGCATGAACGACATATTAATCCCTTTTCTGAAGAAGGCATTTGAACTTGACCGTACCCAATCGATGTTCGTCCAATTCTCATTTTTTACTGCTTATTTTATCGGCGCCTTGGCGTATTACATTATTTCAGCAAGTAAGGGAGACCCGATCAACAGGATCGGTTATAAAAACGGAATTCTCATCGGCTTGCTTATTTCTGCGATCGGGTGTTTTACTTTCTACCCGGCTGCCCATTTCAGGATTTTCGGATTGTTCCTTGCCGCTTTATTTATCCTGGCCCTGGGCTTCACCTTATTGCAGATCGCCGCCAATCCCTATGTTGCCATCCTGGGAAAACCGGAAGGCGCATCCTCAAGGTTAAATTTATCACAGGGATTTAATTCATTCGGCACTGCCATCGCACCCATCATCGGGGGATTCCTCGTATTTCATTATTTCGCCCGTTGGGGCAAACCTCTTTTGAATTCATCAGGACATCCGATATTAACCGACCTCGGTGAACCGATCTCCGCGCAGGGGGTTCAGCTCCCCTATCTTATTTTCGCGTTTATTTTCCTCCTGCTGATGTTGCTGATCGGATTTTCAAAATTGCCTAAAATGGAAAACACCGAGGAAATCGAACCCGGCTTAGGCGCCTTAAAATACCGGCATCTTGTATTGGGAATTATTGCAATCTTTATGTACGTCGGCGGAGAGGTGACCATCGGGAGTTCATTGATCAACTACATGCATGAATCGGTCGGTTTTCCTGAAATGACGGCAAAATCATTTCTTGCTTTTTACTGGGGCGGAGCAATGATAGGAAGATTCCTTGGCGCCATTTCACTCAGCACAATGACCAAGCCGATAAAAAAATTTCTTTGGATGTTGATTGTGGCCTTATTATCTTTTATCATAATATACCTATTCGTTTACATCGAAAGCGATTTTTCATTCCCGATCTCCTCTGTTCTCCCCTTCCTGATATTCATGTTTTTAAACCTGATCGCTTTTATCCTGGGTGGATCGCTTCCCGGAAAAACGTTGATGATCTTCGCCTTTGCAAGTATCCTCCTGCTGATTACCAATCTTTCAACCCATGGCATGATAGCGGTATGGTCAATCCTGGGAATCGGCCTTTTTAATTCCATTATGTGGTCCAATATATTTACGTTAGCCATAAAAGATTTAGGAAAATATACCAGCCAGGGGTCATCTTTGCTGATAATGGCTATCCTTGGCGGAGCGTTAATTCCCTTGCTCCAGGGAGCTGTTGCAGACGCCCTCGGGGGCTATCATTATTCTTTTTTTATACCAATATTTAGTTATATTTATCTGGCTTATTACGGCTGGAAGGGTCATTTAGTCAAAAAAACTGTTTAAAATGAAAGATGTTGCAATAGGAATAGATATTGGCGGTACATTTACCAAATACGGCTTTGTCGATATTGACGGAAATACAATCGGCGACAGTTCCATTGAAACCACCGGACATAAAGATGTTGAATCCTACCTGAAAACACTGGCCGAATCCATTCATGAATCCATAAAAAGGTTAAAGGAAAAAATAAATCTGGTTGGCGTAGGTGTCGGCTCGCCCAACGGAAATTATTACAGCGGAACGATAGAATATGCGCCTAACCTTACCTGGGGGAATGTAGTGCCTTTCGTTAAATTATTTTCCGAATACTTTGATGTGCCCATCACGCTGACTAACGATGCCAATGCAGCGGCGATCGGGGAAATGGTTTACGGCGGCGCAAAAGGAATGAAGGACTTCGTGGTTATCACCCTGGGCACAGGTCTGGGAAGCGGTATCGTATCCAACGGTGAAATGATCTATGGCCATGACGGTTTTGCCGGAGAAGTGGGACACACCAATGCCATACCGAACGGAAGACTCTGCGGATGTAAAAGAAGGGGCTGCCTTGAAACCTATGCCTCTGCATCAGGGCTTAGAAGAACGGTTTTCGAACTGTTATGTAATGAAACTGCCCAAAGTTCTCTCCGGGACATCAGTTTTAATGATATGACTTCTAAAATGATCGCCGACGAAGCCAACAAAGGCGATGAAATTGCCATCAAAGCCTTCGAATTTACCGGGAATATCCTCGGTAAAAGCCTCGCCGATACGGTAGCGCATACAAGCCCGGAAGCAATATTCCTTTTCGGCGGGCTCGTCAATGCAGGTGACCTGATTTTTAAACCTACCCTTTCGAGTTTTGAAAATAATCTGCTTAAGATATACAGGAACAAAATCAAAATCCTTCCTTCAGGATTAAAGGAACATAATGCTGCCGTACTGGGTGCCAGTGCACTGGTATGGCAGGAGCTCGGTAAAAGGTCTGCGAATCCCAAGAATTGAAATTCTTAAGTTTTAGCTTTGCTGAAATTCATAAATTAAAATTCAAAATAATACAATTATGTTTAATCGCAGATTCTTGCCGATAATTATTGGGTTATTAATTGCATTAGTCCTGGTAATCGTTTTAGCCAATCGTTTATTTGTAACCCTGAAGCCGGGGGAAAGAGGAATTATTTTCAACCGTTTTACAGGCCTGCAGAAAGTACCGGTCTATGGTCCCGGTTTCCATACCAAAGCACCCTGGAATGATATGATCATTTATGATGTGACTGAAAATAATATTGAAGAAACCATGGATGTGCTGGATAAAAACGGGCTTGCCATTAAAGTGGATGCCTCCGTACGATTCAATCCCGTGTACAATGAGATCGGGAATCTTCATGAACAATTCAGGGGGGACTATGTAAACCGGTTGGTGATCCCGGAAGTAAGATCTACCCTCCGGAAAGTGATGGGAAGGTATACGGCCGAAGAAATTTATTCCACCAAACGCAGCGAGGTAGAAAATGCCATTACAACGGAAACTTCCAATATCCTGAATAATAATTACATTACCATGAAAGCTCTTCTGATCCGGTCTATCGATCTCCCGGACCAGATCAAAAAGGCTATTGAAAATAAGTTACAACAGGAACAGGAAGCATTAGCCTACCAGTTCAAATTGGATAAAGAAAAAAGTGAGGCAGAAAGGAAACGTATTGAAGCGGAGGGAACCGCCAAGGCGAATGATATAATAAACAGTAGCCTTACCGACAAACTGCTGAAAATGAGGGGTATTGAAGCCACCCTTCAGCTGGCCCAATCGCAAAATGCAAAAATTATCGTGATCGGAAGCGGGGGATCCAACGGGTTGCCTTTGATTCTGGGAAATAATTAGAAGCAAAATAAAAAAGGATATAGCGTCGTGCTATACCCTTTTTATTCTATTGATGATCAAAACATCTCATACATGTGCTTCCGCCTCCTTTGATTTCCGGGCAATTTCCTCCAGCATCTGAGTAGTGAGGGACTTCGGTCTTTCAATCGGATAACCAAGCGCACGGTCCCAAATTATATTGGACAATACCCCGATCGACCTGCCGATTCCAAACAAGACGGTGTAGAAATCATATTCCGTTACACCGTAATACCATTGGATTACTCCGGACTGGGCATCTACATTAGGCCATGGATTCTTGGCCTTGCCCTGTTCGATTAAAATATCGGGGGTTACCCTGTAGATCATGTCAACATATTTGAATATCAGGTCGTCAGGCAGGTGTTTTAAGCAAAACTCGCGCTGGGCAGTATACCGGGGATCCGTTTTTCTTAAAACGGCATGACCGTAACCAGGAATAACCTGTCCTGAATTCAAAGTTTCCCAAACCAGTTTTTTCATTTCTTCTTCGGTTGGGAGTTTATTATTCGTTTTTTTCATAAGGTCCTGTATCCACCGCAGAACCATTTCATTGGCCAATCCATGCAAAGGACCCGCAAGCCCGTTTAGCATGGCGGATATGGAATAATAAATATCAGAAAGTGCTGATGCCACCAAATGGCCGGTATGAGCGCTCACATTGCCGCTTTCATGATCGCTGTGCAGAATAAAGTACAATCGTGACAGATCATCATAAGGTTTACCGATGCCCATCATTTTGGCAAAATTCCCTCCCCAATCCAGTTTCGGATCACCTGTGATAATATCTCCATTTTTGTATTTCTTCCGGTAAATATAGGCGCCGATTCTGGGCAGCCGGGCCATGAGATTCATAGAATCTTCATAGGTAAGTTCCCATAAATCTTCCTTGGTAAGTTCATTTCTCTTGTACTTCGTGGTAAAGGTCGACTCCTTCTCCATGGATACCACTGCGGCAGAGAACATCACCATCGGGTGACATTCCGAAAGATCATTTAACACTTTATAAACGTAATCCGGAACATTCCGCCTGTTTACCAATTCCTGTTCCACCTCTTTTACCTCGGTTTTCGTAGGAATATCTCCGGTCAGTAATAAATAAATTAAGCCTTCCACGTAAGGCATTTCCGCCCCGGCGGGTTTAGGCAATATTTCAAGAAGTTCAGGAATGGTGAATCCCCTGAACCGAATTCCCTCCATGGGGTCCAGATAAGAAATATCCGTAAGAAGGCATTTTATCCCCCGCATCCCGCCAATGGCCTGTGCAACAGTAACTTCATCAATTTTTACATTACCGTATTCTTTTAAAAGAGCCTGCGTTCTTGGCCGCCACTCTTCAATTTTTCTGGCAAGTTTTTGTTTTAATTTTGACATCTTAAATGAATTTTAATTAAAAATAATGACTTGACAGGAAGCCAAATAATGTTTGAAATTTCGCTTCGTAATCAATGGCATTTTTATTTTCAAATCGAAAAATCACGGATCATTAATATACGTAACGCCCGGTGATTTTCACTTCAAAAAATCCAAATCCCCATATATTATATAACTCTTACCGGATCACTAAGGTTCCTCAATTTCAATTATTTAACCTCAGGATATTACGCTTCGATCTTTAACTATTCTTAAAATATAAATATTACAAAATTATCCGTATTCATAATCGTCATCTCTTCAGGCGTTTATGACCTGAATCATTAAGGTATTTTAAATATTTGTGTAAATTAACCCTTCGAATTTTGCTCCTGATACTTTATTATTTTTGATTAAAATCTAAAATTTTATCGTAACGGGAGAAAAGTCAAAAAAAAATCTGATAAAAAGAATGATTTTGGTTATTAATTAATTATTTTTTTCAGTGCTCCATTGCATACGGCCGAGTGGATTAAAAATGTACTGACAGCGTTGAAAGCAAATAATAATAATAGGGATAATGCGGTTAAATAAAATTCAGATATTACCTTTCGAAAGAACAATAGAAATTCAATTGGATTTTTTAACATAATAAATATACTATCATGGCAGAATTTGCAGAATTAAAAATTGATGGCAAAACATATAAGTTACCCGTTATTACGGGCACGGAAAACGAAAAGGGGCTGGATATCAGTAAATTAAGAGCTGAAAGCGGTTATATTACCCTTGATGTCGGATTCAAAAATACCGGTTCCACTCAAAGTGCCATAACTTTTCTCGATGGAGAAAACGGTATCCTCCGGTACAGGGGATATCCCATTGAACAACTGGCTGAAAAGTCTTCGTTTCTGGAAGTCGCCTATCTTTTAATTTATGGTCATCTTCCTTCCGAAAAGGAATTCGAAAAATTCAAAGGCGATATAAAAAAGGAATGGCTTCCTCATGAAGATATTAAGACCATCATGACCGGTTTTCCGTCGGACGGCCACCCTATGGGAGTCTTATCCTCCCTGGTAACATCCCTCACTGCTTTTTTCCCCGAATCGCTTGATGCCCACCGGCCATCCGAAAAAGTGAACAAGACCATTATCCGCCTTATTGCTAAAATGCCCACCATGGTAGCCTGGTCCTATACCCGAAGTATCGGGAGGATCCATAATTACCCGCAAAATAAATTCGAATATGTGGACAACTTCATGCGCATGATGTTTTCCACCCGGGCTGAAGATTATGAACCGGACCCTGCTATTGTTGATGCCATGGATAAAATATTCATTCTCCATGCCGATCATGAACAAAACTGTTCTACTTCCACGGTCAGGGTGGTTGGCTCTTCCCAGGCAAGCCTTTACGCCTCCATCGCAGCAGGAGTCAACGCTCTTTGGGGCCCGCTTCACGGCGGCGCCAACCAAAAGGTAATTGAGATGCTCAATGCCATACACGCGGATGGCGGAGATGTAACCAAGTTCATCAACCGGGCTAAAGATCCTAATGATAATTTCAGGCTTATGGGCTTCGGACACAGGGTTTATAAGAATTTTGACCCCCGGGCCCAGATCCTCAAGAAATCCGCGGATAAAATATTCGATAAACTGGGAGTTGATAACCCCCTGCTGGATATCGCCAAAAAACTGGAAGAGGTCGCCCTGAAAGACGAATATTTCATCCAGAAAAAACTTTACCCCAATGTAGACTTCTATTCCGGGATCATCATGAAAACAATAGGTATACCAATGGAAATGTTCCCTGTTATGTTTGCCATTGGTCGTCTACCGGGATGGATCGCTCAATGGAAAGAAATGAGAGACCATGAAGAACCTATCGGCAGACCACGGCAAATCTATATCGGGGAAGGTAAAAGAGACTATGTACCCATTAAGAATCGGAAATTAGAACCTGTTCATTAAAAGTTTTTTTTAATTCGATCAGATTTCTTCCATTTGCCAGGGTGATTCATGGGACCGGATATTTGGATCTGTTCCGGAAAATATTAGATTTAAAATTCAAGGAATTCCGGATAGCCCCGGGTAATTTATGCACCTTTTTTACAGTAAGAAAATTACCAACGGAACAATAATTCTTGATGAAGAAGAATGTCATCATTGTAATCATGTGTTACGGCTGCAAAAGGGTGATTTAACAGGAGTTTTGGATGGCAAGGGGAATCTTTATAAATGCAAAATTTCGCAACAAGGGAAAAAAATAAATGTTCTGGAAATTCTGTCGGTTGAATATTCTTACCCGGACCTCTACTATATTCATATAGCGGTAGCGCCTACAAAAAGCATAGACCGGATGGAATGGTTTGTGGAGAAGGCAACGGAGCTGGGCATCCAGGAAATCAGTTTTTTGTACTGTACAAATTCAGAACGGGCCAAAATCAATATCGATCGTTTAGAAAAGAAGCTGATCAATGCATTAAAACAATCGCAGAACCGGTATCTTCCTCAAATTAATCCCATCCAGCCTTACACGGCTTTTATTCAATCCGACCTGCCTGTCACACAAAAGTTTATTGCCAGAATATCGGATCCTCCTGATCCCGAGCTTTCTCGTCAGGTTATTCCCGGAGAAAAATATTTAATAATGATCGGGCCTGAGGGCGATTTTACTGCGGAAGAAGTAAACAGTGCAATAAATAAAAAATTTATTCCTGTGAGCCTGGGAAAATCAAGGCTTCGTACCGAAACGGCAGCCCTTGCCGGCGCCTTCACCTTTTTAATCATGAATCAAAAAGAATCGCGATAGGATCCAAATCCCATCGTTTGTTTTTTGAATATTGAATAGTCCCTCCCCCGGCTGACAACGGAGAATTGATGTTGTTGTGGTATAAATTTCCGGTTCCCAGGCCTTGTGTGGTGTTAACCGGGTATTGCGCGGTAAACTGACAAACGGCATTCAGACCAATATTACTTTCGAGAGCTGACGTTATCCACCATCCGATTTTTTTCCTTTCAGCCAGATCAATCCAGTCGGCCGACTCGGCAAAACCGCCCAGTAAGGTTGGCTTAATGATAATATACGCCGGCTTAATATAATCAAGCAGTTTTTCTTTGCTATCCGATTGACCGATCAGGCTTTCATCCAGGGCAATGGGTATCGGGGAATTGACACATAATTCAGCCAGTTGATCTTTATATTCCGCTTTCAGCGGTTGTTCGATGGAATGGATGCCCAGCTTAAATAATTTGTCAAGTTTTGAATATACTTCTTCCGGTGAGAATGCACCATTGGCATCGGTACGGATAATAATTTCATCCGGGTTATATTTATTTCTTATTTTCCTGATCAGTTCAATTTCCGATTCAAAATCTATAGCCCCGATTTTAATTTTAATACATGAGTATCCTTCGGATAATTTATTCTCTACCTGATGCTGCATGAAATCAATATTTCCCATCCACACCAATCCGTTAACCGGAAGTTTTATTTCCCCGTCATAAAATCCATTTTCAAAAATCTGCCGACGACCGCCATGGGTATAATCCAATAAAGCCGTTTCAATCCCGGTTTTTATGGAAGGGAAAACCACAGGGATCTGTGACAGCACTTCGCCGGCTTTCTTTTTTTCATTTAATAACGCTTCGGCATTTTTACAGAATTTATCCAGCAAAACCTGAAATTCAGGGCTGAAATCAAGACTTAAGCCCTTTAACGGCGCACATTCCCCCCAACCGGTAATATTTCTTTCCGGATCTGAAATCATGACATACCAGACATCCCTGTCTTTCATAACGCCCCTGGAGGTGCCGGCATCGAATTTGAATTTTAAGTTATATTTGCAGGATCGGATGCGAATCATGGATCAGTTTTTTATTGAAATGAACCGTGCAGTCCTGATAATTAATTTCTGAAGTACCAAATTTAAAAACTTAATCATCAAGAAATGAGTGAATCCAATGATATAACCGTTGATGTTTTTATAGAGATACCCAAAGGTAGCCGGAATAAGTATGAATATGACCAGATAAAAAAGGTGGTTCGGTTTGACAGGATGATATTTTCTTCCATGCATTACCCGAGTGACTATGGTTTCGTTACCGAAACCCTTGCCCAGGACGGCGATCCGATCGATGCCATGGTCCTGGTTTCGGAACCTACTTTCCCGGGCTGCCTGATTGAAGTCCGCCCGATCGGATTATTTAAAATGTACGATGAAAAAGGGCCGGATGCCAAATTACTTTGCGTTCCGGTGCACGACCCTATCTGGAACCAGATCCAGAGCATGGAGGATGTCAACCCCCATCTGTTAAAGGAGATTGAACATTTTTTCCAGGTATATAAGGATCTTGAAAAAAAGAAAGTAGGAATTGAAGGATGGGAAGATAAGGCGGCCGCCCTGAAAGCTTTAAGGGAATCACAAAAAAGATTTATCATGAACAGGGAAGCCATGAGCAATTCACAGATCTGAATAACTCCACTTACCGACTTGCCAGGAAAATCAAAGCCCTTCATCAATCCTGAAGATTATACGTATGACCTTCCCCAGGACAGAATTGCCATGTTCCCCGTTGGAAAGCGCGACCAGTCCAAATTGCTTTTTTATGATAAAGGATCGATAAGCCACCACACCTTTCAGGAAATCGGCAACCTGCTCCCAGAAAGATCCTTGCTGGTATTCAATAATTCCAGGGTAATTCCGGCACGGTTGCATTTCAGGAAATCAACAGGAGCGCTGATCGAGATCCTTCTTCTGAATCCTGTCTATCCTTCCCGCGAACTGTCGATCGCCCTGCAGACAAAAGATGAAACTATATGGGAATGCATGATCGGAAACCTGAAGCGCTGGCATGATCACTCTTCCTTAATGCTGACGATGAAGGAAGGGGTCAATGAAATTCAATTATCAGCCGAGGTCGAGGATATTGACGGTGGCCTTGTAAAATTCAGATGGGATAAGCCCGGGAAAACCTTTGGTGAAATCATCTCTCTTGCCGGTAAAATACCCCTTCCTCCCTATATCCACAGGGAAGCGGTTCCCGATGATTACATCCGGTACCAGACTGTCTATTCCAGGATCGACGGCGCCGTGGCTTCCTCCACCGCCGGCCTTCATTTTACCGAAAATATACTGGAGGACCTTGTAAAAAAGGATTTCAAACTTGAGTTCATCACCTTGCATATCGGAGCCGGAACATTTCAACCGATAAAAACCGGGAACGCCTACGACCATGATATGCATACGGAACAAATTGTAATTACCTCCCAAAATATTGAAAACCTGATCCGTCACGAAGGCCCGGTAATTGCCGTCGGTACCACTTCCCTTCGTACCCTGGAATCCTTGTATTGGTATGGCACAGCTCTTCTTAAAGACGGTCAGGATAAATTCAGTATTGATAAACTGGAACCTTATCATTATAATGATAATCAACTCCCGACACGGGGAGAATCGCTAAATGCGATCAAACAATATTTTTCTGAATCGGTCACTAAAATATTAACCGGTGAAACCGGGATTTACATTTTACCGGGATATAAATTCAGGATCTGTAACGGTCTTATTACCAATTATCATCTTCCCGGCTCAACCCTTATCTTACTAGTGGCGGCCTTTACAGGCAATGACTGGAAGAGGATCTATTCTGAGGCTATAATGAATGACTACAGGTTCCTGAGTTACGGAGATTCATCGCTGCTCCTTCCTTAAAGATGGTTGATGGACACTAAAAAAAGGCGCCCGGAGTACCGGGCGCCATCAACACAGCCTTACACAAAAATTATTCAACCCTGCTAAATCCCTGATCTCATTCAACCCTCAAACCAAACATCTGGCTGCAAATAATAGGTACCAAAGTACGAGCCAAATAAGAAAATGCTTAAATTGGGCTTGAATGAGGGGATAAAAGATGAATGATTTCCAAATTCGGGAATTATTTCCCATAACGGGTAAAACAATTAACCAATGAGCAACCAAAAATTTAGCAGAACCAAAAACAGGGTCATAGCCGGCGTTTGCGGCGGTTTGGCTAAGCTGTTGGAAATTGACGCTGTATGGGTACGAATTATATTTTTTGTTCTGTCCCTGGTAACCGGCGTGATATTCGGCGTTATCGTTTACGCTATATTATGGGCGGTAATGCCGGAAGAATAAATTTATTTGATCCCGCTTAGCAAGTCAGCCAGTAATTCAAACTGTTCTTTTGAATGAACAGGAAAATTTGTTATCCTGAACTTCTGTTGGTTTCTATTGGTATCAAGCCAGTCAACAATTATTCCATGCCTTTCCAACTCCCCGGCAACATTCCCTGATTCACCGTGATAATCCAGCACCATGGTTACAGGAGAACGGTTTGAAATTTCCTTTATGGAAAAGGATAGTACATCGTTAGATGTCACTGCCTGTTCAAATATTGTATATTTATAGATAGTCTCGTTGGAAATATTTTTTATCGTCCTGGAGATCAGATCGCCGATCACTTTCTGGCATACATCAATAAATAACAGATCGGCATTTCCGGCTATAAGAAAATTCTTATCTAAAGCCTGCAATCCCGTAAGGGGATACCTCCCCTCATACGTCATGGCAAGACTGTTATATAGGTCCGGGGAAAGAAACCAGATGATCTGATTGCCCGGAATACCGAATGAAGTGTTGAATCGGAAAGAAAATGAAGGAAGTTCTTTCAATGCAATAAGTATCCCGGGTAATGCAGAAGTCAAGTCAACATGTATAAAGGAATCCGGGTGATCCATTTTTAATTTAGTTACAGTTTTGAAGTTCAACAGGGAGCCCGAGGCCGGTTCATTCATAAAAATATAGAGGGGTAAATTTCCCGGGGTCACCTTATGCCTTTCAAAATTAATATTGGGGTTCCAATTAGCAACCGAAGGGTGAAATTTGCGCATTTTGAGCTGGTTAGAATATTCCTTTCCCCGTTCGCCGTGAACCGGTATAAAAGAACGGTCGTGGAAAAAAATATCGGCGATGAAAGATTGAAATTCCGGTTCCGAATTAAAAAGAATTGCAATGAAATCATCGGGAATAGCAAGAAGCCCGCTGAGTTCCCTGACAAATCCTTTAGCCAGGGCAGAAATTTGTGACTGTGCTGGGATGGAAGAAAAAAAAGGGGACCTTGCACTTTGTCGCAGGTGGATTGGATAGGTAAAATAGGACGGCGGAGGATTAAAAGTAAAAAAATTCTTATGTTTCATGCCATCACCGGGGGTGCTTAATAAATACCATTCTTCTGTTGATTATGAAAATGACATTTCGTAACTTTAATTTAATAGTTCTTTGCAATAGAAACAAAGATATTACCCATCAGAGCCAGGATATTTATTGTCAAACTTAACATTTAGACAATTCCGGGCGCTGTCCTGCTATGGAAACCGGGCCTCACCCCGTCCTCGCTTTTGTGAAGACGGGGCCTCGCCAATGGCGGGGTTAACAGTGGATTGTTGAGATAGCAGGCAACCCAAATCCTGTAAAAAGCGGGTTTGCTTAACCCCCGGCCTGGTGGGTTTTTTTTATGCCAATTTCCAAACTTATAAAAGTCGCTTTTAACAAATATAACTTCCGGCTTTAGGCAGGGGAAAATCAATGCAACCGCCTCCGGACTGTTCAGCTACCTTAAGCGGATAATAATTGGAGACGCACCTGGTATTCAACAAGGAGCCCATCCATCGATCAGTACAACACTCTGAATCGGATGGTCTGTTCCACCTTTTTCAACTCGTTGACTACTTCAACATCATATTGCTTATCCACTGCCAGGATCATGTAACCTATTTTCTCATTGGTTTTAAGGTATTGACCGAGCACATTGATATTCCTGTTTGCCAGTACCCGGTTTATATTGGCCAGCACGCCGGGCACATTGTGATGAATATGAATAAGACGGTGTGCATCCTTGAAAAGGGGTAATTGTATTTCCGGAAAATTCACACTATTGGTCGTGCTCCCTGAATTTATATAATCAATGATCTTGGAAGGAACAAAATTGGCGATATTAAATTGTGCCTCAAGAGTGGATCCGCCTACATGAGGCGTAAGAATTGTATTCGGCAAATCCCGGAGTGCCGAAACAAATTCTTCCTTATTGCTTTTCGGCTCTTCGGGGTAAACATCCACGGCAATTCCCCGGATCTTTCCGCTGTCGGAATATTTTTTCAGCGCCATGATATCCACCACATGCCCGCGGCTCAGGTTCATGAAGATAACCCCGTCCTTCATGACATTGAATTCTTTTTCGCCAATCAGGTTCTTGTTCTCTTTCCTGCCGTCTACATGCAAGGTCACCACATCTACCCTTTTCAACAATTCTTCCAGGGTGTCACACTTGCGTACATTCCCAAGCGGTAATTTTTCAACGATATCATAATAGTATACTTCCATTCCCATGGCCTCTGCCAGGATCGAAAGCTGGGCCCCGATGTTGCCATAACCTATAATACCCAGTTTTTTACCCCGGATCTCATGGCTGTCTTTGGCCGATTTATCCCAGGCCCCTGTATGCATTTTCCGGCTTTTATCGGTAGTACCGCGCATCAGCATAATGATCTCACCGATGGCCAGTTCCACAACGGAACGCGTGTTGCTGAAAGGAGCATTAAAAACAGCAATTCCTTTGTCAAGGCAGGCATCAAGATCGATCTGGTTGGTGCCGATGCAATAAGCTCCGATCGCCATCAGCCGGTTTGCTTTTTCAAGTACCCTGGCGGTAATATGTGTTTTGGAACGGATCCCCAGTATGGATACATTATGGATTTTCTCGGCCAATTCATCTTCATCCAGGGCCGCATTATAAACTTCTACCGAATATCCCTCCTGCCGTAATATCTCTTCTGCCTTGGGATGAATGTTTTCAAGCAATAATATATTGATCCGGTTTTTCGGATATGAAAGGGATGCGGTGATCTTCTGCTGGTATAAGATCTCATCCAGCGAAGGGGCGATGGAATCGGCCTTATCGAGAATTGTTTCACGTTCGATATTTTCCGTATAAGCATAAAACCGGTTGGCCAGGCCTGCCACTTTTACCTGGTAGTCGGAATAACCGTCGCCTATTACATAAATATCCCCCTGTAGGTTAAGATCGCGTAACAACATCGCCTTGCCGTTGTTGGTCGACAAAATATTGGAAGCATCAAAACCGGTAATATTCCCGTTCCCATCGTATTCAAATGTATTGGCATAAATGTTTTCCACCCGGATCCCGAATTCCGAAACGACCGGTTCGATCAATTCCCTGAACCCGGTGGAAATAATATAAACCTGGTCGGAATAATCCCTGAAAAACTTCTTATTTCTTAAAAATGAAGGGGAAATACTTTCCTTCAACCGTTCAATTACCTGAGGAATATGATTCCGGCCGGCTTCTATCAGGCGGATCCGTTTTTCAAGGGATTCGGAAAACGGGATTTTCCCCTCGCTTCCTTCACGGGTTATTTCCTTCACCTTCTTTAGCTTATCGTTAAAACCGGCTTTCCCTTTCAGGGATATTTCCGCCATAATATCCAGCGTTTCGGCGGTAATAAAAGTACTGTCAAAATCAAAAATGAAAATTTTATGGTTATTATTGTTCATCATGAAGTTGTCCCTTTAAGACCGCAAATGTACAACCCGGGACGTTTAATTGTTTAATTGTTTATTTGAAACAAAAAATGAAATGAAAAATAAAGCTATCCTTTTTATTGCGATCCTTCTCGTCGCGGTTTCAGCACAAAAATGCAATATGAAAACCCTTAATGCTTTAATGGGGGACAAACCTTTGACTGAATCGGATGTAATCCAGGGTTTAAAAAGAGCATTGGAGATCGGGTCCGAAAAAACCACAGATGCATTATCAAAACCCGGAGGATACCTGAATGACGAAGCCATAAAGATCCTCCTTCCTGCCGAAGCCACAAAGGTGATCGATGACCTTAAAAATGCGCCGGGGGGTGCGCAAATCTATTCTTCGACGCTGGAGCCTACGGTAAATAACCTCATAAAAGCGCTCAATTCTTCTGCAGAAGAAGCCGCAAAACAGGCCCTCCCCGTCTTTAAAGATGCCGTAACCAATATGAGTATTTCCGATGCTTTTTCAATCCTGAAAGGCCAGTATAAAAATGCAGGTAATGTGTCAGCCACCCGTTATTTCCAGGATAATACAACATCCCGATTAACAGAACTATATAAGCCTAAGATCAATTCTGCATTGAGTAAACCGCTGGTCTCGCACGAGTCAGCCAATGATCTATGGAATAAATTCGTAAAAGCCTATGACGGAGTGGCATCAAGCCCGGCCAATATTCTTCTTAAACTTCAAAAAGTTCAGCAACCTGACCTTTCCGCTTATGTAACCCGAAAGGCCCTGGATGGAATGTTTAATAAAATTGCATTGGAAGAACAGAAAATACGTCAGAATCCAACCTTATACACAGACAATATCATTCAACGGGTATTCGGAAGTCAAAAATAAACTGTTAATTCTCCAGCTTCTTAACTTTTTGAAGTGATGTCGCCGCATCAACCATATAATGCCAGGTCACGATTTTGCCATTTTCCATCGATTCATAACCCAGGCCTTTTTCAGTCATGATTACCCTGGATTTTCCCATATCATAGCGTAGCACTTCAACAATATCGCCATCATTTAACGGTTTGTTTTCCAGATCCAGCATTAAAGGTTCATCTTTCGCGGATTCTTCCTTATGGAATTTAAAAAAATCAAACATGGTGTTTACTCCTAAAATATTTTAACAGCATATAATTAGCACAAAATTACTACAATACAAAGCCAGTTTTACTGATTTTGGACTTTCCTGTTTAGCAAAAAAAAATATTTGCCGGAAATGAATCTTTTTTTATCAGGAATCGTTATTATAGTATCGATATAATATCATTATGATATCATTATAAATTAAAAACATGGAAAAAACCAAAAAAGCAATCTCCGGCTACATCATGGTCGTGATTGCATTTGCTGACCTGGCTGCATTGTTATACAGCATCATTTCTAACCTGAATCCGGTTTTTATTATTGTGTTCGCTTTGATTTTTGTATTCATAATTCCCGGATTTCTTATTGTCTATCCTAATAATTCCTGTGTAGTCACCTTATTCGGTAAGTATTCAGGGACCATCAAGGACAACGGTTTTCACTGGGTAAATCCCTTTTATATGCGGAAAAAAATATCTCTGCGGGCACAGAATTTTGACAGTGAAAAGATCAAGGTTAACGATAAACTCGGGAACCCCATTCAGATCAGCGTGATTCTTGTCTGGCAGGTTAACAATACTTTCAAGGCTGCCTTCGAGGTGAATGATTATGAATCTTTTGTTCTGGTGCAAAGTGATGCAGCCGTGAGAAAACTGGCCGGTACCTATCCTTACGATAATTTCGACGATGAAGAAGCTGAAATCACCCTGCGTTCGGGCCTTCATGAAGTCAATCACGCCCTGGAACAGGAACTTTCCGAAAGACTGGAAATAGCCGGTATCAAAGTAATAGAAGCGAGGATCGGCTTCCTGGCTTATGCCCCTGAAATTGCAAACGCCATGTTACGCCGTCAACAGGCATCCGCCATCCTGGCTGCCAGGAAAAAAATTGTTGAAGGCGCTGTCGGCATGGTTGAAATGGCACTTCAAGAACTCAGTAAAAAACAGGTTGTTGAACTCGACGAAAACAAAAAAGCTTCCATGGTAAGCAACCTTATGGTTGTGCTATGTTCGGACAAGGATGCAAGCCCGGTAGTTAATACAGGCACATTATACCAATAAAATGGAAGCGATATCCTTTGAAGAAGATCAGAAGTGGAGTGGTCAATTAAGGATATTCCATTTTGCAATCTCTTCCGGTCTTACGATTCTTTTTATTTATTTATGGCATCGGCCCGGGATATTAGGAATATATTTAATCGGGTCCAAAGCTAATCTATCGGAAACAACTGTTGGAGCAATTATCCTCTTTACGGTTTTCGGATTGTGGGGGATATTTTTTCAATTATTGTTAACGCAATTTATTATTAGAATCAAAGACAATTCCGTACAATATAAATTCTCGCCTTTCCCTTCCGCCTTTTGGCGGATTCCATTCGATCATATCGATCACTACGAGATCAGGAAATATAAAGCATGGCAGGAATTTAAAGGGTATGGGAAAAAGAAATACCGACATGGCGAGGGAAGGGCTTATATCATGAAAGGTAACTGGGGTTTGGAATTATTTCTGAATAATGGTGAAATAATATTGCTGAGAACCCAAAAACCGGAGCTTTTGAAAATCCTGATGAAAAAATTATTGGACTAAGTGGAATGTATTTAAAGACCAATTGGGTATGACCAAAAAAAAGCCTTTCGTTTTACGTTTAAATCCCGAAACGCTGGAGTCGCTGGAAAAATGGGCAGCCGATGAATTCAGAAGTGTGAACGGCCAGCTTGAATGGATCATCGACAAGGCGTTAAAGGACGCTGGAAGAATTTCAAATAAAAAAACCAATAAAGATTAACTGTTATGATTATCAGAAAATACGTATGCCCGAAATGCGGGAGCCGGGAGCATAAAATCGAGACCCTCAGTACGACCGGCGGACTTTTTACAAGGATATTTAATTTCCAGTCGAAAAAATTCACGGCAGTAATATGTAAAAGATGCACCTATACCGAACTCTATAAAACGCATAGTTCTGCTATTGAAAATGTTTTCGATTTGATAAGCGGTTAGGCCGGTCAATTGACATAAATTGGATTATTTTTTGTAAAATATTTAAAAATATTCCGATATAATACTATATTTAGCAATATTTTAATAAATAAGCCAACTTATGTTACACAAGGAACTCAGCCTCATGATCCAGTTAGCGATATCAGACAATGAGCTGGCGGAAAGAGAGGAGAAGCTGATCTACAGTCTTGGGAAGCTTAATGGTGTGTCGGAAGAGGAAATTAAACGTCTGATCAAGAACCCTGACCCGATCGGTCCGGTGGAAACGCTTTCCAACGATGAAAAATTCCAATACCTGTACATGGTGATTCAAATGATGAAGGTGGACGGGCAGATTTTCAAATCTGAAATTGAGTTCTGTAAAGACCTTGCTGAAAAACTTGGTTTTAAAAAATCGGTAGTTGGCGAACTTTCCTCTAAAATATACAGCGATCCCGGAATTACTGCCGACCGGGAAGAATTGAAAAAAACAGCTTTCAAATACCTGAGATAAATTTTCAGTACCTATCTGATTTATTCCTATAAAAATACCAGGGCGTCGGGGTTCAAATACAGGTACTGACCGGGAACCGGCAACAGGAAACTGGTAAAATTCAAAAAAGGATCATACTTTTAGGAATGAACTATACTTTTTTAGGATTTCTCCTTTACCTGGCCATTATATTACTTGCTGGTTTTCTCACTTATAGTTCAAACAAGGACCACAAGGATTTTTTCCTGGGCGGAAATAAGCTTGGCGCATGGGTCATTGCACTTTCGGAACGTGCTTCCGGGGAATCGGCATGGCTGTTACTAGGCTTACCGGGGGCGGCTTATGCCAGCGGGCTGATGGAGTTCTGGACAGCACTGGGATGCGTTTCGGGGATCATATTTTACTGGCTCGTCATAGCCCGCGATCTTAGGACTGAATCCGGCCGCCTGGAATCGATTACGCTTCCTGATTTCTTTGCCTATAAATACAGGGAAGGAGCCACTCCTATCCGGATCGTATCGACGATCATCATTATTTTCTTTTTCACCTTTTATCTTTCCGCACAGATCAACGGCGCCGGCAAAGTGTTTTATGTCACTTTCGGGATCAACCGTGTCTGGGGAATGATCCTGGGAATTTCAGTGATCGCTTTTTATACCATGATGGGTGGGTTTTTCGCAGTTGCGTGGACCGATTTCATCCAGGCAATCCTCATGTTCGGCACCCTGGTTATCCTTCCCCTAACCGGCCTGGCGGAGATCATCCATCATCATGAAAGCCTGGCGATCAAGTCATTTCATGAAGCTCCCAATTTTTTCAGCCTTACCGGGGGTATGACCGGCCTAGCCGCCATAGCACTGATCATTAACGGATTAAGCTGGTCTTTGGGCTACATGGGACAACCGCACCTGTTGATCAGGTTTATGGCATTGAAGGATGTGTCCCATATTAAATTGGGCAGAAAGATAGCCTTTCTATGGGCCATTCCTGCTTTTACCGGGGCCATGGTGATCGGGATCGTAGGCGCAAGAATGTATGGCATGGGTTATTTCAGTGATGTGGAGAACATTATGCCCAGGCTTGCCACTGAATTGCTGCCCACCTGGGTTGCAGGGATCTTTATTTCGGGAGCCATCGCGGCTATGATGTCAACAGCCGACAGTCAGCTATTGGTGATCTCCTCCTCCATTATCCAGGATATCTATCATAAAACTTTCGGGAAATCAGCCACCGGAAAAAAACTGCTTAATCTAAGTCGTATTATTACCATTATTATCGGAATTACCGGTTTGATCATTGCCGTCACCTCCGACAAATTAATATTTGCCATGGTCTCCTATGCATGGGCCGGATTGGGCGCATCCTTTGGTCCTGCCCTGTTACTTACCTTGAAGTGGCGGAAAACCACCTGGCAGGGAGTACTTTCCGGAATGATTACAGGCTCCCTGGTCACTATTATCTGGACTGAAATCCCAACGCTTGATAATGCATTATCATCGAGGTTGGTCGCCTTTGTTTTTGCTTTCCTCGCTGTGCTGATCACCAGCCTGGCCACCTTGAAAAATAAAACTCCTGCGGTGACTATGGGAAACTAAAAATCAGATCTTTTCCGTCTTTACTATTTTAGCCAGGATATCCGCATAGGGAATGATAAGGTATTTTTTATCTTCCATTTGCAATTCATTCCCTGAAAACTCTTTATATACCACCGTATCGCCAACGGTTATTTCCGGGTTTTCTATTGTTGCCAGCGCCACCACTTTCGCAAATTTAGGTTTCTCCCTTGCCGTATCGGGAATGTAAATACCCCCTTTGGTTTTCTGTTCCTTACTGTCCTCTGAAATATCGAGGATTACATTCTGATTAACAGGTTGCAATTCATTCATAATACTCAATGCGTTTTTAATTCCAACAATTCATTTATTTTCTTCTGATCAAATCCAATCACAACAGTCCCGTTAATATCGGTCTGGGGGACGCCCTGCTGACCGCTTTTTCTTACCATTTCTTCGGCAGCCCCGGAATCCCTCGATACATCAATATCGGAAAACCGGATACCGTTCTTTCTCAGGTAAGTCTTTAATGTATTGCACCAAGGACAGGAAGGCGTAGAGTAAACCGTAACCCTTTTCTGAGACTTCCCTTCGCCGGGTGAATTCGCCGCATAGGTCGAATGATTAAAAAGTGCCGTATAATAATCCTTTGAATGACATCCCTTCACCATGTTACGGAATTCCCCCTTTTCAAATTCAATCAAGGTAGGAACAGTATCGATATTGTAATTTCCATGAATGTCCCTGACCTTTTTCACATCGGCATACATCCATTCGATTTTCAAAGAAGCCGTAGCGGCAGATATATTTTGTACAGCACATTCACTTTGTTCTGAACCCGCTTTATATAGCAATAAATAGGAATAATTCTTCCCTTTCAGCTTTGATCTGAGATCTTCATAGGAGTTGATCTTCTGTCCTTCCATGACTACTGTTTTTTTATGACAAATTTAAAACATATGAAGAAATCTTCATAAATCATGCCATATAAATATTCTTTTTATACGTAGTTATTTACAGGACAAATTGGCAGATTATATGTATCGGAAGGCTGAGATCCTAGGCCAAAGTCCGGTGCCCGTTACGGAGATCGATTGGAATTGGAAATTGGGATTGGGAAATTGGAAATTGTTGTTATTAACGGGTGAAGTTAAATTCCACCCTGCGGTTAAGGCGCATACCACTTCCCTTTTCGGTGCTTACAAGCATTTTGTCGGCAAAGCCAATGACCTTAATTCTTTTCCGGGAAATACCCTTTCCCGCCATATAATTTTTTACCCACAAAGCTCTGCGCAGGGATAAATCCATGTTATATTTTTCATTGCCGATCGGATCGGTGAAACCGGCAATTTCAACCTTTATCTCTTTATTACTTTTAAGGAAAGATATGTACTTGTCGATGAGAGGCAGACATACCTTTTCAGGTACGTCGGAGTTAAATGGAAAAATGACTTCATCGATGGCGGTTGTATCATTGTCCATTTTAACAGCCGGCCTGGGAGCACTCACAACAAGCGTTTGTTTTTTGGCCGGTTGGGCTTTCGTCGGAGGTGCTATTTTTCCAGGTGTTGTTTTCCTGACCGTATCGGTCATGGCCAGGGCGACTTCCTGAATTTTACCAAGCGTTAAGGGCAGGGTATAGCCATAGGCGCGGTTCTTATTTTCAAGCGCCACGGAAACTATAGCGGAATCATACCCTTATGCATTTGCTTTAATCCGGTAATCATTGCCGGAAGGAAGCATCATTTCAAATTCTCCGGTGGTTGCATCCGATACGGTATATCCGTATTCGAGGTTATCGGGTAATAGGATGAAAGTTACTTCCCCGTTAACAGGCGATTGATCGGCTTTATCGCTGATTGTACCTTTTAGGGTAACCAGCGGTGTAGGCGGTAAGAATTGAGGCTTAACCACTTTCACTATATTATAATGATTGTCGCCGGTGTCTCTTGCGAAATAGGCATATTTATCATTCTGTCCGTATGAAAAATATTTTTCGTTGCCGGCTGTATTGATATCCCCCCCGACATTTTCCGGTTCCGACCATTTAGTAAAGGTGCTATCCAGCGGAGTGGTTTTAAATATATCGAATTGACCGAATCCCGTCAGTCCATTGGTGGCATAATATAAGATTTTCTCATTGGAATCATAAAAGGGGCATGTTTCATCCGCCGCGGTGTTCAACTGGTTCCCAAGATTCAGCGGTTCGGAAAATTTTGCATTCCCTTCATTTCGGCAAACATACAGATCCTTTCCTCCCTGGGTATCATACCGGTCCATGCCAATGAAAAGAAGATCCCCGTTCCGGGAAAGGAAATAATCGGCGTCCCAGGAACCCACATGGGCGTTTTTTATTTTCAGTTCCTGTGGTGAAGACCAGTTGCTTCCATCCCAATGCGAATAATAGACCCCGGATTGTAATTTCCCGTTTTTACCAGCTGCATTACCAAGGATCATAGTGATCTTTCCGTTCATCATTCCGATTGAACCCAACGTATTCGGACCCTCATTATTTAATATTTTGCCTGCATCCACAGGATTCACCGGATTACCTGATTTAGCATCAAGGGAAGCAAACCATATATCTTCCGGGTCTTGTGCCCCGCCGATATTGCCTGCATTATATTTCCTGGTGAAATAAATTCCATCCACCAGGTCCGTCCGAAAGGGACGGTATTCGGAAGAATCACTTGAATGATCAAGAGGAAGCGCCTGTGTGTTCTGATCCGGGTTTTTCCGGAAGGCCAGGTTAGTCACCACCTGAACAGGATCGGAAGAACCCGAAATCCCGATGGCATCTATGGCATTATAGCCGGGTACCGCTTCGCAGTTAAGCACTATTTTTATGGCATTTACCGTATAGGAAGTTTCTTTGATATAAATATTCATCAGCCGTGCCGGACTATTCACAACATGGGGAACAAAGGTGGCCAGCAGGTGTTCATTGTTATCGGGATCGTAAAGAAATACCTGGTATAAGGCGCCGGGATGGTAGGACTCGGCTATTGCAATTTGCTGTACCTTCATAGGATG
>CAYNCU010000003.1:0-49630 GCA_964395765.1 uncultured Roseivirgaceae bacterium | reverse complement strand
TTTGGATAAAATTATTAAATAGACAACATGGAAAAATTAGATTTAAAAATGACAAAGAATAAATTTCTTGACAACTTGTCAAGTAATCTATACTTTTGAAGAAAAATAATTATATGCAGGTATTAAGTGTAGGCGAGTTTAAATCAAATTTTTCGGAAATACTGAAAAAAGTGCTGTCCGGTGAAGAAATCGGCATTTCCTATGGCAGAAAAAAGGAAATCGTGGCAAAACTGGTTCCTAATGACGCCAGGAAGAACAAAAGAAAAATTGGCATACTGGAAGGGAAAGGCAAGGTGACCTTTAGTCGTAATTTTAAAATAACCGAAGAAGATTTTTTAGGTATATGACCTACCTGCTGGATACCCATTATATGATCTGGGCGATTACCGATACAAAAAAAATATCGAAAAAGTTGAAAGATATTCTTGCCAACCCTGACCACAGAATTATAATAAGCGCGGTCAGTTTCTGGGAAGTATCCCTTAAGAATGCTTTGGGTAAACTGAGAATTAAAGGATTTTTACCTTCCGATTTACCCGGTATTTGCGAGGAAATCGGCTTCGAAATAAAATCTTTGACGGCAAAAGAGAGCTCAACCTATCACCACCTGAAAGCTACTTATCATCGGGATCCATTTGATCGCATGCTGATTTGGCAGGCCATTACCAATGACTATATACTGGTTAGTGCCGATCCCCAGGTCAGGAAATATACCTCCGAAGGATTGAGAATATACAGGTAAGATAGCGTGACCGATAAATATTAAACCGAAGCATAAATTTCGAAAATATTTCAGATTATGATGTGCGCTTCAGCATTCCCGATAGCTCAAAAATTCTTCATAACGAAATTTCCGCATCAATCTTCTCCTGCAAATATTGCGAAAAATACCCATTGTATTTTCTTCGCAGTTCCGGCAGTTTCCAGTCGTTTTCCGTAATTGACTTGCGGCAGCTTTTAGTCCCGCAGAGACATTCCATCGAAAAGACGACCTTGCTTTCTTTGGATTCGGAAACCACCATGGCATAGTCGAAAGTTATTTCCTCGCCCTTTTTTATATTCCTCATGGCCACAAGGAAGATCTGGCCTTTGAAGCCGCAGTTGGGTTCACAGCTATGATTAAAAAAATCAGTGTCCTCCGCCTTATCATGCCGGCGGTTGCCGATCACGAAACGTTCTTCAATCTGCATGGTGTATTCCTGGAATTCTTCCGGCAGGTCTTCAATTTCATCGATCGGCATGATTTCACCCCCGAAAACGGCCACTCTCTCATTTTTGGTGATAGCCGCATTGGCAAAAACTCCACGAAGATCTATCGACGACTGCCTGACTTCCAGTTTCGGACTTAGCCAACTGCTGTGTAGACTCATAATTTTAAATTTGAACCGGTTTGAATCCGCCTTCGCGTTCCGCTATGGCGGACGAGAAGGATACAGTTTAATTCCCCGGAGCTCTGCTCCGGAAATTCGGGTCCAGAGCTTGCCCCGGGGTTAAATACCCTTTATTCTCAAATAAAACATATTTAAGAAAAAAACCAGTCAGTTATCCTTATCAATATTTTCAATATGGAGTATATGTAACAACCGGTGAATAATAGGTGTGAAGAATACGGCCGTAATACTCAGAAATGCGACCCCACTGTACAAGGCATAAAGGGAAGAGAAAATTTTAGCGCCGGAAGTGGCCATTGTGGCAGTAGGTCCCATACCCGTCAGGATCATACAAGCCATGTAAAAACTGTCGATCCAGGACAGATTGCAAAAATACCAATAACCCGCTGTGCCGATGAACACTGAAAACAAGATCAACAGAAAGGCGAAAAAGGCAAATTTGCCAAGCCTTTTCAGGAAATCGGGAAAAGAAGCCACTTCCTGTTTAATGTTCTCAAATTTCATATTTCGAAGAGAATTAAGCCAAAATGTACACGAATAAGGGACAATGAATATTCTTCAGAAGCCGAATTTACAAAGTGTTGAAAATATTTTCTTTAAAAATTTTCCTATATTGTTAAGCCGGGTAGCAGGTGATCATGAAAACTAACCTGTAAAGCTTTATTACCGGGATATTTCCCGGGTCGATGAACGATCAAAGAGGATTAGCCATGTCTTTATTCAAATAACCATATTTGTCATGATACAAAAAGGTATATCCAGGAAAAGGCATAAGTTAGCCGGCACCGGAAAAAATAAATTCCGATGGGACTACTTTGATCACGGGGGAAAGCTGATCACCCAAAAAGAGGTAATTGACAGGTGCAATAAATTAGCCATTCCGCCTGCCTGGGAAAGCGTATGGATTTCTGCGGATCCGAACTCCGACCTGCAGGCTACGGGCGTCGACAGCAAGGGAAGAACACAATACCGGTATAGCGCTACCTGGACCCAGGAGCGATCGAAAGAAAAATTTCACGGCATGATAGGCTTTGCCTGCCTGTTACCGTCTATCCGGAAAAAAGTGCAATCCGATATGAAGCTGGAAGGCATGCCCCGCGACAAGGTGGTGGCCTTAATTATAAGGTTGATGGATCTTTATCATATCCGTGTCGGGAATGATGAATATGCAAAGAAAAACAAATCCTACGGTCTGACTACCCTGCAGGAGGGCCATGTCCGTTTCGACCGGTCAAAAGAGGCCGAAGGGCAGTTGGATGCGATCTTCGAATTCAAGGGAAAGTCGGGAAAATTCTGGAAATTAAGGATCTGGGAAGATGAACTGGCCTTGCTCATAGAAGCTTCCGGCAGGGTAGGCGGTTTGCATAAAACCCAGGACCTCTTCCGGTACGAAGACGAATCCGGGGCAGATCATGATATTAAATCCCATCACATTAATGAATATCTCGACCGCATCGCCGCACACCGGGAAAAAGTTACTGCCAAGGAATTTCGCACCTGGGCAGCCACCTGGAAAACGGCTTATCGCCTGTCAGGACAATTGGATCCCGACACTTTAGCGGGCAGGAAAAAAGTATTGAAAAAAGTCATCAGCACCGTGTCTTCCGATCTTGGAAACACGCCTGCCGTGTGCCGGTCCTCCTATATCCACCCGGTGATCCTTTCCGACTGGGAGAACGGAAATTTCCGGACAAACTGGAACCGGGCTGCAACTACCCGGAAGTTAAGAGGACTATCAAGGGAGGAAATACATGTTCTCAGCTACCTTGAAAAGGTAAAGGGATAAATTTGTTAATATTGATTTCAGATTTCAGATTTTTGATAAAAAAATCTTTAGCACTTAACATGATAAAATTATTAAATGTATCAGGATTTGGAAAAGAAAATCGCTGTCTTCAATCTGAATTCTGAAATCTTTATGTTCTGTTTTAATCCGCCTTCACGTTACGCTACAGCTGACGAGAAGGATACGGTTTAATTCCCCGGAGCTCTGCTCCGGAAATTCGGGTCCAGGGCTTGCCCTGGGGTTAAATACCCCATATTGAATATTATCACAGATATTTTTCCAACAGCGCTTTTGTTTTCCTTACGCCCTCATCCTCCGGTTGATTATTACCTTCGAATTCAATTCCCATATAACCTTTAAACCCGGAAGCCTTTACGATCCCGATCAGTCTTTTGTAATCCAGCAAAGGCTGCTCGCCGTTGCTGTCAAAATCATAGGTCTTAGCACTTACTCCTTTGGCAAAAGGAAGCATTTCCGATACCCCTTTATAGATGTCATACATTTCCTTACATCCGTTTTGTATGGTTCCCCAGGGGTCCGAGAGGCAGAAGTTCCCGAAGTCAGGTAATGTGCCGGCGTTTTTACGGTTTACCTGTTTTATAACGGAAGCCATCCATTGCCCGTTGGAGGTTACGCTTCCATGATTTTCGACCACTACATTGAGATTCATCGGTTTGGCGTAATCGCATAGCCTTCCCAGCGAATCAACCGCGGCAGTTTTCCGGTCTTCCGGGCTCCCTTCTCCGTGAAGGTTCACCCGCACCGTCCAGCAACCCAATATTTTAGCAGCATCGATCCACTTTTTGTGATTATCCACGGATTCAAGTCTTTCTTTTTCGTTGGTGGAGGAAAGCGGACCTTCGTCATCGCACATGAGAAGATGGTTAAAGACCCCCGCGTCCTTGCTTCTCTTGAGCAACTCATTAATATACGCTGTGTTTTTACCAGCCTCCTTGAAGTTCATTTTACTTCCTCCGAAAAAACCATTCACGTATTCCACCGCGGATATACCGAATTCGTTTTTTGCTTTGGCGGGAAAGTCAAGGTGGTCCAGTTTTCCGGACTGCAGGGCGCGATGGAAAGACCATTCCGCCAGGGACATTTTGATATCCGGATCCGAAAAACCGAATATTTTCAAAGATGGCGCCAACATGAAAGTACCTGCGCCCAATATGGATTGTTTAATAAATGTTCGTCTCGTTTTCATATTAAAAGAAAATTTTTTATTGAATTTAATATCCGACAAGATAGTAAATAAAAATTTATAATGTTCTATGTTAAAAGATTATGCGGTAAGCGGTAGGCGGTAAGCGGTAAGTGGCAGGCCAGAACGTAATCATTAAATGATTTTTATCGGATACTTAGGGCCTGTCGCTTATCGTGTTCCGCTGTAATTTTTCCAAGGGATTTTTTAATCCAATATTTTTTTCGCGATCATATTTTCTTCAGGAGATCAATAAACCTGGCAAAGGCAGCGTCCCTGGCGGCTTTATTATCAGGCGTGGCATCCGGTTCCTGGCCTGCGCGCATAAAAGCATGCGTGGCGCCTTTATAGATAACAGGCTCGTAGGTTTTCCCGGTTTCTTTCATCATTTGTTTTGAGCCTTCGATGGTGGCATCCACACGTTCGTCACTTCCGCCGTAAAAACCGTAAACCGGGTCATTGATTTTTTCAATGTCCTCCTTATTCTCCGGGCCGGTTCCATAAAACACAAAGGAAGCCTTCAGCCTGTTATTATTGGTAGCATAGCGAAAGGACTGCGTACCGCCCCAGCAAAAACCGGCGACACTGATCTTTCCGTTTCCTGCCGGTATGGTATTCGCATAATCATAAGTAGCATTTAAAGCTGCGGTTACTTCGTCGGGGTTTAAAGCATAGATCGCCTGACGGGCATCATCGGAATTGGCGAAATCGGATGTTCCCCCGCCGTTCGGGGCTTTCCCGGAAAGCAGGTCGGGGGCAATGGCAATGAAACCTTCGGCGGCCACCTGGTCGGCCATATAACGGACCCAATCCGTTAAACCGCGGTTCTCATGGATCAATATCACCACATTCGCCTTGTTTGAAACTTCAGGATAAACTACGAAACAATGGATGGTCCTGTCACCGGCTTTAAGGTTTACATCTTCCTGGTGACGGGAGGAGGATTCAAGCTTTTTTAATGCCCAGTCCTGCGAAAAAACAGGAACAGAAATTACGGCGCATAAAATTAATATCAGGGTATTTTTCATAAGGATTATGGGTTTGGTTTCTCTTAAAGACTTGTTTCCGGAAAGGAATATTGTTATTGTAATCTTTAAAAATAAATAATAATTGAAATTTTTCAATTAATTATGTAACTATCTGTATCAATAGTTTATGAAATACCTGGTCCATGAAAACAAAGTTATTTTTTTTATTCCTTCTGGCAGGTATCACACTTGATTTATCAATGGCACAGGAGTTAACGATTTCAGGATGGTCAGTAAATGGGACGGAATACCTATCGGTTTACGTTAAGGGAGGGATTATAACAAAAATTGAAAAGACCCCGCCTCCTTCTTCCTGTAACCAGAAAATTTACCTGGCACCCGGACTCATCGACACCCAGGTGAACGGCTATGCTTCCGTTAGCTTCAGTGAAAAGGGCCTTAACGGGGATAAAATCTTAAAAATTACCGAAGCCTTATATAAGGAAGGTGTAACCACCTATTTCCCTACGATAATTACAGGGCCTAAAGAAACCACGATAGATAACCTGAAGATTTTATCAAAGGCCTGTGAAGATCCTGAATTGTCGCATGTGATCCCCGGTTTTTTCCTTGAAGGCCCTTATATATCCCCGGAGGAAGGATATCGCGGTGTACATAACATGGAATGGATTCGCCGCCCGGACTGGGTTGAATTTGAAAAGTTTTATGAGGCTTCCGGAAAAAAGATCATCCAGGTAGGGCTTGCACCGGAATTGCCGGGAGCCATGCCTTTTATTTCAAAAGCAGTGTCGGAAAATATTGTCGTATCCCTTGCACATCACAACGCGAACAGTGAAGAAATCAGAGAAGCGGTAAAGGCCGGAGCTTCGGTAACCACACACCTGGGGAACGGTTGCGCGAATTTTATCCAGCGGCATAATAACCCTCTCTGGCCACAGCTTGCCAATGACCACCTTACCGCCTCCATCATTGCCGACGGGCATCATCTCACCGCGGATGAGCTTACCGTATTTTATAAGGTGAAAGGCCCGGATCATCTGATGCTCGTTTCGGATGTTACCGAACTGGCAGGGATGCCTCCCGGAGAATATGACTGGAACGGCAAGAAGGTGATTTTAACCGATGACGGCGCTCTCGTTTACCCGGAAGATAATGTGCTGGCAGGCGCCTCCTTTCCGTTGAGAAAGGGTGTTATCAATATGCATCTCCTGGCCGGTTGCACCCTGGAGGAAGCGTTCAACCTCGCCACGCAGAACCCGGCCCGGGTATACAAGCTGGTCGACCGGGGCCTATTAAAAGAAGGAAGAAGCGCCGACCTCATAATCTTTTCAATAAAAAATGATGAAATAGTGGTAAGGGAAACCATTGTCGGAGGAAAGATAGTATACCAAATCAAACCGTAATGCCTGCAACCGGCCGGTCACATAAAATCACCCTGTTTCTTTCGTCCATCGGGCCGGGATTATTCCTGATCGGCTATAATATCGGCACCGGGAGCATTACCACAATGGCGAAAGCGGGTGCCAATTATGGAATGACACTCTTCTGGGCCCTCGTACTTTCATGTCTTTTTACTTACCTTTTAATGGTTGCCTATGGAAGGGTGACCCTGGTAACCGGAAATACGGCGCTGAATAATTTTCGGAAATACCTGAAAGGCGGAACGGTCTTATCCATTTATGTTTTTATAGCCGTCGTTACAGGAGAATTACTTGCGATCATGGGAGTAATGGGAATCGTCGTCGATCTTATTACCGAAGGATTTAAAATTATCGGAATGGGGGATAAAAGCAAAACGGTAATAACCGTTATACTGGTAATACTCATGTACCTGTTATTATGGTTCGGAAAATATTCCTTATTTGAAAAAGTAATGACTGTATTTGTTACCCTGATGGGGGTATGTTTTATCATCGCTTTTTTCCTGGTTCATCCCGATTATAATTCCATCCTGTCCGGCATGATCCCCAAAATTCCGGAAGGGAAAGGTTCATTCGGCCTGGTGGCAGCCATGGCCGGAACCACCTGTTCTGCCGCTGTATTTATTGTCCGGAGTACGGTGGTTTCAGAAAAGGGCTGGACTGTCAGGGAATTAAAGACAGAGAAGAGAGATTCTTTCATTTCGGCGGCCATGATGCTCTTCCTCAGCGCGGTTATCATGGCCGTATCCGCCGGTACCTTGCACCTGATGGGATTAGGCCTTAACAATACTGTTGAAATGATCCGCCTCTTCCAGCCTCTGGGAGGCAAGGCGGCTTCCCTGATCTTTATCTTAGGAATTGCAGGGGCAGGATTATCCACTGTATTCCCGATCATTCTTATCGCCCCCTGGTTATATTGCGATATTGCCGGCCAACCCCGTAATATAAAATCCCCTTTATTCAGGATTCTCGGATTAGGAGGATTATTGTGCTCTTTCGGCTTTCTTATTATTCAGAGAACTCCCCCGGCGCTGATGATATTTTCACAGGCATTCCAGGCCTGCATATTGCCGGCTGTTGCCATACCTATTCTGATCCTGATCGGGAAAAAATCCGTGATGGGAGAATACCTGGCTGATAATAAAATGAAATCAGGTTTATGGGCGGTAGTTATTTTTTCAATAGTCACTTCCTTATTTGCGATTGTAGAACTTTTAAAATAATTTTTTAGAATGAACCGTAAATACCCTGCCGTGTTTAAAAAAGACCAATTAATTGTAAAGGTCTTTAATACGCCATATTCGCTTGCTTCACAGGCGGCTGCATTAGTAAAAGAGAAACTGGATGAGGTAATTGCACAAAAGGGCCAGGCACGCATTGTGTTGGCTACCGGTGCGTCACAATTTTCTTATTATGAAGAATTAATTCATTGTGACATTGACTGGAAAAAAATTACCGTTTTTCACCTGGATGAATATTTAGGATTGCCGGAAAATCACCCTGCCAGCTTCAGGAAATACCTGAAGGACAGGATCCTGGATGTGGTGAAACCTGCCGCTATCCATTTTCTCAGGGGGGACGCTCCGGAGCCTGAAGAGGAATGTGAGCGTTATGCGGGCTTATTGGAAGAAGATGATATTAATCTGGCCTGCATCGGGATCGGGGAAAACGGTCATATCGCTTTTAATGATCCCCCGGTAGCCGATTTCAATGACAAAAAATTAGTGAAGATCGTTGAACTGGATCAGGATTGCCGGAAACAGCAACTGGGGGAAGGATGGTTTCGGTCCATCGAAGAAGTGCCGACTCATGCCTTGTCGCTGACCATACCGGCCATCATGAAATCGAAATGGATCAGTTGTGTGGTGCCGGAAATCCGCAAAGCTCCCGCCGTTAAAAAAACACTTGAAGGCCCGATTGACGAGAACTGCCCGGCTTCCATTTTGAGAACCCACCCGGATGCCGTTTTATTTTTGGATAATAATTCGTCTTCATTGATTTAGTTTCCGGAATGTGTTTGTGACGGGATACTTTAACCGGGGGATAATTACCCGGCCGGTGGGACTTGCTAAAAACTTAAGACACTATATTTAGAATATACAATTTTTTTAATTAAGTTTATAATGAATTAGCAAACGGACTTTTTTCCATTTTTTCAGGAAGAAAATAAATTTTTTTACAAAGAATAATTCTGAATTTTTTAAATAAAAAGACAGCCTCATGAAAAAAACCATTCGATTTACACTGGATCATGATCCTGTTGAGCTGCAGTTGAACGGTGATGAAACCTTGCTTTGGGTCATCCGGTCGGTAGTAAACAAGACCGGTACCAAATTCGGCTGCGGACTCGGCAGTTGTGGTGCCTGTACGGTGCTGGTGGATAAAGAGCCGGTACGTTCCTGCATGGTTTATGCGGAAGATGTTGCCGGAAAAGATATCGTCACCATTGAAGGACTTGCGGAAAACGGCGAATTGCATCCTGTTCAGAAAGCCTTCGTAAAGCATGACGCCTTGCAATGCGGTTATTGTACCCCCGGTATGATCATGAATGCCACAGGGCTCCTGTATAAAAACCCTGCCATTACCCGTGAACAAATTATCGAAGGAATGCAGGACAATCTTTGCCGTTGCGGTTCTTATAACCGAATTATTGATGCCATTGAAGAAGCTGCGTCTGAAATGAAAGGAGGGATGAAATTATGAAAGCGGACCTGATCGACAAATTGTATTTCAAAGGAAGAAGAGAGGCAAATGGATTCAACCGCCGCGAATTTCTGAAAAGATTAGGAGGCGGGGTAATCGTAGTCTATGCCATGGGCAATATGACCCTGATCCAGGCATGCAACCGAAGCAAGAAAGAACAATTGGAGGACTTTAATGCTTATCTCCGCGTTAAAGAAGACGGTACGGTGGATTGTTATTCAGGAAAAATTGAAATGGGCCAGGGCGCTACCACAAGCCTTGCCATGGCCCTGGCTGACGAACTGGAAGTTTCCCTTCCATCAGTACATATGGTGATGGGTGACACCGAATTATGTCCTTTTGATGCCGGTACCTGGGGTTCCATGACGACCCGGTTCCATGACCCGCTGATCAGGGCGGCGGCTGCAGAAGCAAGGGAAACCCTGAAAGTACTTGCTTCAAAAAAACTAAATGTCCCGGTGCATAACCTGACTGCCAGGGAAGGCGTGATCTTTGAAACCGGAAAGCCGGAAGTAAAGATTACCTACGCTGAACTGACCAAAGGACAAAAAATAGTTAAAACCTTAAGGAAGAACCCGGTATTAAAAAAAGCTTCCGAATTCAATATTATCGGTAAACCGGTAGTCCGTATCGAAGCGGCAGATAAGGTTACAGGCCGGGCAAAATATTCCGGAGACATTCGGCTTCCCGGAATGAAATATGCCGCCATCAAACGTCCCCCTGCGGTAGGAGCAAAATTAAAGTCGGTAGATACTTCCAAAGCAGAAACCCTGGACGGTGTTGAAATCGTCAGGGATGAAGATTTTATTGCCGTTTTGCATGATTATCCCGAACAGGCATCGGTTGCCGTTGCCGCGATCAAAGCCGAATGGGACATCCCGGAAGCTAAGGCGGACGATAAAACCATTTTTAATTATATGCTGGATGCCGCCAAAGACAGCACCGTCCTGGAAAAAGGCGGTGATCTTGAGGCGGGAAATAAGAATTCCGATTTTGTTTTTGAAGAAGAATATTACGACGGATATAAAGCGCATGCATCCATAGAAACACATACTGCCACCGCTGAATACAAGGATGGAAAACTTACGATGTGGGCTTCTTCACAGACGCCCTTCGGCACAAGACAGGACATTTCAGATACATTTAAACTGCCTCTTGAAAAAGTGCATCTGAAACAAAATTACCTGGGCGGTGGGTTCGGAGGGAAGATATATAATCAGCAGGCGATTGAAGCAGCGAGGATTGCTATCCTGAGCAAAAAACCGATTCAGCTGGTCTGGTCAAGAAAGGAAGAATTCATGTATGATATGTTTCATTCCGCTGCCGTCGTTAAAATAAAGTCAGGTGTAAAGAAAGAGGGTACGATGAGCTTGTGGGATTATAATGTTTATTGTGCCGGTGACCGGGGAGCCGAACTTTTTTATGATGCACCGGATCATCAGAGTGTTGTGTGGGATTCCAAAGCGGGACTTCACCCATTCGGAACCGGGGCATGGAGGGCGCCGGGCAACAATACCAACACTTTTGCCCGTGAATCCCAGATCGATATCATGGCACATAAAATCGGAATGGATCCCGTTGCGTTCCGCCTGAAGAACCTGAAAAATGAAAAAGCTATTCAGGCCCTGAAACTGGCAGCCGAAAAGTTCGGCTGGAAATCAATTAAATTACCCAGCGGTAACGGATGGGGAGTAGCCCTTTGCTTTGATGCGGGAACCTGGGCGGCTATGATTGCTGAAGTTTCTGTGGATAAACCGACGGGCCATGTACAAGTGGTACGGGTTGTGGTTGGCCAACAGATGGGCCAGGTTGTGAACCCCCATGGCGCAACCATACAGACGGAGGGATGCACGATTATGGGCCTGGGTTATGCCCTAACGGAAGATGTGGAATTCAACTGGGGTGAAGTTAAATCGAGGAATTTCGATAATTATGAGATCACCCGGTTTTCCATGGTGCCCAAGATTGAAAGTTATTTCACGGATTCTATGGATGAGCCTCCGCAGGGAGGAGGGGAGCCGGCCATTGTAACGGTAGGAGCGGCGATTGGCAATGCTATTTTCGATGCCTGTGGGGCCCGCTTGCACCAGATGCCCATGACGCCGGAGAGGGTGCTGGAAGCGTTAAAGAATATAGGATAAAAAAACTCGCCAATTATCATTTTATTTTGGAAGGACGGAAGATTGGAGGTAAAATAATTTTATTGGATTTGACGAATCAATTTTTCTATATAATCACCGATTTTTCTGTGAATTTCCGGTGATATGATCTTTTCGTCGTAAAACCCGATAATAAAATGCAAGCCGGGTTTTGCGAGTAGTGCCTTCGGACCTTCCGTTCTTCCGAATCCTGCGACTACCATACCGTTCGGGGATATTACGCCTTCGTTGGAATTTCCCAGGTACGCGAAAATGTCCTGTTTGTCATCAGGTTCTACCTGGGCCATAAAAAAAACACGGTCCAGTTTTTCATTCCCGAAATAGATCCATTGAAACGGATGTATAAACGATTCATGAAAATAATAGTCGGGAATATCGTTCCATGGGCCGCCAAGACTGGTTCCCCAATACTGTCGGTAAGGCTGGAATTCTCCTCCTGAAATTCCTTCGTAAAGGAACCAATAGGGACATGCACTGTCCGTTTTAATAATATGCATAACAGCATAATTTTCATGAAAGGTCCAGGTCCATTCCCATTTCCCTGAATTGGAAACTGTATGTATCCTGTTCGAATCTTCAAGCGTGCTTACACATTTATTAAAGCCGGGATGACCTACGCCGTTATCATCAGACCCGAATACCAGGTCAGGTAACCCCCTGAAGGAGGTTGCGGCCGATCCAGGGTAAATATCGCTATCAGGAGAATAACCGATCCATTCAATACTGTCCTTATCAAGGATCGACGAAAATCCTCCACCTCGGATATCATAGAGATAAGAACAGGATTTCGTCCTGATTGCGTAATATTCCCGGCCATTGGGGGAGCTTGTTTTTTCAATATTTATTTTTCCTGATTGACAACCGGCGAGAAGGATAAGCAGAATTATGGACCCGAACCGGTTTAAGAGAAGACGCATAAAAAATGAGATATAAATGATTCGTCTAAGTTATAAGAATATGAATTCATTGACCCACAGGAAAATAAAATTGTACGGTTATGTAGCAGAAAACTGTCCGCTTGTGTACGAATATGAACACATTTTTCAACCGGTTATATCATAATGTATTGATTTTCAATTATTTATATTACTGGCATAGAAATCGACATTTATTCAGTAAAACAACAACCTATGAGAACCTCAATTATTACAACCCTGATTTTGCTCTTTGCATTCAATATCGTTTTTGCCGACGGTAATGACAGCAAAGCCGCCAACGATGCTTTGATTTTGAAAATGACAGCAAAAGCTGAAGCTGTAAAAGATGGTAATTGGAAGGCCCTGGCTAATTGCGCCAAGACGTTACTGGACAAACGTATCAACACGGAAGAAGAACTGACCTGGCTTGAAAAATCTGTTTCAATAAACAGGAATTATTACAACCTGACTCTTCTAGGAGACTATTACAGGTTGAATTTCGAATTCACGAAAGCTTATGAAAATTATATTGACGCCATTAAAGATGCACAGCATTGGGGAAAGATGGGAGAGATCCCCGGGATACAATGGAAAATATTAATGACGATGGGTACCAAGCATTACTATGACTATAGCAAGGAAAACATTAACAACAACTAATACAACACAACGCATACCTAATACTCTCAGTTAACAACTGCTTCATAACAATTCGAACCGCTCCAATGGGGGCGGTTTTTTTTGTTTTAATACCCGCCTTAAAAGGCGGGGCATGCAAATATTTCAGAAACCCACCTTAGTCGACCTGGAAATTATTTTCAAAGTGAATAAAAAACAGAACAAACTTTAAGGAAGTCGAAAAGATTATAATGGGCTATTTTTCCAGACGGTGTAAAAAAATCAGAAGCTTCATTCCAACAAAGCGGAAGCCGGTAAGGAAATATTATCGATTCGTTTATTCAAAATGAGTTGCGTTATAAATCTCCGCTTCGAACCTCTTCCGCTCTTCCGCTATTCGTGCCGGAGACCATTGCAGGTTTTTTGCCATTTCGGATAAAACGGGTTCGCTATATTTTTTAGTGCTTGCAATATCAAAAAATAAACGACCGGTTCTTCTGACCAGGAAATCATCCAGCGATTGAATCATTTCCATCTCCAGGCAATGCCGGAGTTCGGCCAGGATTAAATCCAGTCCCGGATCATCATTTTCAGATTTCATGTAGCTAATAATCTTTTCAGCCTGGGTCCCGTAGTTGTGCACGAGGTATTCAGCTTCATAAATCCCGAGTTTTTTTGAATTCAGCATTTCTGAAATCTTTTCTATATAGGATTTCACTTCACGACTTCCGCGAAAATCATTTCCGTGTAATTTCAGCAGCCGGGTTTTGCATTTCCCGGAGCGAATATTATAATCCGCTTTTAATTTTCTGGTTACAATATTTACCACCTTCAGACTCATCTTTCTGTAACCGGTCAGTTTGCCTCCGGCAATGGAAATTAGCCCTGAACCGGATATAAAAACTTCGTCTTTCCTGGAGATCTCGTCCGCTTTTTTGCCTGATTGATTAATCAACGGACGTAAACCGGCCCAGCTGGAAACAATGTCCCCGATTTCCAGGGTAATAGTAGGAAAAGCCTGATTTACGGCATTAACGAGGTATTCTGCATCCTCAAGAGATGTCGTTACTTTTTCTTTATCGCCGGTATAATCTGTATCCGTAGTTCCGATGTAGGTTATCTTTCCCCGGGGAATCGCGAAGATCATACGCCCGTCGGATACATCGAAGTAGATCGAATGCTTCAAGGGGAGTTTTTCAAAAGGCACCACTATATGTACCCCCTTGGTGAGATGAAGGGTCTTCCCGGATTTGGATTGGTTGATTTCCCTTAGGTTGTCTACCCAGGGGCCGGTAGCGCTCACAATGATCTTCGCGTATAAATCGCAGCGATTTCCGGTAATTACATCTTTGACTTTCAAGCCGGATATTTTTCCATCATCATAAATGAATTCCTCTGCTTCCATATAATTAATACAATCGGCTCCCTGATCGATTGCGGTTTTAATCACTTCTATGGTAAGCCTTGCATCGTCGGTCCGGTACTCGGCATAAAGCCCGCTTCCCAGCAAAGTCCCGGAAGGCAGCAAGGGTTCGATCTCCAGCGTTTTTTTCTTGGAAAGCATTTTCCTTCGGTCCGTTTTCCTTACGCCGGCAAGAAAATCATAAAGCCAAAGACCCACCGACGTAGAAAATTTACCGAAGGTTCCGCCTTTGAAAAAGGGGAGAAGCATTTTCTCGGACACAACCAGGTGCGGAGCCAGGTTATGGACGATCCTTCTTTCACGGCCAACTTCCATGACCAGGCCGACTTCCAATTGTTTGAGGTAACGCAAACCTCCGTGAATGAGTTTAGTGGACTTGCTGCTTGTTCCTGAAGCAAAATCTTTTTTTTCAATCAGTGCTGTCTTCAGGCCGCGGGAAGCCGCATCAAGGGCGATGCCCGCACCCGTAATGCCGCCACCGATAATAATAAGATCGTATTCAACAGCGAGGATTTTTTCTAAAAGCTCCTTTCTTTGTTGTGAACTGTATATTCCCATTGATATCTGAAACTTCGAAAACCTTATTCCTTCAACCAGCCTATGGTCCTGCTCACGGCCTTTTTCCACCCTTCATATAACTTGTCCCTAACCTTTTTATTTACGGAAGGGAGGAAGGTTCTGTTTATTTTCCGCAGTTTTTTAATTTGTTCCATTTTCCACAATCCAGTGTATATACCTGCCATGGAAGCGGCGCCCAGGGCGGTAGATTCAATAATCCTGGGTCGTTCAACGGCAGTTGCCAGGATATCCGCCTGGAACTGCATGAGGTAATTGTTGGCTGCCGCACCACCGTCCACTTTAAGAATTTTCAGGTGAACCCCGGAATCCTTTTCCATAGCTTCAATTACATCTCTGGTCTGGTATGCCAGTGACTGTAACGTAGCTTTAACCACCTGGTTTTTATCCGTATCCCGGGTAAGTCCGAATATTGCGCCGCGGGCATACATATCCCAGTACGGAGCTCCCATCCCTGCGAAGGCGGGAACAACATAAACTTCATCATGATTTTTGGCCTTTTCGGCAAAATATTCCGAATCGGAGGCATGATCCAGCAGCTTTAACCCGTCGCGTAACCATTGAATCGCCGCCCCGGCAATGAAAATACTTCCCTCGAGCGCATAAAATATTTTATTATCCAGGCCCCAGGCAATGGTAGTTACCAGTCCGGATTTGGAATGAAAGATCTTTTTGCCGGTATTCATAAGTACGAAGCAACCGGTTCCATAGGTATTTTTTGCCGAACCCACTTCATAACATGCCTGGCCGAACAGGGCAGCCTGCTGGTCGCCCAACACGCCGCCGATCGGGATAATATGATTATCCCAAACCAGGTCACCGAAATGAGCGGAGGAAGGCAATACTTTCGGTAGAACCGAATACGGGATGTCCAGTGATTTTAATAATTTCCTGTCCCACCTCAATGAATTAATATTGTACAAGAGGGTGCGGGAAGCATTGGAATAATCGGTAACATGTGCTTTACCCCCGGTTAATTTCCAGATCAGCCACGAATCCACAGTTCCAAAACAAATTCCCCCTTTCCTTGCCTTTTCCCTTACTTTAGGAACATTCCTGAGTATCCAGGCAATCTTGGTGGCAGAAAAATACGAATCGATAACCAGGCCGGTATTTTTCCGGACATGTTTTTCCAGCCCCGCGGATTTCATCTGTTCACAGATATCAGCAGTCCTTTTATCCTGCCATACAATAGCATTATACACCGGCTCCCCGGTTTTCCGGTCCCAAAGGATAGCCGTTTCGCGTTGGTTGGTAATTCCAATAGCGGCAATATCCCGGATCTTTATCCTTGACTTTTTTACCACCTCATGCATTACTTCCTGCTGGCTCTTCCAGATTTCTTCAGGATCGTGTTCCACCCAGCCGGGCTTGGGGAATATCTGCGTGAATTCCTTTTGTGCCACATTCACGATGGCCCCTTTTTGGTCGAATAGAAGCGCCCTGGAAGATGTTGTGCCCTGGTCTAATGCAATGATGTATTTCATAAGATGTAAATTATACGGTCAGTTTAGATTTTCTGGAATAGGCATATATTGCAATTACAAGGATAATCGCTGTAAGTAACCAAAGGAAAGGATTTATATCACCTTTGTAAATAGCTTTATAAGTGAGCGAGCCCGCCATTCCCCCGATAACAGGTCCTAAAACGGGTACCCAGGAATAAGCCCAGTCCGATTTTCCTTTCCCCGGAATAGGTAACAGGAAGTGTGCGATCCGGGGCCCGAGGTCCCTGGCAGGATTAATGGCAAAGCCTGTGGTTCCGCCGAGTGAAAAACCTATTGTTGAGATTAGTCCCCCGATGACCAGGGGATTTAATCCGTCGGAGAATTTATTAGCGCCCAGAAATTCAAGACCGAATAAAAGAACGAAGGTGCCTACGATTTCACTGATCAGGTTAAAAGGATAATTCCGGATGGCCGGGATTGTACTGAAAATCGCCAGTTTTAGATTTTTATCCTCGGTCTTAGCCCAATGAGGACCGTAGTGCAGCCAGACAATCACGGAACCGGTAAAAGCTCCCAGTAACTGGGCGATCATATATCCCGGCACTTTGGCCCAGGGGAATTCTCCTGCGATGGCCAGGCCCAGGGTAACCGCCCAATTCAAATGCGCTCCGCTGATATTGCCAACCGCATAAACGGCAAATGTCACTCCCATACCCCAGGCGAGGCAGATGATTAACCATCCGCTGTTTTCCGATTTGGATCCTTTTAACAAAGAGCCCGCTACTACTCCGCTGCCGATCATGATCAGCAGCATGGTGCCAATGAATTCTCCCAGGTATTCAGTCATAATTATTTATTTTACTTTTGGGTCAACCACTTTCAGCGGAATCCGGATTGTAAGTACAGAATCCAATGCCGAAGTAAATATAAAATTCCTTTAAAAGAAATTTCGCGCGGATGAAATTGATAATGTGGAAAATTCGGTATTTTTGACATGGCTATGGAGTTAGCCTTTAACCGTCCCGAAGCGACTGATAACTCCTTCACTGTAAATGATTTTTAACGGAAATACAGAACAGTCGCCTAAATGAGAAATAATTTTAAACCCATTATTATTATCTTCCTGCCGGGTCGTTGCCGTTATCGCGGAAGAAACCGTCTTCCTGTATTCCTGGAATTGGGCTTAGATTTACGCCAAAAGCTTTTAAATAAATGATAACCATTGATATTCCAGGTTTCGGAATTCTGGAACTGAATCACCTGGTTCTTGATTATAATGGCACCCTCGCGGTTGATGGTGAACTGATAAGGGGAGTAAAAGAAAAACTGAAGAAATTAAAAAATAATCTTAGCCTCTATGTAATCACAGCCGATACCTTCGGAAAAGCCGCACAAAATATGGAATTTTTGGATTGCCAGACGATAATCCTGCAAAAGGATAATCAGCAATCACAAAAAGATCAGTTCATAAGAAAACTGGGGAAAGGTCACGTGGTAGCCATCGGGAACGGGAGAAACGATGCTTCCATGCTTAAAAGTGCCGCCCTGGGAATTGCGGTCATCCAGGAAGAGGGAGCATCCCCTGAATCGCTGGTAAATGCGGATGTGATTTGTAAGTCGGTAAATGATGCCCTGAATTTATTAATTGAGCCTTTACGCTTAATAGCCACCTTAAGAAACTGAATTATGGACAAGATCAACCTGAAAGCCAACCACAGGCGGTCCGTTTCGTCGGCCATCCGCCTGGTTGAAAATATGGCAGAAGAAATAGAAAGAGAAATCAATAACCCCCGGCGATTGTTGTTAACACGGATCAACCATGAGGAAAATGAAAATGATATCTCTCATATACAATCTATAATCAAGAAAATTAAAAGCCAGATCCGGTATTTATTTGATAAATATGACCTTAAGCCCTCGGAATTGAATATGCAGCGCATCATTAACTCCAGGAAATCCAGCATGTGGGTGATTTTATGTGATACTACTGCGGGCAAGCTGAAAGGATATGGGGAATTCCCGGAGGAATATTCGGCAGAATTTGATTCCGATATTGAAAAGTTACAGGAAATAGTTTCAGAATTATGAGGAGATCCGGGACGAATGGAAGTTTTACCCGATTTATTTACCTGGTTTTAAGCAAAATGGCTGGTATTGGATTAATTTTGACCGTCAAATTGAAGCTGATTTTTTTTAATTCATAATTAAATTTTAAAAACATGAAAATTGCAAAAATAGAAGCACTTGAAATTCTTGATTCCAGAGGAAATCCCACCGTAGAGGTAGATCTTACACTGGCCGATAAAAGCCGTGCAAGAGCTATGGTACCCAGCGGAGCTTCCACCGGCGAAAGGGAGGCCTGCGAACTAAGGGATAATGATAAGAAAAGATATGGAGGTAAAGGTGTATTGAAGGCGGTTGCGAATGTAAATAAAATAATCGCCAAAAAACTGGTAGGCCAGAGCATCAAAGATCAGCATGACCTGGATTACAGGATGATCGAGTTGGACGGAACGCCTAATAAAACGAAGTTGGGAGCCAATGCCATTCTTGCCGTGTCAATGGCTTTCGCCCGTGCCTGCGCCCAGAGTAAAAAAATACCGTTGTACCAGTACCTGGGAAGTACAAAATCGACACTGTTGCCCGTCCCCTGCATGAATATCATCAACGGCGGAAAGCATGCCGATAATACAGTTGATTTCCAGGAATTTATGATTGCTCCGCATAATGCTCCCAATTTTACAGAATCCATACGGATGGGGGTAGAAGTCTTCCATACCTTAAAATCTATATTGAAATCAAAGGGATATAGCACCGGTATCGGTGATGAAGGCGGTTTCGCACCGGACCTAAAGTCCAATGATGAAGCGGTGGAGGTAATTCTCGAAGCCATAAACAAAGCCGGATATAAGCCGGGTAGTCAAATAAGCATTTGCCTGGATCCTGCGGCCAGTGAACTTTGGGAAGACGGGAAATATAAATTTTTTAAAAGCACACAGAAATTAATTTCGAGTGATGAAATGATTATGCTTTGGGAAAGCTGGATAAAACAATATCCTATCGTATTGTTAGAAGACGGCTTGGCTGAAAATGACTGGGATGGATGGGCAAACCTCACTAAAACTATAGGCAAGAAAATTGAACTTGTAGGAGATGATATTTTCTGTACGAACAAGAAGATCCTTGCCGAGGGAATTAAAAGAAAAGTAGGTAATTCCATTTTGATAAAACTTAATCAAATCGGTACCGTGACGGAAACGCTGGAGACCATTAAACTCGCTACTAAGAATAAATACAATTCATTTGTATCCCACAGAAGCGGAGAAACCCCTGATAGTTTTATTGCGGATTTGACCGTGGCCGTGAATGCGGGTCATCTTAAGACCGGAAGCGGGTGCAGGGGTGAACGTATCGAAAAATTCAACCAGTTGATGCGGATTGAAAAGCAGTTGGGTAAAAAGGCAAAGTTTGCCGGAAAGAAGGCATTCAAGAACCAATAGATTTTCTTTTCCATGTTTGAAAATGATGATTACCGGGAGGCTCTGTCCAGCCTTTCGGTAATCATTGATAAGTATCATTTTGAGGCGCTAACCGGCCTTTTTCAAGCTGCCTCCACTCTTGTAGAAAACCCATCCTATGTGGATGTAGCGGTATTTGGTCAATTCAATGCGGGAAAAAGCAGTTTGCTGAATTCCCTGTTGGATAAACCGCTTCTCCCCGTAGGGATCCTGCCCCTTACTTCCGTTATCACCTGCCTTCACTATGGTGAGACAGAAAAAATCACCATCAGGACAAAAGACAAGAGAGCGTTTAATATTCTCTCCGTTGAACTGGAACAATATATAACTGAAAAGCTTAATCCCGGGAATTCAAAGAATGTCGAGCAGGTAATTATTGAATCTCCTCTTTTAATGGAATACACAAATCTCCGGTTAATCGATACTCCCGGAATTGGAAGTTTATACCGGCATAACTCCGAGACTTCGCAAAACTGGATGCCATCCGCCGGGCTGGCCGTTTACGTAGTAAGCGCCGACCGGCCCCTGGCAGGAAACGACCTCGAAATTCTGGCCGATATACGAAAATATTGCAGCCGGATAATTTTAGTGATCACCAAAACAGACCTGTTTGATAAAGCCCAGGTAAAGGAGATCCGGGAATTCATATCTTCTTCCGTTGAAAATCAATTTAATGAAGCGCTCGAAATTTTTGAATATTCTTCAGTTTCGGAAACCGAAACTTTCAGGAGAAAATTCCTTTCGGAGGTGCTGAACGTAATAAACCGGAATACCGGGCATGAACTCCGATCAAGCTTTAAAAGAAAATTTTTCACGCTGGTAAAGCAAAGTCTGGGTTACCTTAATATTGCCCGGAATGCCCTGTTAAAATCGGAATCGGAAAGAAAAATATTACTTGACTACATTACGAGGGAAGCCGGGAATGTTCAGTTTATTTATAAGGAATTAATGCTGGTTTCGCAAATGTACATTAACCGGAACAGGGATGATATTTTCAAGTCCCTGGAAAAATTCGCCGGGCCCTTAACACGAACTACTGAAAGTGAATTTTTGAAATTCTATGATTCATGTCAGGGGAACCTATATAAAATTTCAAGAAAATATGAAGCATTCTTAAATGATTGGCTTAAAGCTCAATTGCAAACCGTGTTAATCAATAACCCCGAAATTATTTCAGACCCCGTTAAAAAGGCAGGCGATCATTTATTGAATTTTACCCGATCTTTCAGAAATAAATTATTCAATAAACTTTATGAATCTTTGGGAATGTCGCAGGAGGATGCCCCGTCAATCACAATTAATGATTTTACGATTGTTCCGGATATAAACATAAGCCGGGCATTTGATTCTCATATTGACCTTTTATGGTTCCTGATCCCCATGAAAATTTTCAGGAAATATTTCAGGAATTATTTTAAACGTCAAATTCCCGGAGAAATCGATAAAAATATACAACGTCTTACTTCCGATCTTACTGCAAAAATTAATCAACGTATTGTTGATATAAGGGAAGAAGTATTAGGCCAAATGATGAAAGAAATTCATACACTGGAAAACAGCCTCAGGGCTGACCGGTCCGGTGGAGAAGAATTGGATCAATATATTTCCACGCTTGAGCAATATCAGAATATTTGATACCCGGAAATTAATATACCAGAAGGCTGAATAATAAATATTATTTAACGGTTATGGTAAGCGACAACTGGGCGGCATTCCCGTCTGCATCCGTTATCGTAAAAAAATATTTTTCCGTGCCAACATGGTCCCGTACCCTGACATTAACATCCTTATCATAATTCAGCCGCTGGGCTGATACCAATTGGTAGTCCTGGAGTAAATGCGGCATACTGTTACCGTCAAAAGCTACGGAGACATCATAAGTATTCAGCTCTGCCCCCCTTTTCTGAGCATTGATCCCAATGGCCAGGACAGAATCGATTGCAACGGTTGCATCTTTTGAAATATAACCATGACCGGTTTTAAACTGAATATAGGGAGTGGTACCATTATTTTTCGTGCATGACTGGATAAGGGAAATGAATAAAAATATAACGATGGCATGCAACACGATTTTCTTTATCCTTACCCCTGGATTTTTTTTCTTCACGCCTTCTTTTGTTGTATGATTTTATCAGATCTCAAAAATAATTACAAAATTCAATTTGAATCAACGATTGATATAAATCATATATACTTCAGAGATTTCGTCCTAAATTTAAGCCTTTAAATAAATAATGAATTTAAAAACGATGAATTACACCGGAAAATCGAGTTTATATTTTGCTGGTATCCTTTTTCTCCTGATTTCCTGTTTCCCGAAACGGAGTAACAGGAACATAGACATGGCCGTTAATTCGCACCAGGTAAAAGCGGAAAAAGTTATACAGGCATCAAATTATACTTACGTGCAGGTAAGCGAACAAGGCCAGGATTACTGGCTTGCGGTTAATAAATCTGTCATCAATAAGGGCAATACCTATTATTGGTCGGAAGGGGTGCCGATGAAAAATTTCAGCAGCAAGGAGTTGAACCGAACCTTTCCTTTTATCGTTCTGGTACAGGATCTGACCGATCAGCCCATAACGGCCGATAACCCGCCGGCGACTATGCCGGGAACCAGTCATTCCACCTCCCCTGATAAAAAAGATGTTAACGTAAAACCTGTAGAAGGTGGGGTTACCATTGCCGACTTATATTCAAATAAAGAACTTTACGGCGGGAAAACGGTAAAGATCCGTGGCATCGTCATGAAATATAACCCCATGATCATGGGGAAAAACTGGATTCATATCCAGGATGGTTCGGAAGCCGGCAATAAATACGATCTCGCTATTACTTCCCAGGATCCCGTAAAAATAGGGGACGTGGTCGTTTTTGAAGGGAAAATTTCCCTGGATAAAGACTTTGGAGCAGGTTATTATTATGATGTTATCATGGAGGATGCCACATTGCAAAAATAAAGGGCACCTTTGATCCCCGGTCCAATTATTTTTTATAATTCCTTTATATAAATATTCCTGAACTGCACCAGTGCCGGCGGGCTCACCCATTGACCGTCTTTCATTTCCCCGTGATGCTGTAAGCCGATAGGGCCGTCAGCCGGAAGTCCGGGTAGGTAGGCATTTTCGATCACTGTTTTCCCGTTCAGCTCTACGGTCAGGAAATCCTTTTGCAGGGTGATCTTAAAGGTGTTCCAATCCCCTATGTTATGATCGGCATTCATTTTGGGAGTCACAGAAGCCCGGACGGCCGGCGGCATGTTCTCATCCATCCGGTAACCGTAAACTTCGCCGCAGCCAATAGGCCAGCACCAGATGTTGGCCTGAAGTTTACTACTACCACGCATGAGAATTCCCGAATCCGAATCGGGTACGACAATATGGATTTCCTTGCCCTGGGCATCCTTTTTATGAAGGCCTGAAGGCAGTATGATGGGAACATCAGGATTTTTCCATGGGGTATCTTTTATCCTGAAATCAACGTACAAGACAAAATCCTTATATTTTTTTTCTGTCCATAAGCTCTTATCGCCTTTCGCCTCGCTTTGAGCGTCATAATCGATTACGCCATTCAGCACTTTCCAGTGCCCATTGTCACCATCCGGTATTTTCCAGTCTGAAAGATCCTTGCCATTAAACATGGAAACAAATCCATCAGGAACCTGTTGCTGGGCCTTTAAGGTTATAAAAGCCCCTGTGAATAACAATGAAAGTAGTATTTTTTTCATGGCTGTTAAAAATTAATGATGATACAAATTACAATAATTAATATTCTTAAAACAGAAATTCTTTTTTGTTTATTGATCAAACTTTTGAATCAAGGGAATTTATTTGAAATTTGTCATACTCACATGTCGTGCATAAGTGAACTCACTGTATTACGTGTATCAGGATCAGGAACACGGATTGCATATGATATTGGAAATTAAATTTATTTTTTATGGAAAACCTTATGAAATCGGAAGTCTGGTTTATTACGGGCAGCCAGCACCTTTATGGCGATAAAACTTTAAGAAAGGTATTGGAAGATTCAAAAGTTATTGTCACCGCTTTTAACAAATCACTCTTACTACCGGTTAAGATTATTTGTAAACCTGTGCTTACGACAACTGAAGCCATATCCCATTTATGCACTGAAGCCAATTCCAGTGAAAACTGCATCGGTGTAATGGCATGGATGCATACTTTTTCCCCAGCAAAAATGTGGATTGCCGGGTTGCAATCGCTTCAAAAACCGATGGTTCATCTTCATACCCAGTTTAACCGGGATATACCCTGGCAATCGATCGATATGAATTTTATGAATCTTAACCAGTCGGCCCATGGCGACAGGGAATTCGGTTATATCGGAGCCAGGCTCCGCATAAATCGTAAAGTTGTGGTGGGTCACTGGCAGGATAAAGAAATCCAGCAAAAACTTTCTATATGGATGCGAGCTGCTGCCGCATGGCAAGACTGGCATCATCTGCGTGTGGCCCGGTTCGGCGATAATATGCGGGATGTAGCAGTGACGGAAGGCGATAAGGTGGCGGCCCAGTCAACCTTTGGATATTCCGTTCACGGATACGGGGTGGGAGACCTGGTAAAAAAAGTAAATGAAGTGACGGATAAGGAAATATTGAAGATGGTTGAACATTATAAAGCAGATTATAAAATTGAAGGTAAAATATTAAAAGATACAATTGGTATTAATGCCCTGAAGGAAGCTGCAAAAATTGAAATCGGTATGAGGAAATTCCTGGAAGAAGGAGGTTTCAAGGCATTCACAACCACGTTTGAAAACCTGCATGGTTTACGGCAATTACCGGGGATTGCCGTACAAAGGTTGATGGCTGACGGTTATGGATTCGGGGCGGAAGGTGATTGGAAGACTTCCGCATTGGTCAGGGCCGTCAAGGTAATGGCTTCCGGGCTTTCCGGGGGAACTTCCTTTATGGAAGATTATACCTATCACCTGAATCCGGCCGGTCAGGGAGTACTCGGTGCCCATATGCTTGAAATTTGTCCATCCATTGCTGCCGGAAAACCTTCCCTCGAAGCGCATCCGTTATCCATTGGAGGAAAGGAGGATCCTGTACGTCTTGTATTCAACTGCAGTTCCGGGAAAGGGTTGAATGCCTCCCTTGTTGACCTGGGCAATCGGTTCCGGCTGATCGTAAATCAGGTAAAAGTATTAAAGGTCCCGCCTATGCCGAAATTACCGGTGGCCAGGGTATTCTGGAATCCTCTGCCTGATCTTGAAACAGCCGCCACAGCCTGGATACTTGCCGGTGGGGCCCATCATACTGCCTTTACAAAAGCGATTTCACCGGAATATCTCGAGGATTTTGCAGAAATGGCAGGAATTGAGTTTTTACTTATTGACGAAAAAACTGCAATTCCCCAATTTAAAAGTGAGCTAAGAACCAATGAAGTATATTACTTGCTATCAAGGGGATATCGCTTTTAGGTCATAGGCTCTTGAAACCGGTTTGGTCAACAGTCTTGATTATTGGATGATAAAATCGCGCTTTTCAATATATCAATAAATATTAAATTCTGGCTACCTTAGCCTCTTTGAGTGAAAAATTATTCATCCTCCCCAAGGTAATTCACGCGTTCCCATAATTCCTTCCTGTACACCTTACCCGGTTCCATGCCGTTGGAAGCATCTGCACCACCCGGTTTTACCACTAATCCCATATTATTTATGTATTCGAGGGAAATATACTGATAAGGCACGCTGTCACCTTCCGGAAGAACCACTTTAAAAAGATCCCATCCCTGGTTGTATCCGTTATTCATTCGGTCCTGCAGGGCCGGTACGGCAATTTCAAGAATATTTTTTTCGAACTGGGCTTTATTACTGTTCTTAATGTTCAGGTAAGTAGCTACAACATATTTAGAGGGTTCGATTTTTCCAGCCGGGCGCAACATCGATATCCTGACCAAAGACTGTCCTGTGGCAATTTCCCGGGCCCGGAAGGTATCCTCCATTAATTTTTCCTGATTCATTCCCGGGTGGACTTTCGTGATAATATCGTCATCATACGGGAAATCCATATCCTCGTATTTGCTGTATCGCTCCATTACGGCATAATTATATTCTGATGCGGTACCGGTAAACCATACCCGGTAAACGCTCCATGAAACCAGTCCTCCTTCTTTTATATGTTCCTGCTGAATGGGTTTCCACACATTACCTTCAAGGTTAACATAATCATTATCACGTTCTGGTTTTACCTTATTGAAATCGATGTGAGCGAATACCCGCACTTTATCCTGACTGAAGGTTTGGAGCACGATTACCCATAACAGGATAAATGTACAGAAGCATATCTTTGCCAGGAGATTGAAAATATTTGTTCTCATAGGATTTGTATTAAATAAAGTTTCCCGAATCAGTTTTTTTCTTTCCGGGGAGCATACTAATTGCTCCTGATTTTAATTTACCACCAAACGTATTTCCTTTTACAATTTACCAGAACTTCCCGAACAGACCTTATGTTTTAGCGAAAAAAATCAATGAAAAAATGATATTTATCATGAAATTCCCTTAATAATTTTTTTGTCGGAGAAATGAACCGAAAGTTTTTTCAAAATAGAGCCTGTTTTTTTGTTTTCGGCAAAATTTCCGTAATTTGGAGTAGTGTTAAAGTCCTTGAATCTTATATATTTTCAAGGTGAATTTTTGAAAATTATTTTTAAGGAGACAGCATACAGGTAAAATAATTTTTATTGCCCTGTATTGTGAGTAAACATGAAGAGATTTTTTTCGATATTTCTCCTTTTATTGTTCCTGGTATATAGTGCAGGTTATTATCTGTTTTATATAACGGTGAATATGCAATATGATAATTCCTGGAAAGAGAAAGTTGAATACAATAATCTTAACCAGGGAGAAATTATTACCAAATCCATTCCAATCACCTTTGTTTACCAGCCCGACCAGCAGGATTTCCTGCCAGTTTTGAAATCTTTTGAGATGAACGGAAAGGTTTACCGTGTCCTTCAACAGCGGTATGCCAAGGATACCCTGCATATCGTTTATATTAATGACCAGGTTGGGAAACAGATGAAAAATTCGCTCAGGGATTGGATAAGCACTTTAACGCAAAAGCCGACTTCCGATAAAACTTCAACGGTTTGGGAAAGTTTTGAGAAGAATTACATGCCGAACTGTTTTGATTTCACCCTGATCGCAAAGGCCGGTGTTATCAAGATCTTTCGTATTTTTCTAAAAACCGATTTATTCTCGCCCTTTATTCCTACCCATACCCCGCCCCCAAAAGCTTAATAATCACCAGCAGTTTTATTATTAAGCTTTAATCACCAATTTTTTTATTATGATAAATGTGGGCGTATGCCATGGGGTGTTATCCACCTGGCGAAAATTGTGGAGTTTACTATTAATACTATTGATTGTCGGGGGCTGCCAGCCGAAAAAGACTGAAGAAAAAAAGTCGGTAGCTTCCCCGGAAACGCTTAAATCCTATATTCCGGAAGACGGTGGAATTTATTTCACCGATATTACCAAGGCAGCAGGAATAAACTTCGTGCATTCTTTTGGTGATGATTCGTTGAGCAATCTGGTTGAATCGGATGGCGGAGGTGCGGCTTTCCTGGATTATGACAAAGACGGGAATATGGATCTTTTCATGACCACCGGGAGCTATGATAAAAAGGTTAACGAGAATCACCCCGTGAGCGGAAATCCTCATAATTGTCTGTACAGGAATCTTGGAAACGGATCGTTTGAAGATGTTACCGATAAGGCAAAGCTGAATACGAAAGCTTACAGCATGGGGGTAACGGTCGGCGATTATGATAATGACGGGTATCCTGATATTTATATAAGCGATTACGGACCCAATATCCTGTATCACAATAATGGTGACGGAACCTTTACGGATGTAACGAAAAAAGCAGGAGTGGGCGGGGACGAATGTACAGTTGGTTCGGTCTGGTTCGATTATGACAATGATGGATATCTTGATTTATACGTCGGGAATTATATAAAATTTGATATCAACTACAAATATTATTATGCTCCTGACGGCTTTCCCGGACCTTTGGCCTATTCGGGAGAATCCGATCGCTTATATCACAACCTGGGAAACGGAACCTTTGAAGACGTAACGAAAAAGATGGGTGTTTATCAGCCCAATGGCCGTGCCATGGGTGTGGCAGCTGCCGATTATGACGGTGACGGTTACACGGATATCTACGTTTCCAATGATCATATGGAAAATTACCTCTATCACAATGAAGGCGGCAAAGGATTTAAAAATGTTGCTGAAATGGCGGGTGTGGCTGCCAATGAGATGGGTGACGCTACCATCAGTATGGCGGTGGATTTTGCCGATTATAATGAAGACGGTCTCCTCGACATATTCGTTTCGGATAATAAATATTGTTCGCTGTATCTGAACGAGGGGAATGGCGTTTTCACCGATATGTCAAATAAATCCGGCATCGCCCAATATACAGGTCAGCATGTGGGCTGGGCATCGTCATTTTTTGATTATGATAACGACGGTGATGAAGATCTCTTTAAAGTCAACGGAAAACTTCAGCATTTATATGGTGAAGAAGACCAGTTATTTGAAAATGACGGGAAGGGAAATTTCACCGATGTTTCGGTAAAGCATGGCGATTATTTTAAGGCGGAATATGTCGGTCGCGGCGCCTGTTTCGGTGATTACGATAATGACGGTGACGAAGACATTTATATCGTTAACCTGAATTCAAGAGGAATCCTGCTCCGGAATGACGGAGGCAACCGTAATAATTGGTTATTGCTTGACCTGGAAGGAACCACGAGCAATCGTGATGCGGTTGGCGCCAGGGTAAAACTGACTGCCGGTGGCGTAGACCATTACCAGTATAAAGAGAGCGCCAGCGGTTACCTTTCGCAAAATGACCCTCGATTACATTTCGGGCTGGGGAAAGCGGATAAAATTGACCGGATCGAAATCCGCTGGCCGTCCGGTAAAACCCAGGTCATCGAAAATGTGAAGGTTAACCAGATTTTAAAAGTTAAAGAATCCTGAACGAGAATGAATATGAGAAAATTTTACAAAAAATCATTTGGGATTGCCCTTACTGCCGTAATTACCATTCTGCTCTTTACAAACTGCAGTCGGAATTCAATGGAAGGAATGATCGTATTTACCCAGGCCTCTCCGGGCTCCGTTCATATGGATTCGCTGACCGGCGGTAACTGGAGGTATTTTGGGAAATCACGGATTGTCGCCCTTGATCCCTCATCCCCGGGAAAAATTTCCTCGGTATTAACCGATGGTTTTTACGCTGCCCGTGCTCCTGAAATCTCCTTTGACGGGAAGAAAATGCTTTTTGCCGGTCAACGGAATGAAGGCGATTACTGGCAGATATATGAAGAAATCCTGGGACAAAACGATGCGAGACTTGTAATAAAACTGGACCGTAACTGCACCGATCCCGCTTATCTGCCGGACGGCAATATTATTTTCAGCAGCCGGGACGTCAGCAATAATTCAAAGTCCGAAAGCACTTTATATACGTGCGGGTTGAATGGCTGTTGCCTGTCGCGCATTGCCTATCATCCCAATTCCGATTTTGCCTCATCGGTTTTAAATGACGGGAGGGTTGTTTTTATTTCCTGGCAGGTATTTCCGGTCAAGGAAAATCCTGAATACCTGGTAATGAGACCTGACGGCACCAAAGCGGCGTTATATTACAAAGGGGGTGAAGGTAGCTGGCTTAATGGCCGGATAAGGGAAACTAATCAGGGCAATCTCGTGTTTGTCGAATCACGGAATCCCTCGATGGATCATGGAAGCCTGGTCATGTTAAAAAGTTCCAGGCCATTGAGTTCCCGGCAGGAGATTTCCGGAAATGCAGATGGCAGTTTTTATTCTGTATATCCGGGGTTGAATGGCAACCTGATCGTTTCGTATAAAAATCCCGGTGCGGATTCCTATGGCATTTTTGAATTTGATCCTTCACAACAGAAGATTCTTAATACCTTATATTCAGCCAAGGATTACAATTCAGTGGAACCCGTTGTTGTTTCGGCGCGGGTTGTTCCCAGGAACCTGCCCACCGAAGTGAATGTGGATAAAACAACAGGTTTCCTGATGTGCATGAATTCTGATTTTTCAACGATGGCCCCTTACCCGGTCAGGGAAGGTGGCCAAAAAGCAAAGTTTGTCAGGATCATGGGACTGAACGGCCTCATCAAAGAAATCCCCTTGGAAGAGGATGGTTCCTTTTTCGTCGATATTTCGTCAGATGTACCGATTCGATTCATAACGGTAAATGAGTCGGGAGAAATTCTTCGTGGCCCCTCCGCCTGGGTGTGGATGCGACCCAATGAAAGAAGAGGATGTACGGGATGCCATGAGAACCGCGAAATGGCACCGGAAAACCGTGTAGCTATGGCCATAAAAAAATTACCGGTGGAAGTGGCCATTGCCGGGACGAAACACGCTGAAGAAGGCAGCAAGGGTCTTGAACATAATTAAAGAATGAAAATGATGAAGAATAAAAAAATAATATTTAGCAGTATATTCCTCGTTTTCGTTATCGGGGCGTTCTTCGGGTTAGACCGGTGGGGCTGGAAACATGCCACTTACATTTCAGGCGGCGTTCCTCATCCCCCGAACTGTATCAACTGTCATGTTTACCCCCAGAAAACCGGTGTATTGTCCAGGTTATTGAACGAGGATTATTTATCCCCTCTGAAATTGGCAGTCACACCCGACGGGAAAAAAATACTGGTAACTGCGCAGGAGGGAAATAAGTTAATTGTCCTGGATGCCATTACCCATAAAATCATATCCGACATTCCAGTAGGGAAAAAGCCGCATACGGTTATCCTCAACGCCGAAGGAACAAAAGCTTATGTAAGCAATCAATGGTCGAATACCATATCGGTGATCGACATGGCTTCCCTGAAAGTTGAGAGAACCTTGAGAACAGGCTGGGGACCCTCAGGCATAGATCTTTCAAAAGATGAGAAAACCTTATTCGTTGCCAATACCTATGCCAATGATTTTTCTTTCATCGACCTTACGACCGGACAAGAAATCAAAAGGCTGGATGCAGGGAATAATCCTATCGGTTTAAAAGTGAGTCCCGACGGAAAGATGGTTTATGTAAGCAGTCGTAAAAGCAATGAAGTGCCTTACAGAACGCCGAACGAAACCGAGGTAACCATAGCCAATGTGGACAAAGGCGAGGTAGTAGCCAGGAAATTATTTAAAAATTCGGTTATGCTGGAGAATCTGACATTCACCCCCAGCGGAGACCTGGCCCTGTGTACGCTGATGAGACCTAAAAACCTTGTACCGGCAGCCCAGCTCGAAAACGGATGGATGATGGACCATGGTTTCGGAGTTATTGAAACCGGGGGAAGTGGAAGGGTTATACAGTTCCTGCTGGATGCTCCGGATTCCTATTACCCTGATCCTTTTGAAATAAAGGTTTCGGCCGACGGCGCTAAAGCTTATGTCACAAGTGCGGGTGTAAACGTCGTTTCGGTCATTGACCTGAACGAAGTCAGGAAGCTGGTTGCCGATGCAACGCCTGACAGCATAGCTAACTATGCGGATAATCTCGGATTAAGCGATAAATATATAGTAAAAAGAATAAAGGTGGGGTGGAACCCCAAAGGAATGGCATTTTCACCAGATGGGAAACTCCTTTATGTCGCTGAAAGATTTTCCGACCGGTTAGCCGTTATCAACACTGAAAACCTGGCCGTCGTGGATTCATTTGATCTTGGCGGTCCCAAACGGATATCATTTGTCCGTAAAGGGCAGAGGCTATTTTATAATGCAGGCCATACTTTTCAGAACGAGTACAGTTGTTCTTCCTGTCATCCTGACGGAACGGAAGATGGTCTCACCTATGATATGGCTGGCGGTGGTATGGCGAGAAACCTCACCAACACCCAATCGTTATGCAAGCTTAATGGCACGGCTCCTTATAAATGGAACGGCCATAATGTAAGCGTGTATATGCAGTGCGGAATGAGGTTTTCAAAATTTGTGACCCGTACCCAGGGTTTTAGTAATGAAGGCCTGGATCAACTGGTTGCCTTTATTTTCAGGAACCTTGATAATCCGCCTAACCCTTACCATGATCCTTCAGGCAAATTGACTGCCGCCCAGGAAAGAGGAAAGGAAATTTTTGACCGGACCAAAACAAATGACGGGAAAGAAATTCCTCCGCAGGGCCGGTGCATTACCTGTCATTCAGGCGATAAGTTGACGAACCGTAAAATGGAAGACGTGGGTTCCTTGTCGGATACGGACAGTCCTTCGCTTTTCGATACGCCGGCACTGAATAATATTTATGAATCTCCGCCTTACCTCCATGACGGACGTGCCCGCACACTCGAGGAAATATGGACCGTTTATGGCGGTGCAAATAAACACGGTTACGTAAACGATTTAACCAAAATGCAGTTGAATGACCTTATTGAATACTTAAAATCACTGGGTCAGCCTGCCGATATTGATAAGTCACAAACTTTAAACAGTTCCTTATGAAAAATAATATACGAATAAAACCATGGTGGTTTCTGTTGGTTGCCATTGTAATCATCAGTACCGTTTCATTGGGTTTTAAACATGCGGTTAAAAAACCATATTATATCCCTGTTGATAACACTTTTAAGAAAATTTACCCGGTAGTCGGGGCGGGGATAGGCCTGAAAGATCCGAAAGACATTCAAAAAGTGCCGGTCGTCAGTCACTGGGAAAATTTTACAATGAAAGACGGTCTTCCGGATGACAAAGTAAGCGCCGTTAAAGTGGACGGGGACAAGGTTTGGTGCGGCACGGCTAACGGGCTTGCCTTGTACGAAAACGGCCACTTTAAAGTATTTACCACCAAGGACGGACTGGCACACCATGGGGTAATTTCGTTGGATATCAGTAAGGAAACCGGCGATCTCTGGATAGGGACTTTGGCAGGATTGAATAAATATTCTGCGGGAAAATTCGAAACCTATAACCAGTTTAACAGCGGTATGCCGAACGATCTTGTTTACAGCGTAAGCTGTAATAAAAATTATGTCTGGGTGGCCACGGGTGGTGGTGCCGGGTGTTTGAATACCTATACGGGCGAGTGGAAGATCTTTACCGAGCAGAATGCGCCGATGCATGAACCCTGGACCTATTCCGTATATGCAGACCAGAATATGACCTACATCGCCGCCTGGGGAGGAGGAGTGATCGAGTATAATATGAATACCAATAATTTCAGGGATTATACTGACCCGGATGGCGAAATGGAAATCGATCTGTATCCCAATGATGGTGTAGTACATGATATAACCACCGCCACTCATCTTTCCAACGGGATCTTATGGGTTTGCACCTATTTTGGTGTCAGCCGATACAATGGAACGCAGTGGACAGGCTACTTCAAGGATTCAAGTGGTCTGGCCAGCGACTTCTGTAACTGGATCCGTGCCGACGGTGATGTATGCTGGATTTGCACCGATGACGGGCTCAGCAGTTTCAATGGCAAAACCTGGGTGACCTATCGCAGGAATAATGAAGGCAGCGGAGGGGAAGTAATTATAACCGAGGGAAACCATGTACAAAAATTAAAATCCCCAACTTCATTAAGTAATAATTTTTGTTGGGGGATTGACTTTAAAGGAAATGAAATTTGGGTGGGTACTTCCCATGGCCTTTGTCATGGAATAATTAATGAAGGATCGACCGCCGAATCACCAGAACTGTAAAATTTTAAAATCATGAATACTATAGTAGAAACCGAAAAATTATTAATTGATCTCAACAAATTATCGGACGGCGAACGCGAAGAGCTTGTGAAGCTGGGCGTGCTGTCAGATGAAAATTATGTGATGCCATTTAAATTGCCCGAAGGCCATGAGGAAGTGCCGCCAATTATAAAAAGGGCAATCCACGCCCCCGAGGTGTTGAATGAAGCCTATAATTATAAGCGTCCTTCTTCCTTTTCAAGAGGCCTTCGCCTGGATATCGCCGGTTATACGGTTCTGTTAATTTCCGGGACAGCCAGCGTGAGCGAGGAAGGGAAACCGGTTCATGTCGGTAATTTCCGGGCCCAGACCTGGAGAACATACCGGAATATTACCCAATTGCTTAACGCGGAAAATATGACCTGGCATGATGTAGTCCGTACATCGAATTACCTGCGGGATATTGAACGCGATTATAAAGATTTCAATGAGATCCGAACTGCGTTTTTTACGTGGTTGGGGCTTAGCCCTCTTCCTGCCAGCACAGGAATCCAGGCGCGTTTATGCTGGGAAACCCTGCTGGTTGAAATAGAAGCCATTGCTATTAGTCCAACAAGACCAAAGATCTGATTATGAAACGATCCGTTACAATTCTGTTATCCGTGGTTATAATGCTGGCCTCGATGCCGGTAATTTCATGGGCGCAGCCCAATGGTAAAAATTACGCCAATACACCGGATGAATTATTACCCTATAATCATATCAAAAAACCGGACCAGTATTTCTTTGCTACGCCTTATCCTTATCTGGGACCAGGCAGGGACAAAGCCGTACCCCAACATGTGGATTCGGTAAGAATAGGATTCCTTGGCCCCCTGGAAGGTTCGATAATCGTCGATTATGGCAGACAGATGCTGAATGGTGCCACACTTGCCATAGAAGAAGCGAATGCTTCCGGCGGCTATAAGGGAACTCCTTTTGAACTCATGGTCCATAATGATGTGGGGCTCTGGGGAGCGGCAGCGAACACGGTGGTTAAAATGGATGATGAACACGTCTGGGCTTTTATGGGCTCCATTGATGATATTGTTACTCATGTTTCTCTTCGCGCCGCATTAAAACTTGAAATTCCTATGGTCAATTCCGGAGACCCTGATCCTACCCTGACTGAAACCAGGATTCCCTGGCTGATCCGCGTGATCCCGGATGACCGGCAGAGTGTGTACCAGCTTATAAGCTACCTGTATCATAAGAAAGGATATGACCGGGTTGCTTTATTCAGGACCAATGCGCGATATGGAAGGGTAGGAACCGGTGAATTAAAGGATGATGCCGACCGGGTAGGTCATCCGATGATTAATGAGATGCGGTTTACTGACGGTGATACTGTTTTTACTTCCCAGCTTGAAGTGATTAAACATCAAAATCCTGATGCCGTTGTCCTGTGGGGTAATCCGAAAGACCTGGCGCTGATCGTGAAACAAATGAGATCCATGGGTATGAATCAGCCCATTGTCACTTCAGACCGCGCTGTGAATCCCGAGTTTTTGAAAATAGCGGGAAAGGACGCTGAAGGAATCGTAACCACATGCCAGTATAATCCTGATTCCAGGGATCCCCAATACCTGGATTTCAAAATGAAGTATAAAAAAAGATTCGGAATGGAGCCGGATGTCTTCGCTGCCTATGCCTATGACGGGATGAACATGATTGTTAAAGCAGTTCAGATGGCAGGACTAAACCGTGCTAAAATACGTGATGTCCTTCTCGATCTGAAAACTTTTCAGCATTATCACGGTGTTACCGGTGAATATGATTTTGATCCCAGCTGGAATAATATCCGGCAGATCTATATGGCTGAAGTTCATCAGGGTAAGTTTGAATTCTATCCTGCCGTTTACCAGGTTGAACAATAATTTAAATTGATACTAAAATGAAGAACAATATCCAATGTGATATACCCCGGAATCCGGTTATTCATGGTTTGCAGCTTGCCGGCAGGCACGATAAGCCGGGAACTTCGGTTATCGATGTTAGTGGTGTGAAAGTGGGGGGCACAGAATTTATTGTTATGGCCGGGCCCTGCGCTGTTGAAAATGAAGAACAGCTTCTCTCAACGGCAAAGGAAGTACATCGCTTCGGTGCAAGAATTCTGCGTGGCGGCGCCTTTAAACCCCGTACTTCACCTTACTCATTTCAGGGTCTTGAAGAACAGGGATTGAAATTCCTGGCAGAAGCGAAAAATTTAACCGGTATGCCCGTAGTGACGGAGGTAATGGATACCCGACAGCTTGGCATGGTTATGCAATATGCCGATATGCTCCAGGTGGGATCCAGGAATATGCAGAATTTTGCCCTGTTAAAGGAGGTGGGAAAATGCAATTTACCCGTTTTACTGAAAAGGGGCATGAGCGCTACCCTTGAAGAATTTTTAATGGCTGCCGAATATATTCTGAAGGAAGGTAATGAAAAGATAATTTTATGTGAAAGGGGGATCAGGACTTTCGAAACGTCATACAGAAATACAATGGATCTGAATGCGGTGCCCATGCTGAAAAGACTCAGTCATTTGCCCGTTATTGTCGACCCCAGTCATGGTACGGGGTATGACTGGATGGTGCCGCCCCTGGCAAAGGCAGCCATGGCGGTTGGCGCCGACGGTTTGCTCGTGGAAGTTCATTATGAACCCGAATCGGCAATTTGCGACGGTCAGCAATCCCTGAAACCATCTGATTTTGAGAACCTGATGAAGGAACTGGCAATGCTGGCCCCGGTTTTAGGAAGGGAAATCGTTTTACGTGAACCCAGTTTTGCATGATACAATTTTACATTTGGAATCAATAGATCGATTAATTTAGGAGTATTTAAAAGTTGCAATTCAGATTCTCAAATAGCATTATTCTCCTGGCTACCCTCCTGTTATCCTGTCGCCACGGAGATAAAGATAACGGAGTTTCGACGGAACCGGAAAAGGAAAAATCCTCAGTGCTGAACGATTCGCCTGATGCCAATTTACTTACGCCTTACAGTGTTGATAGCCTGGATAAAAATATAATCAGGATCGGCTTACTGGTTTCAACCCGGCCTAAGGGTAATGATGCTTCCCGCCTGGCCTGGGATGGTGCACAGCTGGCTGTTGACCAGGCCAATGCAACAGGCGGATATAAAGGGAAAAAATTTAAGTTATTTGTAAGATCGTGTGACGGACCCTGGGGAATGGGTTCAAAGCAGGCGGTAAACCTTGCCTTCCAGGACAGTGTTTCGGCCATAATCGCTTCTGCCGATGGACGCAATTCCCATCTGATAGAACAGGTAACCGCCAAAACGCATGTTCCTGTCCTTTCCGTTCTCGCCACGGAACCTACACTAACAGAGGCATTTGTTCCATGGTTTTTCAGGTCCGTGCCCAATGATCGCCAACTGGCAGAAGTGCTTGTAAAGGCAGTCTATGCGGGTAATGATAATTGTAAGGTCGGAGTAGTGGCATTTAACGATTATGATTCGAATTCCGGGGCCAATGAATTTATTAAAGAAGCAATACGATCACACAGGGAGCAACCGGACAGCCTGAATTTCAACGCCATAAAAAATACACTAATGGATTTTACTTCCGATATCATCAAATTAAACCCCGAGGCATTGGTCTTTTTTGGCCATCCCGGGGAGTCGGGTAAAATCATTAAACAAATTTATCGCACCAACCCGGGGATCCGGTTTTTCGGAAATAGCTGGCTCATGCCGGTTGACAGCCTTGGCCTGGAAACAAGTAGTAAAATTAAAATAGGACTCGTTTCATCCCATATTACGAATTCCGGCCAGGGGAAAAAGTTCATAAATGATTTTAAAAACAATTATGGAATAAATCCTGATATTGTCACCGCTTCCGCCTATGACGGGACGAATATTTTAATTCGCGCCATCAAACAAGCCGGCACTGATCACGATCAGTTACGGGTTGCTATAGAAGCTATTGATTTCAGGGACGGCGTGACCGGCGACATCAGATTTGATAAACACGGGAACCTGATAGGACAACCTTATTTTGACGAATATACAGCCGGTATAAGGTAAATTAACCTATAAAATCACGGTTTGGGTTGCTAAAAATCGACGTTTGAGCCAATGTTGTTTAAAAGTCATAAAATAAGCCTTGATATTCAACATAATTTTTTTTAACATTGAAATTAGTGTTGATTAACTCATGAAGAGATTCTCTACCTATTTGCTCTTGCTTGTTTTCCTGATGTACCAGGCAGGCTTTTACTTTTTTTACCTTACGTTGAAACATCACAATGAAGAAGCCTGGGAAGGAAATGTTAATCTTAAATCTTTGAAAAGTCGTATTATTGAAAAATCCATTCCGATCACATTCCCTTATCAGGCGGATCAGTCCGACTATCAATCGGTAATGAAAAGCATTGAAGTAAACGGTCATTATTACCGGGTAATCATGCAGCGGTATGCAAAAGATACTTTGCATGTTTACTACATGGTAGACAGAGACCGGCAAAACCTTCATTTATCCCTTAAGGATTGGGTAAACACGATTACACAACCGGCGACGCAGGATAAAAATTCACTGATTAAAGACGGCCTCGAAAAAAATTATATGCCCAATGAAATCAGGATCGAATTGTTCAACTCCTATACGGATAATTCGGTCTATCATTATTCTTTCATTGCAAAATTATTATCCAATCCGATTGATACCATAAAACCGCCTCCCAAAGCCCCGATAAGGGAAGTGATAGCCTGACTGTATTTTATTTCATCTAATGCATAGTTAATAAAAAGGAATCAATCACCGGATTCCGGAAAAGTCAGCGCGGACTTCCTTCTCACCTTTTACTTCATACTAATCGTTTTAATACAATCCGGTACGGTATACCGGCGTAATTGCGGCAGATACTGTACCGGATTGATTTTACAATCACACTTAACTTCTACTTAAAATATAAACATCATGGCACACATAAAATTAAATAATGAAGAGCTTCCAGGCATTATCGGCTTATTGGATTACAGGCAAGAAACGGCTCTGCCGTTGTCCGAACTGGCCGAAGTTTTATTACGTGGCGACTCTACACTTTCAAGCGGGGAAAGGGAAATCATTGCTTCTTCGGTTTCCTACTGGAACAATTGTCATTTTTGTCATGCTTCCCACGGGGCATCAGCAGTTGCCCATTTGAAAACGGATCTGACTTTGATTGAAGAAATTGAAAATGGTTTCCAAAACAGGGAGATTTCGCCCAAGATGAGAACATTGCTGAATATTGCCCATAAAGTGCAAATGGGTGGGAAAAATGTTAAAGAAGATGATATAAGCCGGGCAAGAAAAGAGGGTGCCACCGACCGTGAAATACATGATACTGTTCTGATCGCTGCCGCTTTTTGCATGTATAACCGTTACGTGGATGGATTGAACACCTGGTCGCCGGAACCGCTGGAGGCTTATAAAGAAAACGGCGAGATGCTTGCCCATGAAGGCTATTTGGCAGCGATCCAAACCGGCAAATAAATTATTGAAGCCAAATTAAATTGAACAATAATCATTCAGAGAATTAAACCTCATTGTATTTTCGCTAAATAGGGTTATAGGTAGGCAGCCCCGGATAATCGCCGGGGTTGTTTTTTATAATACTTTCCTGAGGAGGGTTAATATAATAAAAAGGACAATAATTATACCCATAATAATAAAGGGTCGCCAGATTTTTCTTTTCAGGCCGTATAAAAGATGATCATTCTCCTGCCCGGCATCAAGGTTTTTTATCTTATATACCTCAATGTATTTGTTTAAGCTTTCAATTTGTTTTTTCCCGGAATACTCAAAGCTGTAATCTTTGCTGGTAACCAAACTTGCATGAATTTTTTCTGAAACACTGATTCCTCCCTTATCTGAAATTTTTTGGAGAAATCGGGCAGCCGACATCACTTCACTTTTATGGTCGTCGGCAATGTTGATGCCTTCATTATTGTTGAGTTTCCCGGAATGTATACCAATCCTCAATGAATAGCCTTCTTTGCGAATCTCTTTTTGAATCAATACCGAACATTTAACAGCGGCAGGGATATTGTAAAAAATTGCCAGTATCTCATCTTTCTCATTATAAAGAATTTCGCCCTGAAATTTATCAACGAGGTTTTTTTGCAAAACAAAGTTTTTATGCAATAAACTTTTAGCCTGTTCTTCATTCCGGGTCATCATTGCATTGAATCCGACAATATCGGTATATACCACTACGGCTGATTTTGAACCGGTCATAAAAAATATAAAAAATGATCGAAAGGATATTGATATTAGAAAATTACATTATAAAGATCAAAATATCAATGAATTGCATATTTTCATTCTGTTTTTTATAAAATATCTGCTTTTTGGAATACTAATGTTATGTTAATTTTTGCCGACAGGTAAATCAAGAATAAATTCTGTTCCTGAGCCCGATTGGGATTTTACCAGAATACGTCCGTGATGAAGATGGATCACCTGTTTTGAAAAACTTAAACCAATTCCGGAACCCCCTTTACGCGTGGAATAAAAGGGAAGAAAAATTTTATCCAGCGTACCGGGATCAATTCCTTTGCCGTTATCCCGGACCGATATCATCGTTTTACTCCCGATAGTTTCCGCGGTAATAATTATTTCAGGATCTGGTGTTTTTTCAAGCGCATACATACTGTTGGTAACCAGGTTGATCAATACCTGTTGAATGAGATTCCGGTCGGCGGATATAACCGGGGATTCAGGAGCTAACCGGCTTTGAACCCTGATCCCTCTCTTAACCAGTTCAGGGTTCAACAAGGTGATGACAGAGTGGCAAATTTCATTAACTTTAATAACTTCAAATTCCGGCATTGGAATGTTGGTAAGCTGCCTGTACGCTTCCACAAATCGGATAATTCCTTCACTGCGTGAATGAATGGTCCTGACCGCCGCCCTCAGGTCTTCAATATTGGTTTCTGACATTGCGTAAGGAGGATTCTGTGACCCGGAATTGTCATCCAATAGCATGAGCATAGTTTCCGTCAGCGAACTTAACGGAGTCATACTGTTCATGATTTCGTGTGTCAAAACCCTGATGATCCTGAACCAGGCTTCAATTTCTTTTTGCTCTATCTCTTCCTGGATATCATGAAATGTGATTATCCTGCAATCTTCATCCAGCATTTTTACAAAGTTCGAGGTCAATGATAACTGGACCAGGGTCTGATTCATTTCAAATTCCGCCAGTTTTTTCCCTTCATTCCCCAGGCCTTCGGCTTCCCTGGCAAAAACGGGGTTCACTTTTTTGATATAATTCCAGTCCCCCGCCATCCCTGTTCCCAGTATTTTGGCGGCGGTTTTATTCATGAGCGCTATTTCATTTCGACTGTTAAAGACGATGATACCAAAACTGATTCTGTCAATTATCAATTGCAATAACTGGAATTGTGCTTCCTTTTCTATCTTCACATTTTTAAAAGCCTGAATTACATCACGAAATGCGCCGGCCAGGTCCCTGAAATAAGGGGCGAGCCTGTCCTCACTGAAATTAACACTCATATCACCATGACGAATGGCAAATAAAAATTTTGTAAGTTCCCGGCTGCTTTTGCGGGTGAAACGGATGAGCTCAGACGATAATAAAACGATTATGGATAGAAGTATGAACTGGGTAAAAATATATTCGCCATTGGCAAATAAAAAAGCAAATAATAAACATATGCCTAAAATAAGGAGGACCCGCAGAAAGATCAATATAGAATAACGGTCGTTGAACATTAAGGTTTTTACTTAACTTTTACAAAGCGTTAAAGAATTATCTTCTTCCATTTCCGTTTACAGGCCATATTTTTCCATTTTACGATACAGTGTCGCGCGTGTAATTCCAAGCCCTGCGGCCACGCGGCTCAGATTTCCCTGATTGTATTGAATGGATTCCTCTATCATTTGTTTTTCCATTTCTTCGAGGGTTTTCGGTTCATCCTGTATTCGTCGGCCGGCGCTTTGATCCGGATAAAAAACACTTTCCGGAAATATTTTACCGTCGGAAAGGATGACCGCTTTTTCGATTGTATGCTGCAATTCTCTTACATTCCCGGGCCACTTGTAAGCCATCATTTTTTTTATTTGCGAGGCATCCGGTTTTATATAAGGCTTATTATATTTTTTTCGGTAAATGCCCAGGTAGTATTTCGTCAATAAACGTATATCTTCGGCTCTTTCCCGTAACGGAGGAACCCGGATCTCGACCGTGTTGATCCTGTATAACAAGTCTTTCCTGAATTCAGGTCTGTCCTTTTCAGCCATTTTCTGCAAATCCATGTTGGAGGCACAAATCAGCCTGAAATCCACAGGAATGATTTTATTTGAGCCGACTTTTCGTATCTCCCGGTTCTGTATGGCCGTTAAAAGTTTGGTTTGTAACGGCATGGATATGTTTCCGATTTCATCAAGAAAAATGGTGCCGCCGTGCGCCAGTTCAAAACTTCCTGTATGATCCGATATGGCATCGGTAAAAGCCCCTTTTACATGTCCGAACAACTCACTCTCAAATAATGTTCCTGTAAGGGCACCGAGGTCAACGCGGATGAAAACTTCATTGTTTCTCAGGGATAACCGGTGGATGGCCCGGGCAACGAGCTCCTTGCCTGTACCGTTTTCACCAAGAATAAGAATATTGGCATCCGTTGAAGCGACTTTTTCTACCAGGCCCAACATATGTTTCATGACCGGCGACCGTCCGATTAATTCCGAATAACTGTATTCAATTTCTTTCGCTACTTTTTTGTTCACCTCCCGCAATCTAGTTATTTCCAACTTTGAATTTTTCAGCTCCAGTGCCGACATTATGGTACTGTATAACTTATCATTGTTCCAGGGCTTAACGATAAAGTCGGTAGCACCCATTTTCATGGTCTCGACGGCCAGATTCACATCACGGTAAGCTGTAATTACGATGATGGTTGTGAAAGGACTTTTTAAACGGATCTTCTGCAGCCATTCCTTCCCCGTAGCGCCGTCCCATTCACCGGTACCGAAATTCATGTCCAGTAATATTACATCGGCTTCGTTTTCATCCAGGAAGGCATCGATCCGATCCGGGGACTCCAGGGTTGACACCTTCCGGAATTTTTGCTTCAGGAATAGCCGGGCGGTCTCAAGTATGTCCCGGTCATCATCTACCACCAGTATATTTCCATCTTTCAGATCCATTTGAAATTCATGCCGGTTTTATTAAAAACTGTTTTAAAATAATACAAATAACTGTTTAAAAATAATACATATTCAGATCGATAATCTCAGCAAGATACTTATAATTAACTGTTAATCAATTTATTATAAAAAGTGGCATATCCCTTGCCAATCTGACATTAATAAAGATATAAAAAATTTTCATCCCCGTGAAAAATTCCATCGGTATGCATAGATCAGACATCGATAAAAAGATGGTCTCCTTTTGGGGAGCTGGTGCGATTAACCGGGATCTGTACAGGTATACCCATGATTATTTATTAACTTTAACTATTTACCATCATGTTTAAAAATTACCTAAAAATCACATTCCGGAACCTGGTCAGGGATAAATTTTATTCCCTTTTAAACATAGTAGGATTGTCGGTAGGATTGGCGGCTGCGTTGCTGATTATTTTATATATAGCGGATGAGTTGAGCTATGATCGTTTTTTTAAAGATACAGAAAGGATATACCGTGTAGCAACCAAGGGAAAATTCGGCGATCAGAACGTGCTTAACCTGGCGGTGTCTTCTGCCCCTTTAGCCCGAAGAATGCAGGAAAATATTCCGGAAGTGGAATCAACAACAAGAATGATCCACAACGATCTGGTTATTAATCATGGGGGAGAAGTATTTAAAGAAGAAAAGGTATTTTTTGCCGATTCCACTTTTTTCGATGTCTTCAGTTTTAAAATGTTAGAAGGAGACAGGGAAAAAGCCCTTACGGAAAAGAACTCCATGGTCATGACCCGGAAGATTGCCGTGAAGTATTTCGGTGAAAAAGCACTGCGGGAGGGCAAGATTGTCGGTAAACTAATCAACACCGGCGATATAACATATATGGTAACAGGCATCATGGAAGATGTGCCGGTTAATTCTCATTTCGATTTTGATATTTTACTATCCATGTCGACAAATCCCGATGCGCTGAACCAGATTTGGATCAGCATGAATTATTTTACCTATGTGAAATTCAAGCCGGGAGCCGACCTATCTACCATGCCGGCTAAATTCCGGAGCATGGTTTTGAAATATGTCGTCCCCCAGGTAGTGGCCTATTTACACTACCCGGCGACGGAATTTACACCCGAGACCATGGATGAACAGTTCAAGTATTATCTTCAGCCATTGGCCGACATTCACCTGAAATCGAATTTATACGCGGAAATGCAGCCGAACGGGAATATGCAGTATTTATATATATTCGGCGCTGTTGCACTCTTTATCATTTTAATAGCCTGCATCAATTTTATGAACCTTGCTACGGCACGATCAGCCCGGCGTGCGAAAGAAGTGGGGATCTGCAAGACCCTTGGTTCGACCAATAAACACCTGGCACTCCGGTTCATGTCGGAATCAATGATCTTTATTGTGATTGCCGTGATCCTGGCCATGGGATTAACGGAAGCATTCCGCCTGCCTTTTAATAATATTTCCGGCAAGCATTTATCCATGAATTTTTTTCAGCATCCCTGGATATTGCTTGTAGTGGTTATTCTGACACTATTTACCGGGTTTTTATCGGGTAGTTATCCTGCCTTTTACATGACTAAATTCAAGCCGGTGGAGGTATTGAAATCGTCGATGAACAAAGGGAAAAAAAGCGAGACCTTCAGAAGTGTGCTGGTAATTCTTCAGTTTGTGATTTCCATTGGTTTGATCGTCTGTACACTCCTTGTATTCAAGCAAATGCGCTTTATACAAACACGGAACCTGGGATTTGACAAGGAAAATGTAATCATTCTTCAGAACGGTGAAAACCTGGGTGCACAGGCTGCTCCTTTTAAAAATGAACTTTTAAAACAAAAAGAAATAATAGCCGCCAGTTTTACCACTCACCTGCCATCGCAGCTGTACTGGTCTTCCGCTTTTAAAGCGGAAGGTGAAAACGAACAGGACCATATCGTATTTTATTGTTTCGCGGATTATGATTACCCGGAAGTAATCGGGTTGAAAATGATACAAGGCCGATTTTTTTCCAAGGAATTTCCTTCCGATTCCTCCGCCATTGTGATCAATGAAGCCGCCGCTCATTTATTCGGATGGGATAAGGACCATGGGGCAGCCGCTATCGGTAAAAACCTTGAAACCATAATCGGCCCCGGTCAACGGATATCCATGAAAATCGTAGGGGTGGTAAAAGATTATAATTTCCAATCCCTGCGAAATGAGATCCGCCCGATGGCCATCCGGCTGGGTTCAGTAGCGACCAATCTTGCCATTCGTATTGCCCCGGGTAACCCGATGGCAACCCTGGATAAGATCAGGACCTTATGGAAATCAAAAATTACATGGCTCCCCTTTGAATACTCTTTCCTGGACCAGGATTATGAGAAACTTTTTGCCAGTGAAAATACAATGGCATCCATCATTACCATTTTCGCGGGCCTGGCGATCGTCATTGCCTGCCTGGGATTATTCGGCCTGGCCGCCTACACTTCGGAACAGAGAACAAAGGAAATCGGGATCCGTAAAGCACTGGGAGCAAGTTCGGTTGACATCGTCAATATGCTCAATACGGAATTCACAAAGCTCGTCATCATAGCCTTTGTAATTGCCGTACCGGTTGCCTGGTATTTTATGAACAACTGGCTGAAGGCCTTTGCCTATAAAACCCATATGGGCATCTGGCCTTTCGTTTTTGCCGGGACAGTGGCTCTGCTGATCGCATGGATAACGGTTAGTTATAATTCGATCCGCGCTGCCATTAGTAATCCTGTGAATTCGTTAAGAAATGAGTAATTGTGATTAAAGCGGGAAGCTCGAAGGATTGCGTATCTGCGATATAATGAAGAGTAAAACCTGCTTTAATCGAACTTAACGTTCCTGCGAGAAATGAAGTAGCCCGAATTTGAAAATCGGACTAAGTGAGACCCCGGCTAAGGTGACACGATAGCGAAATTACGCAAAAGGCGGGGAAGGTCTCAAAGAAATGTGAGCATGAATCTGAAAAAAAAAGACTTATCAATCTTATAATATCAGGTGAAATAAAAGCCGGAAGTTGAGCGAATGCGAAACCCCGCTGAAAGCAGGATTCGAATGAATAAGAAACTGAGGTCTAATAATTGATATAATTATGCTTAGCGATCTTTGCGCCTTCGCGTGAAATAAAAGAACGCCTTGGCGTGAACACTAACAGCTTATAGTTCCCAATACGGCCGCAGGCTTTCCTCCAGTAATTGCATCCTGTTTTGAAATTCATCCTTTACCGCAGCTCTGGTTGTGGTTGATTCTTCCCTGAAGGGCATAGGGTCACCGTTAATCCCGGCCACAAAATTAAAAAGACATTTAGGCAAAAAATTCAGATTATATCCGCCTTCCATCACTGCAAAAATATCCTTGAACTCACCGGTCAGCATTTTACCGGTTTCATAAAATACATTCGCGCTGAAATTCAGGTATAAAAGAGGATCGGAATGGTGGGCATCGAAACCGGCGGATACGGCAACTACATCAGGGTTGAATTGCCTGGCGACAGGAAGGAATTTTTCTATCGCTTCCCAGAAAACGTCATCGGCGCTACCGGGAGGTAAGGGCACATTGATCGTATACCCTTTGCCTTTTCCCGCCCCCACTTCATTGGAGAATCCTTTTCCGGGAAAAGCCGGATATTGATGTGTGGAAAAAAATAGTACACTGTCGGAATTATAAAAATGATGTTCTGTTCCGTCTCCGCAGTGACCGTCAAAATCAAGTATGAATACCCGCTTCCCCTGGTTGACCAGGTTTTGAACTGCAATGGCCATATTATTGAAGAGACAAAAACCGCTTGAATGATCCGGGTAAGCATGGTGTCCGGGAGGTCTGACTATGGCGAGGCCATGTTGCCGGGAAGCCTCAATCGCTGCCCCGGCCGCATAAACGGCACATTCAAAACTTCTTTTACAAGTGACTGTATCGGTATCAAGCAATTGTTCTTTAGAACAAGCCGTTTTTACAGTTTCAATATGTTGTCGGCTATGAACCATTTCAAGGAATTCTTCCTTGTGTTCAAAATCTGATTGATCAAGTTTTCCCAGGGCCTGAAGCCGGTTTGCATTTTCCGGATGATGGCCGGTGTCGTGTTCCAGGAAAATGGGATGGTAAATCAGTTTCATGATTGCAGACCGATATTTTGGGTTAAATAAAATTAATTCATTTCATTCGTATATTTTCCATCATAGCCATTAAAACCAATATCATTAAGATGGCAAAAGCCGCTCCTCCTTCAAAAACAGCGTGCATACCGCCTATACCGAAAATAAATCCCATAATCAGCGGTCCCAGGCTTTGACCCGTTCTAAGTACCATTCCGTTAAATGACATGAAAGAAGCCCTGTATTCCAGGGATGCCATTGAAGCCAGCGAGGTTTGTATGCTGGGAAGGTTTATTCCATGGGCTATCCCAAAGATCACAGCCGGAATCGTTAAAAGCCATAAATGATGGCAGATATGAGGAATGATCAGCAAGGCCAGGGCATAAACGGCATAAGAAAAAATCAGCAGCCGTTTGGCAGAAAATCTTGCAGCCAGTTTGCCCAGTTGAGAAGAGGTAATCGCAGTAGAAACGGACATGACAGAAAGGATGACGCCAATGACCCAGGGATCTGCCTTGTAATCACCACCCATTAATAGCGGGAAATAAGTTAGGTAAGCGCCATACAGGATTATGAAAGTAACTGTACTGGCAATAAAAAGACCCAAAGCCTCTTTTTTCTTAATGCTGTTAAAGGTATTCTTCAGGTAAATTTTTAGCCTGCGTTTTTCTGAAGGCTCGGGGTTTTTTAACGAAGTCATCACCAAAATTCCAACCGGGATCGCCAGTAAGGGAAGAAAGAACGGATAATTCCAGCTTAATGTGGCAAGGCCTCCGCCGATAAGGGGGTAAGAAGCCGTACCGATACTCAGCACACTGGCATTAAATCCCATGGCAGACGATCTTTCACGACCGCTGAAAAGATCTCCGATTATAGTTATATTCAAGGATCCCAAAGAAGCTGCCCCGATGCCCTGTAAAAACCTGAAAATAAGAAGCAGGTTGAAATTTGAGGTAAGGCCACAGGCGGCGCCGGCCACAGCGAAAAGAAAGAGGGAGGGAATAAGAATCTTTTTCCTTCCGTAAATATCGGCATAAACACCCAGGATCAGGGTGAGAATAATTCCGGGAACTGTAAAAACGGTAACCAATAAACCGACCTGGGCCGGTTTCAGGTTAAGTTGTTCCATAATCTTTGGAAAAGCGGGAGAAATACTGGCTACTCCCATTACAGCAATTAATGTGACGCTATAAATGATCTGCAGATCCTTATGGAAAAAAATTGATTTTTCTTTTCCTGAATTAATTTCCCGGGGAGGACTCATGATGATTGACGGTGGGATCCTGAACGGAAGGTATGCTTTTTTTCCTGAACACATTTCGAAGACCAAGGATCAGGTATACAATGGCGATAAAAAGCCAGGCATATTGTATATAATGTTTATGGAGCCGGAAAAAGTCCCATGAAGTAAATGACGCTACGATTACATTGAAAAAAAACAATGTGGTCTCAATCCTGTCTTTAAAAATTGAATTATATCTTATGGCAACCAGTACAAATCCCCCGGATAGAAACAGTATTACCGCAAAAATATATTCTCCCTCATCCAGGAATTGATAGCCACCAATCATTAATATAGCAGCATTTATTCCTAAAACCAGTTTATCGGCTATTTCACGATTTTTAATGAATCCCATATTGAAAAAATTTGATTACCCTATGGATAAAGCAAATTTATAAGCCCTATTAATGCTAAAGATTAATAAAATATATTGATTTAGTAACTTTTTAGGTATTTTATATGGTTTTTTAAAAGATCATAGCCTAATTCCCATGAATCCTCGTACATCAACCGATTTTGGAGAGTATTTTTTTCATGCCCCGGTTCACAGTTATGGTAATGCATTAAGGACTTTGAAAACCTTATTAAAAGAAACTAATACACTAATCATTAATCCTATGAAAAAATTTAACATTCATTTTTCAGTACAAGCTGTCATTATATCTATGATGGCTATGTTTATTTTCCCTTTGCTTGTCAGCGCTCAAAGTAAAACGAATTTCTCAGGCATCTGGGCCCTGAATGAAAGCAAGAGTAAATTCGGGGATGAAGGCATGAGGGGAGGAGCTTCCCAGTTACAGGTTACACAGGCGGATAACAGTATGACCATTGTAAGGACATCGCAAAGTCAAAGCGGAGACAACATGACCAGAACGGAAAAATTAACCCTTGACGGGAAAGAAGCCGATAATTCATCGGATAACAGGACAAGTAAGTCCAAAGCCATGTGGGATTCCGACGGAAAAAATCTGAACATCGATTCGCATATGGAATTTGAAAGGAACGGAAATACGATGTCAGTGGATATAACGGAGGTTTGGAAATTACAGGACCCAAACACACTGGAAATTGATTATACTTCAAAGTCATCGCGGGGAGAACGCCAGAGAACATATGTTTATGATAAGAAATAACCGGCAACGATTATTATACATTTTTGATACTGCCTTAAGGATATATTGGTTCAGGTTTTCCTTAAGGC
>CAYNCU010000002.1:0-58489 GCA_964395765.1 uncultured Roseivirgaceae bacterium | reverse complement strand
AGACCGGTTCATTGATCTTGGGACTTGCTTCTACAAATGCCTTCTTAAAGGCCTGGGCGCCGGCAATTTTAAAGGAAATATCATTGGAATCTACCGGATGCATTTTGCCGTCATATACACATACTCTAACATCGCGCACATAGGAACCGGTCAACGGGCCTTCTTCCATTTTCTCCATTACTCCTTTCAGGATGGATGGTATAAAACGTTGATCAATTACGCCGCCTACAATACAGTTATAAAAAACAAGTTTCCCTCCCCAGTCAAGATCTATTATTTCTCTTCCTCTCACATTCAGATCGTCAGGGTCCGGCATACCGTCATAGTAAGCTTCAACGCGTAAATATACCTCCCCGAACTGACCGGCACCGCCGGATTGCTTTTTATGGCGGTAACTGGCATCCGCACTTTTCTGGATTGTTTCGCGGTACGGAATTTTGGGTTTTTCAAGTTCGCTTTCAATATTATATATTTTTCTGAGTTTCCAGTCGGTCACTGCAAAATGCAGTTCTCCCTGGCCTTCGATCAGCATTTGTTTAAGCTCCCTGGAAAAACCGACGATCAGGGTAGGATCCTCTTCATGAATTTCCTTTAATGCTTCACTTAATTTTTCTTCATCATTTTTGTCCTTGGCCTTTATAGCCGATTGGATCCGCGGATCTGGAAAGACCAGGGGCTGGTATTGAACGGGAAATTCCTTTACGCTCAGAGAGTCATTGGTCCGGGTGTCTTTTAATTTTACCGTTGCTCCTATATCCCCCGCTTTCAGGCTGTCGACAACATTCCGGTTCTTGCCGTCCATGATGAATAACTGGTTTATCTTTTCACTCTGTTCGGTGCGGGCATTGATTAATTCTGTTCCCGTTTTGATTTCCCCTGTACAAACTTTAAAAAAAGTTACCTTGCCCAGAAAAGCCTCGTTGATGGTCTTAAATACAAAAATCGATGCAGGCTTGGAGGGATCACAGGGAATTTCCTTGCCATCGACAGTCTTCTCCGGGTTCATTTCTATGGCAGAAGGCGAAACATTGTCAATAAATCCCATCAGTCTTCCGCTTCCCATATTTTTCTTGGCTGAAACACAGAAAACAGGAAAAACCTGTTGTTTCAACATACCGATTTTAAGACCTTGCTTTAATTCATCTTCATCAAGACTCCCTTTTTCAAAATATAGCTCCATTAGTTTTTCGTCATTTTCGGCTGCCTTTTCCACCAGTTCGTTGTGGAGAGCATTTGCACGTTCTTTTTCCCCATCAGGTATAGGCAGTTTTTCCGGCTTGCCTCCGTCCGGCGGAAATTTATACAAGGTCATCTTGAGCAGGTCAATGATCGAATTAAAATTTTCACCCTGGTTTAAGGGGTATTGCATGAGTATCACAGGGCCGCCGAATCGTTTTTTCAGGCTTTCATAGGCGCCGTCAAAATTCGATTTGAGATGGTCAAGCTGGTTGATAACAAATATGACAGGCTTGTTAAACTGCCCTACGTAATTCCAGATCAATTCAGTATTAACTTCAACACCATGTTGGGCATTAATAGTTATCAGACAATTGTCGGCTACTCTCATGGAAGAAACTATTTCACCCATGAAATCGTCAAGGCCCGGAGTATCCACGAGATTTATCTTATAATCTCTCCATTCGCTATGCATGGAAGTTGCATAGACGGAACTTCCCCGTTCATGTTCAATGTCATGGTAGTCGGAAACTGTATTGTGATCTTCCACCGTTCCCCTTCTGTGCAGAAGGCCGGCTTCAAAAAGCATGGTTTCGGCCAGGGTGGTTTTACCGGATTTGGAACTTCCTAATAATACAATATTTTTAATATGCTTGTCATCGTAAATTTTCATAATGCACAGAACTTTAAGTTAAAAAATTTCAAAAATATCCGGGATAAAACTCCCGCCTTGCTTCGCATCATGGCGCTGTAGCCTTGGCGTATGCACCAGAAGCGGTTTTCGCGCTCCGCCATAGGTTACCGAAAGCGCAACCCATGGGCGAGAAGGGGCGATAAAAATAGTTGTAAATACCGAGAAATGCAAAGGCTTTCCAAACGGCAGACAAATAGGCAGAGGATAGTTCGTTTGGAGGATTTAAGCAGGATCAGGGAATGAATTTCCGGCGAAAATTTTGCCCGTAATAATAACGAAAATTATCTTAATAGAATTTTCTTTAATATTTTATCGATGCCGGCTAATAACCAACCTCCTCCAATCAAAACCAAAAGAATGGTCAGTATCTGGTTATTAATTGAAAATAATGATTTGATAGATGGAAGTTGAAACCGCTGAAGGAAATCCGTGTATTTTGAATCCACCGGTTTGGCAGTGCCACTATAATATATTATTACGGCCAGTAGGATAACATAACCAGAAGCAATGGCAATTTTAGACCATTTCGATAGGATGGGCTTTCTTACCGTAACAGTCGAAACTTTCCGTACACCCAAACGATCCATTACATTGTCGGTAAAAGCCGGCGAGGGGCTTTCAATGATATCATTTTGAATGATGTTTTTTATGCGCCTGTCAAATTTTTCTTCCTGGTTCATAATAATTCTTCAATTTTAATTCCCAATGACTCGGAAATGTTCTTCTGCAACTTATGTCTCGCCCGGTGGATTTTCACCTTCACAATATTTTCATCCAGCCCGGTAACCTCAGCTACCTCAGCCATCGAATAATCCTGCCAGTAATACAAATTTATTAAAATCGAATCTTCTTCATTTAACATCTCTACGGCTTTTTTCACAAATTCCACTCTTTCTTTGTTGGAAAGGGATTCCAACGCCCCTGTTATATCCGATACATTTTTTATCTCTTCGGTTGAATCCAGGGTTTCTGTCGTAAGGATCTTTTTCCTCGTCCGTGCAATTGAATTGTTAAAAGCGATTCGGTAAAGCCAGGTAGAAAACTTGCTTTCATACCTGAAGTCGTTGATCGATTTAAACGCCTTCATAAAAGTATCCTGGGCCGACTCCTCTGCTTCTTCCCTGTTCCTCAGAATTTTCAAAGAAATATTAAATACGTACGATTTATATTTGTCAACGATATACCGGAAGGCATGGGCTTCACCCTTTTTTAATTTATCTATAACAATTTCTTCAAGCTCATCCTTCATTTATTCATTTGGACGTTTGGCTGTCCATTCTGGTTACATAAAAACTATTTGGAATTGAATGGTAACCGGTAATCCGAAAATTGCGTCAAACACATTGTAAGTTCAAAAAATGGATAAACAATTAAATATAATAAAATTATGGGACCTGATCTATTAGTACCTATTGCTTTCTTTGCCACCGTTTTCGGATTGGTTTACGTAGTGATAAGCGCACGTAATAAAGAAAGGCTTGCTCTTATTGATAAGGGCTTGGATGTCAGCACTTTAAGAAATAAAACAAGTACACATGGCCGCTATGATGCGCTGAAATTCGGTATTTTGCTTATTGGCTTGGCCATAGGACTTTTATTGGGAAACATGCTGGAAAGCTATACCCGGATCCAGGAAGAAGTTGCCTATTTTTCTATGATACTCCTGTTTGGCGGAATTGCACTTCTCATTTATTATGCCATTATTAAAAAACTGAAGCCAGAATAATAAGATCACGGCTTTTACTGCTCAAACCCTGAAGTGAATTAATTAAGCTTCAGGGTTTTTTATTTTATCTTCGTTATATATATAAAAATTGACGATTTTAATCGGACAATCAATTTTCGGGGTTATAACTATCCGGTCGATTAAAAAATTAACATTATGAAGAAATCAATTCGGAATTATGTGTTTATTCTTTTATTATCCACCTTTTTCCTGCCCGGGAAATCTTCCGCCCAACAATTAGGGCTATCGTTCTCCTTTTTTTTCCCGAAAATCGGATATTTTTCAATCCCCATCAGCCCATTCTCTTTTCGTGGCCTGGGAATAAGTCCTTCCAGGTATTTTTCCCTGGAAACCGGTTTCACATTATACAGGATGTCCGGCATGAATGTTACAAATATTCCATTTGAAACCAAAGACCCTGTCATGGGGCCGTTCTTTTCCTTATTCGTACCGGCCCAGGCAGTCCTGAAGCTACCGTTGAATAACGTCATTTTCAAAATTAAAGGCGGCGGTTTCGCCTTTTATAATTTTGGCAACCAGGTAAATTACGGGAATCTTGACCGCGCTATCAGAAAATATGAAAATTGGGACGTTGCCAATGCAGACTTTCAGTTTGACAATAAATTTGGATTCGGATGGATTGCAGGGGCAGAGTTAATTGTCTATTTCACCAAACAGTTTGGTATGAACTTCGAGGTTAATTATCTTTCAGGGGGATCGAACCTGGATCTAAGAGGAAGTTATACAGGAGGAACTTTGCAGTCCGGTCTTCAAACCCTGACCGGTGAATACAAAGACTCTAAACTTGATTTTACAGGCCTTGAGGTAACCATGGGAATACTTTTTAATTCAAAATAATTCTGAGAAACAATATGTATAGGATAGGTTTCGGTTATGATGTACACCAATTACGGGAGGGGCATAAACTTATGCTGGGAGGAATACAAATACCCCATTCGAAAGGCTCCGTTGGTCATTCGGATGCGGATGTTCTGATCCATGCTATCTGCGACTCTCTCCTGGGAGCGGCCAACCTGGGAGACATCGGGAAACACTTTCCGGACACTTCAAAGGAATTCAAGGGAATCGACAGCAAAATTCTTTTAAAGAAAGTAATGGTATTAATCCGGAACGCTGGATTTAAAATCGGGAATATTGATTCGACTTTGTGTTTGCAACAACCCAAAATCAGTCCTTACCTATCCGCCATGAAAGAAAGTCTTGCGAATGTAATGGAAATAGATCAGGAACAGATTTCGATCAAAGCCACGACAACGGAAAAATTGGGATTCGTGGGAAGAGAGGAGGGTATTTCTGCTTATGCGGTTGTTTTACTGGAATCCTGAATCTACATGTATTCCTGTCAACTGATTACCACTGAGGACGGTTCCCATTCCGTTTTTGTGCCTGAATTGAATGAATCCTATCATTCTTTGAATGGTGCTATTGCAGAATCAAAACATGTTTATATTAAGAACGGTTTCAGGCACCTCCTGAGTCTTACTAATTCCGATCGGGTAAATATTCTCGAAATAGGCTTTGGAACCGGGCTGAATGCCTACCTTACGCTGATCGAAAACAGAATATATAAACGGATCATCTCCTATACTTCCATTGAACCATATCCTTTATCACAGGATATCCTGGATAAGTTGAATTATTCGTCCATTATCATCGACTCCGAAAAAAAAATTTCATTAATGGATTTCCACAACGGTCCCTGGAATAAATTCTTTCCGGTTTCAGCAACTTTTAATCTTCAGAAATTAAGATGTAAATTCCAGGATTACAACCCCGGAGTAAATCAATTTGATCTCATTTATTATGACGCCTTTGCACCAGGTAAACAGCCCGAAATATGGGACATTGCCTTGTTGCAAAAATCCGCTTACTGCCTGAAGAAGCCTGGAATACTGGTAACCTATGCGGCGAAAGGGCAGCTAAAAAGAGATTTGAAAGCAGCAGGACTCAACGTGGAAACGCTGAAAGGTGCTCTTAAGAAAAAAGAAATGGTTCGCGGATCTAAATTATAATGACCGGGTTTAATTGATTTTTGACTCCGATATAATATAGAATTGCTGCTCAAAAGGATCAAAAACCTTCATAACCTCATCAATGAACTGCGGGTTATTGATATAAAAGTTGAGAAAATTATCTGTTCTTTCCTGTAATTTACCATCGGGAAAAAGTTTTTCCTTTAATGTATCCAGTTGTCGGAGTGAAATATCCTGGTTTTTTTCTTCGGCTTTTATGATCCGTTTTTCAATGTTATCAAAGCTCTTTAATGATTTAGTCATTTCGGCACCGATAAAACCCTCAAGGCTTCCGTCAACGGTGATTGCTTTATATTTTATTGATTCGAATAATTCAAGAAGGATCTGTTTTTCCTTTTCCAGGTTAATATTACTACCGCTGTTTTCCAGAATATATTTTGTCTTAAGAGCATGAGAATCCAGAAACAGATCGGGCAATTTTACCATAAGTTTTCCGAGTCGGGAAGAAATTGATTCGTTCATAAACAGTCCGAAATTCCTGGGCATGAGTACAGGAAACTGGATTTTGTAATAATTAAAAACTTTTTTGAGCTGGAGCCAGTAGGATATCTCAGCCGGACCTCCGACATAACAAATGTTGGGCAATATCATTTCCTGGTAGACAGGGCGTAAAATTACATTCGGGCTGAATTTTCCGGGGTTATTCCTGGCTTCATTCAGTATATCTTGCGATGAAAAACTCTTACTTGTATCATGAATTTTATAAATACCATTCTCGTATATGATTCTGTTCCTGCTATTTTCATCCATATAAAAAAGATTGATCTCCCTGGGCGAAACCTGGCTTTTATACCCATAGGCAGCAAGTTCCGATGTACTGCTTTTAACAAGTTTATCGGCCGTAAATTTTGTCAGGTCGTCGATAATCACATCCTTGAAGAAGGATTTAAAAACCGACGAATCGGGTTCAACTACTACCAGCCCGTATTTTCCAAATAATTCATTCACGTAATAGCGCACTGAATCCGAAAGCTTATTGAATTGTGTATAGGCTTTTTCAAATAACGGAACCTTCTCGGGAAGTTGATCGATTATGGGTTTCAGCGAGTCGGTATTTAACCTGCCTACAGGGCCACCATGAGCTGTTTCCCATTGATAAACCTTATCGAATAAGCGAAAATTTGATATCTCTTCAAAGTCATGATCTTCGGAAGCCATCCAATATACCGGAACAAATTTCTGATCAGGAAATTTCTCCGTCAGTGCTTTACAGGTATTGATGGTGGTTACAATTTTATAAATAAAAAATAACGGCCCGGTAAATATACTGAGCTGGTGTCCTGTGGTCACCGTATAACAATTTTCATTGACAAGGCTTTTAATATTTTCCAGTACGGCCGCAGAAGCCGGGATATCCTTGTATTGACTTATTAATTCTTCAAATAATTTTATTCTGCGATCTTTAGAAAATTTTTTGGTTTTGAAAACATTGTCAAAATTTTCTTTATCAGGGAACTGATTAATAAACGGTTTCAACACCGGATCTTTTTTCACATAATCAAGAAAAATTTTAGTGAAATATCCGGTATCAGCCAATGGTATTTTTTCTACATGCATAAATCAGAATTCGAGTCTTGAAAATTGATAGTGGGATACGATCATGCCTTTGGTTTGAACAGGTAAAAGACATGGGTTGAAATTTATCATGTGCAATATTGTGCTTTCATTATTTAAAATTATTTATTTCAGCCTGTACAATGAAGTAACCCGGTTATATACTATTTATTAACTCGCCGGCTCCCCGATCAAATCGAAGGATTGAGCGTCTACAATACTTATATCTGCGAAATCACCGATTCGCAGGTAATTACCATTGGCTTTAACTAATACTTCATTATCAACATCCGGCGAATCGTATTCAGTCCTACCGATAAAATAGCCAGACTCTTTCCGGTCAATTAATACTTTAAAAGTACGGCCTATCTTTTGAATATTTTTTTTAAGTGAAATACTCTCCTGTAATTCCAGTACTTCTTTTGCGCGTTGTTGTTTCACTTTATCGGGGACATCGTCCTTCATCGTGAAAGAATGGGTATCCTCTTCATGGGAATATAAAAATACACCCAATCGATCGAATTGTGATTTTTCAATAAACTGAAGCATCAGATCAAAATCCTTTTTTACTTCTTTCGGATGGCCAACGAGCATGGTGGTGCGAATTGCAATATCGGGGATCTTATCCCTGATATTGTCAATCAGCGCCATTGCCTTCTCAGTGGTAGTGCCCCTTCTCATTAATTCCAGGATTTTATTACTTCCATGCTGGAATGGGATATCCAGGTAATTGCAGATCTTCGTATTGGCAGCCATTGCATCGATTACATCCATTGGAAATCCTGTTGGAAAGGCATAATGCAACCGGATCCATTCAATTCCGTCTACTTCCGCAAGCTTTGACAATAAATAAGCAAGCGACCTTTTTTTATACAGGTCAAGGCCATAAAAGGTAGAGTCCTGCGCTATCAGGATCAATTCCTTTACGCCGTTGCGGGCGAGTCCAGAGGCTTCAATTACCAATTCTTCAACCGGTCTTGAAATATGTTTTCCCCGCATCAGGGGAATCGTACAAAATGAACACGGGCGATCACAGCCTTCCGAAATTTTAATATAAGCATAATGCGGTGCAGTGGTGAGGTTTCTCTCGCCAATCAGCTCATGTTTATAATCCGTATTGAATTTTTTCAGGAGCGAGGGAAGTTCACGAGTCCCGAAAAAAGCGTCCACTTCGGGAATATCTTTCTGCAATTCATTCCGGTATCGTTCGGAAAGGCAGCCGGTAACATATAATTTCTCAATGAGCCCGTCCTGCTTCGCATTGGCAAACCGAAGGATTGTATCGATAGATTCTTTTTTGGCATTGTCTATAAATCCGCATGTGTTGATAATGATAATATTGGAGTCATCATCCGGGGATTCATGTTCGACCTGGAGCCCATTACTCTTCAGTTGAGTAATCAATACCTCAGAATCCACCAGGTTTTTGGAACACCCCAGTGTGATAACATTTATCTTGTCCTTTTTTAATCCTTTGGTTTTCAAATCCACACCATTCAAAGCGCAAAAGTACTACTTTTCATTTACCTGGCATGGTTAATGTATTAATGATCAATCAAAAGTTATTATCTGTTTGGAATTCAATAATTTTGAACGGAAATCTTAAGAATGCACAGGAAGAATATAACATTACTGAATTATTCTGCGATCCTTATATTATTTTTCCTCGCCCTGAGCCAGGGTTGCGACGATTCCATCTGCTCAAATTTCAATTCTTCCATAGTAAAAATTTCATTTTTTGATAAACAAACCAAAGCGCCTAAAGAAACCGTATTTGATTCCATAACCGCAATAGGCTCTGACAGCCTGTTTTATTTACAGGATACATTGAGTGTTGTTCCTTTACCGGTTAATACGCTGGTTGATTCTACTACATTTATTTTTTTTAATTCTGGAAATTCCGACACAATAAGGATAAAATATTATAGAGATGTAAGCCTGATTTCTTCTACTTGCGGGTATACCGAATCGTTTGAACAGGTTCAGGTGCCCTATTCGACATTTCCTGAAGTTATTGTAAAAAATAATACTTTAAGTATTACTAATGATTCGGATATTCAGATTTATTACTAGTCTTTTAGTGGTTTCGGTTTTTTATATTACCGGGCTTAAAGCTCAGAGTGTAGTGCTGCCCTCTGCTATCCGGTTAGGAACTGACTTCAGCCGTCTCGGGATATGGGCGCTTGATCCGAACAGAAAACAGTATGAATTCAACGCTGATGTTGACGTATATAAATATTTCCTCACTGTGGATTACGGAGACTGGACTACAAAACTTTCCGGCGATAATTTCAATTACCTGATGAATGGATGGTACTTCCGGACCGGTATCGATTATAATTTCCTGTTTTCCGACCCGGATCATCATGTTATTTTTTTCGGCTTAAGATATTGTTCTACCGTATTTGACGAAACATTAAAATATAACGGTGTCGATCCCTATTTCGGTTCTTCCTCAGAAACACTCAATAAACACTCCAATCGCGCGAATTGGTATGAAATGAATGGTGGGTTGAAAGTACATATCTGGAAAGGGCTATACATGGGCTGGACCGGACGGTTGAAATTCGGATTAAAGATTAATAACACCGGCACATTTACCACGTATGAAGTTCCCGGTTATGGAATAACTTCAAAAAATACGAACTGGGGTCTAAACTATAGTATTTATTACCGCCTTGCGTTCAGGAAAAAACCGCTGATTAAACCTAAAACGCCGAAAAATATTAATCATTAATATCCGGGATTTAATACTAAATACCGGATATAACATATTGAAAATTGAAGTTTAGTCCGATTGTTTAAATAATGAATCCACGAATTCCGTTTTATTGAATAGTCTGAGGTCTTCAATCTTTTCACCAACCCCGATATATTTTATTGGTATTTTAAACTCATCGGCGATACCGATCACAACACCCCCTTTGGCAGTACCATCAAGTTTAGTAATGGCAATGGAAGTAACATCGGTCGCTTTGGTGAACTCCTTTGCCTGGATGAAAGCATTTTGACCCGTGCTTCCATCGAGGATAAGCAAAATTTCATCCGGGGCATCATCCCTGAATTTTTTTATGACCTTTTTAATTTTAGCCAATTCATTCATCAGGTTAATTTTAGTATGCAATCTTCCGGCCGTATCAATGATCACCACATCCGCTTTTTCTTCGATCGCATAATTGACAGCCTTGTAAGCAACGGAAGCGGGATCTGTCCCCATTCCCTGTTCAATTACCGGAACTCCTACTCTTTCTCCCCAAAGTTTTAGCTGGTCCACTGCGGCTGCCCTGAAAGTATCAGCAGCCCCGAGAATTACTTTTTTACCGGCATTTTTATATTGCGCGGCCAGCTTCCCGATAGTGGTTGTCTTTCCTGCCCCGTTAACTCCGACCACAAGAATTATGAAAGGTGGGTTAGCATCCGGAATAGAGAAAGCCTCAATATTCGTCGATTTGTCTTCATGCAGCAGGGAAACAATCTCCTGTTTCAGGATCGTATTAAGCTCTTTTACATTAAGATACTTGTCCTTCGAAACCCTTTCTTCGATCATTTTGATAATTTTCAGCGTGGTTTCAATGCCTACATCGCTGGATATCAACACCTCCTCAAGCTGGTCAAGCACCTCCGCATCTACACTGGATTTGCCGGCAATGGCTCTTCCCAGCCTCGAAAAGAAGTTTTCTCTGGTCTTTTCAAGGCCTTTATCAAGCGCTTGTTTGCCTTCTTTGGAAAAAAATCCCAATAAAGCCATTATGATATCAGTTGAATTATAAAAATAACCTCGAATTCTGATCTAAACAATTGATCAATAAGTCTCTTGCTATTTTACTGGTTAATGAAAAAAAGTCAGGAAGGGTCGGAAATCGTATGATGGCGAGATGTTGGATTTTATCCTTTAGCCAGGTTATCCTTTACCTGGTCAACCGGCACCATTTCTTCCTTGAAGGTATATGCTCCTGTTTTGGGGGATTTTACGGCCTTTATAATCCTGGCATACTCTTTACCTTTTTTTAAACCGGCAACAACTTTCTTAGCCATAATTATTTGATTTCTTTATGTACGGTATATTTCTTCAAGACAGGGTTATATTTCTTCATTTCAAGTCTTTCGGGGGTATTTTTACGGTTCTTGGTGGTAATATACCTTGACATACCCGGAAGCCCTGAATTTTTATGTTCGGTACATTCTAATATTACCTGCACACGGTTTCCCTTTTTTGCCATCTTTCTTGGTGATTAAATCGATAATGTTCCCTTTTTCCTTGCTTTCTTAATTACTTCGTTAATACCATTCTTGTTTATGGTACGTATAGCTTTTGTGGAAACTTTAAGCGTTATCCAGCGGTTTTCTTCAGGTATGAAAAATTTCTTTTTCTGAAGATTCGGACTGAATTTCTTCTTGGTTTTGTTATTTGCATGGGAAACGCTGTTCCCTATTTTTGCCTTTTTTCCGGTAATCTGACAAACTCTTGCCATGGGACTTTTTCTTGATTATCAAACAGGATTGCAAAGATGGATAATATTAATTAAAATATCAAAATTATTAAGGTAATTGTCTAAGTATCAGGACATCAAATATCCTGGCTTTTTGAAACATGAAAATCTGATAATCAATTTATTAGCCCGCTCAATACTGCTTCTGCCAATCATTTGATAACTTTGATAGGTTTCATAATGAAGATTTAAATTGAATGAATTCAAGAACAGAACATTGGGTTAATTCCGCAAATGATGCCATTGAATTGGAAGATCAATTCGGAGCCCACAATTATAAACCGCTCCCGGTAGTGATCACCAGGGGTGACGGCGTTTATGTTTGGGATGTGGAAGGTACAAAATATTACGATTTCTTATCTGCCTACAGTGCGCTGAACCAGGGTCATTGTCATCCCAGGCTGGTAAATATTCTTACAGAACAAGCCAGACAGTTAACCTTAACCTCAAGGGCATTTTATAACGACGTACTGGGTGTTTTTGAAAAATATGTAACCAACTACTTTGGCTATGAAAAGGTGCTTCCCATGAATACGGGTGCCGAAGGGGTTGAAACGGCTCTTAAATTATGCCGTAAATGGGCTTATGAGGTGAAAGGAATCCCGGAAAACAGGGCTAAAATAATTACTTGTAAAAACAATTTCCACGGTCGAACCACGACCATAGTATCATTTTCTACCGATCCTGTTGCTTCCAGGAATTATGGACCTTTTACCCCCGGCTTTGTAATAATCCCGTTTAATGACCTGGAAGCTTTGAAAAAGGCGCTGAAAGATGATGAAATCGCCGGTTTTCTGGTTGAACCTATCCAGGGTGAAGCAGGCGTGATCCTTCCATCCGGAAATTATTTAAAAGAGGCGTGGGAATTATGCAAAAAGGCTAATGTGTTGTTCATTGCCGATGAAATACAAACCGGCATTGGCAGAACAGGAAGTCTGCTCGGAATGTGCGGCAGTTGTTCATGTAATGGTCCCTGCGAACGTCAGGCATCCTACCGAAAGGCCGATATTCTTATCCTGGGGAAAGCTTTATCGGGTGGAATGTATCCGGTTTCCGCTGTTCTTGCCGATGATACAATTATGAAGGTAATGAGACCCGGTGAACATGGATCAACCTACGGTGGTAACCCACTGGGTTGCAAGGTAGCCATTGAAGCGCTTGAAATAATAAAGGATGAAAACCTTTTTCAGAACGCCCGGAAACTGGGAAAAATCTTCCGTGATCGATTGACACTGCTTTTAACGAAATCGAAGCTAATAAGGGAAGTCCGTGGAAAAGGTTTGATGAATGCCATTGAAATCAATGCTGCGCCGGAAAGCGATACAGCATGGAATATCTGTTTAAAACTGAAGGAAAACGGATTGTTGGCAAAACCCACTCATGGGAACATAATAAGGATGGCACCCCCGCTGGTTATTACTGAAGAACAATTGCACGAGTGTTGTGATATAATAGAGAAAACCTTTCTTTCGTTAACGTAATAAAAGCTATTAACAGGCAATTTTCTGAATCTGTTTTGGCCTTATTAGGAATGGCATTCGTGGAAAACCAAAAAATAAATAAGAAAGAAGAACACTTAAGGATTTTCAGGGGAATTGCCGCCCCCGCATTCCTTATTGCCTCCGTGTTATTACCCGCTGTTGTTTTAGCGCAGGATAAATCCGGCAATAATGACGATGTGCAATTTATGATCGAAAAATCAACTCCCTTAACTATCGATCTTGAAAAACAGGACAGCATTAAAAATTTAACGCACAAGAAAAAGAAAAAACATCGTCATAATTTCTTTTATGGTTATAAGTCAAAAAGAGGATTTACTAAAACCGGTTTTGGTGACAATGCGGTGGTGGAAATATTCTACTACCTTAAAAAATGGGTGGAACCGGATCCGTATGTACCTGAGATTTACTGGTACGACTTCAGGCGAAAAAGGATAAGAAATTCAGGTACCATTGATAAAAAATACGGGAGGATTCTGAACGGTCCTTATAAAAAGATACAGGGAAATCAACTTTTGGAAGAGGGTCAGTATTACCTGGGTACTAAAAACGGTCGTTGGGTTACCCTGAACCGGAATGATATCCTCATTGATAAGAAAAAATACTATCATGGATGGCCCAAAGAATCGATGGTTAAATACTATGACCAGGAAAGGAAAAAACTCAAAGAAGTGCTACCTGTGGTTAACGGGATATTAGAAGGGGACTATTATTATTTCTTTGAAAATGGCCAGATAGCGGTTAAAGGCCATTATGAGAATGGAGTTAAGACTGGCACCTGGACTGAATATTATGAAAAAAGGCGTAGGCAGAAAAAACAAATTCAGTATCAGACAGACCCCTATCAGAAGGACTTTACCCCTTATACCCTGCGGGAATGGGATGAATCCGGAAAGTTGATCTACCAGAGTGATAAGGCGACGGCCGCGAATAACTATTAGGAATGAAGGATCCCTTCCAGGCCTAGTTGGTCAATGTGGGTAATGTAACCATCGGTCAAGGATTCCGGAAGGAATATAAATTTTTTATCATAGATTTCCCTTCCAAGATAATAGCTTACCCAAAATTCATTGCATAAGGCGAATAACTCCGGTCTTATGGGTTCAACAATTTCATAACTCTGTGAATCGATTTTCTCAAACATCTGCCGGAGTACGGACGTTTTCTTTTTTTCTCCCCCGAGGTCTCCATAACCTTTGGATGTAATCAGAACGTTATCAAGCGCATACCGGTTATCATTGATGAGATAAACATACCAGTTGAACTCTCCGGATTCGTCGGGTTTACGGGCAATGGCCACATACACGCCTTCAACATTATACCTGATAATGTCCTTCTTCATTCATTTCTTCAATAAGTTCTCCTTGAAACAGGGAAGTGAAATTTTCCTTTAAGTGAAACTGCACTTCTTTAAAATCAACTGATCGTTGGAGTTCCGCTGTTAGTGAAGTCACTGCTTTATCCGATATTCCGCAGGGAATGATATTATTAAAATAGGATAAATCGGTTGTGATATTAAACGCAAAACCGTGCATCGTAACCCAGTGGCTTGACCTTACTCCGATAGCACAGATCTTTCTGGGGTTTTTCTGTTTCTCATAATCCATCCAAACCCCTGTTAATCCTTTGATCCGGCCTGCATCCAGACCATAGACCCGGCAGGTAAGAATTACGGTTTCTTCAAGCAATCGCAGATATTTATGTATATCGGTAAAAAAATTATCCAGGTCCAGGATAGGATATCCTACAATCTGACCCGGACCATGGTAGGTAATGTCGCCTCCTCGGTCAATGTGGTAAAAGCTTGCTTTTTTTTCCTGTAATTCCTGTGAATTCAGCAATAAATTGGATTTATCCCCGCTTTTACCAAGAGTGAAAACATGAGGGTGTTGGCAAAACAGAAGATAATTGACGGTTTGTTTTTGTTCCTGAACCGCCTTATCCCTGTTGCTGATTTTAATGTCGACAATTTTTTGATGTAACTCAGCTTGGTAATCCCAAGCCTTTTTGTAATCGATGAGTCCAAGGTCCCTAAAATAAATGGTCTTATTGAGTATCTGATTCACGTTTATTTATGCAGGTATATAGGTTTCAAGTAATTTTATGGCGTCCTCAGGCTGTACCGAAAATTTCCCGAGGGAAGCCGGAATTAAAACGACATCCCCCTTGGAAATGTTTATTGTTCCCCCGTCAGTGAGTATTTGCGCCTTACCTTCGAGACAGATCATTATACCGAAGGATTCCAATTCATGATAATTTCTTTCAAAAGAATGGCTGTAATATAAACGGTTGGTTATAAAATAATCAGATCTAACCAGATTCTGCACACAATTCATTTTACTTTTATCATAAGAAGTCCGGTAATTATTATAATAATTATAATCAATAGCATCTACGGATAAGTCTGTATGAAGTTCCCGCCTGTTACCTTCCTTGTCGGTTCGGTCAAAGTCGTAAATGCGATAGGTAATATCGGATGTTTGCTGAATTTCGGCTAATAATAAGCCCTTGCCTATCGTATGTACCCTTCCTGCCGGTATGAAGAAAACATCGTCATTTTCCGCCTTCTCAACATTAAGAATATCCATAATCCTGCCGTTCCGCAAGGTTTCAATATATTCTTCTTTATTTACGCTCCGGTTAAATCCGGATATTAAGCTCGCCTCTTTATCCGCTTTTATGATATACCACATTTCTGTTTTACCGGCTGAATTATGTCTCTTGATTGCCAGGTGGTCATCCGGATGAACCTGGACAGACAGATCTTCATTGGCATCAATGAATTTTACCAGGAGTGGGAATTCCGTTCCGAATCTATTAAATACCCGGTCCGAAATTAGCTGACCTTTATATTCTTTCATTAACCCGGTCAGGGACTCTCCTTTAAGTTTTCCTTCGCTTACAACGGAAATATTGCCTGGCACTCCTGATAATTCCCAGGATTCTCCGCATTTTGTTATATTGCCGGTATCCTTTTTCAGGTAAGTTCTGAGTTTGTTGTTCCCCCATATTTTATCTTTAAAAATGGGGGTAAATTTCAATGGATAAAGGATCATCAGGATTTCGGATAAATGACATCAAAAAACAAAAATATTGAAATCGGCAAAAAGGGCGAAGATATGGCCGCGGATTATTTGAAAAACGCCGGCTACGAGATCCTGGAAAGAAATTTCCGGTCCGGAAGGATCGAAATAGATATTATTGCCAAAGCAGGAGATAAGCTCATTTTTATTGAAGTAAAAACAAGAACAGGAGAAATATTCGGTCATCCTGAAGAAGCCGTGGATGAAAAAAAACAAGACTCGATTGAAACCTGTGCGGAAGAATATCTGCTTGATACTGGATGGCAGGGCAAAATCAGATTTGATATTATTGCAGTAAACCTGAACCATAAAAATCCTATATTTCACATTCAGGATGCATTCTGATCACGGAGATCGATATTATTATTGATTACACCTCCACTGCTGTCCCTGGAAGCCCCGGTAACGGATTTTAAGGTATTGATTTCTCCCCGGTATCGTAATAAGCCGAGAAAGGCGAAAATCAATGCCTCCTTAAAGTCAATAATTTCATTAGCAGGCTTTTCATAGATCACATCATTCCTTCTGTTTTCATTTATCACTTCCATTAGAAAATCATTGTGTACTCCGCCTCCGGTAACAAGAACTTTTGTCATTTCCCTTTCTTCCGGGAATAGTTCTAATATCGCATGGTTGATCTGGAAGGCAATATGACGAACCATGGTGTTCAGAATGTCTTTGGTATTTTCAAATTTTTCCAGCAGAGGTAAAAATTCGCCAATGACCCACTCAAGCCCTAACGATTTAGGACCTGTTTTTTTATAAAAATCAAGCTGATTTAGATTTTCATATAATTCTTCAAGAAATTTCCCTTGCCGTGCCATTTTCCCATGGTCATCATAGTTGAAGCCCAGTGTCCTCGAAAGCCTGTTTAGCACAATATTCACAGGGCAAACGTCAAAAGCAATTCTGGTCTCATTTACATCACAGGAAATATTCGAAAATCCTCCGAGGTTTAGGCATACATCATAATCCGGGAAAAGAAGTTTATCACCCAGGGGTACCAACGGGGCGCCCTGCCCGCCCAGGATAACATCCAATCGCCTGAAATCTGTAATCACAGGAATTCCTGTGATTCGGTTTATTATCATTCCATTTCCGATTTGCCAGGTGAGCTTTTTATCGGGCTGATGAAATACGGTGTGCCCGTGGGAAGCGATAAGCATGGGTTTAATTTGAAATTCACGGATAAAATCAACCACGTTCTGTCCGATAAATTCTCCAAATTCTGTATCGGCGACGAATAGATCCTCGGTGGAGCCGGATATAATTGTAAGCAGGCGTTCTTTCCAGCTTTCCTTATAATGAATGCTCCTTGCATGCAGGATCTCATAATTCCATTGGCCGTTTTTAAATTCAAAATTGCAGTCGGCGAGATCCAGCCCGTCTACCGATGTCCCGGACATAATCCCGATAACATTATAAATTTCAGGGGATTCGGATTTTACGTAATTTTGCATTTCCGTGAAAAATCAAATTAAATGATAGCAGTAATCGATTCAGGAAACAGTTCCGTCAAATTGGGAATATTTGATCAGGCCAAGTTAATTAAATCCTATAATTCTCTTTCACTGCCGTCAATAAAAAAACATTTAAGGGATTTCGGCATCGACCGGGTCGTTATCAGCGATGTTGGAGGTCGAAAAAAAATGTTAATGAGGGCCTGTTCCGGAAAGATTAAAACACTTTGGGTATCAGCAGGCCTGAAATTCCCGATTAAAATCAAATATAAGAGCCCTGAAAGCCTGGGGTCAGATCGGATTGCCGCTATTACGGGTGCCTGGCACCGGTTCGGTCCTGCCAATATTCTTGTAATTGACAGCGGAACCTGCCTGACCTATGATTTTGTAGATGAAAATTCCAAATACCTTGGTGGCGGAATTTCCCCCGGCATATCCATGCGTCTGAAAGCACTTCATGCATTCACCTCATCCCTGCCTGAAATTGATTTCCGGAGGCAATTCGAATTCCTTGGAAAGGATACGAAATCCTCCATATTAAGCGGGACACTAGGAGGAATAATTTATGAAACAGAGGGGATAATTAAGAAATTCAGGAAGAAATTCCCTGACATCAAAATAATCCTCTGCGGAGGCAATACCGACTTTTTGCGGGCCAATTTAAAAAGTTCCGTACACGTCATTCCGGATTTGATATTGTGGGGCTTGTTGTCAGTTGCGGTCTACAATGAATTTTAATAATTATTGATTCAATTTCAATGTAATTGTCGAATTTTTACGGCGATTTTAATTAATTTATAGCCCTTTAAAATAATATCTTTTGTCCCGGAGTGGACAGGAAATAGTCATTCCGGGATTGTAAATTAAAGGATGTCAGTATAATATTGTTAAAGACAATTTATGGTGGTCAGGGTTTTAAAAATGTAATTTGGTATAAATTTTGGTCTATATTTACCAGTAAGTAAGCCATCTTTAGTAAATTTGGTTTTACACTTTTAGAGGAATAGTAGGTGCTGAATAATTGGGATAATTAAAAATTTTATCCGGTATTTATCAAACTTTACCTATTAGGAAATTTGGATTAAACGTTGACGAATAGAATTAACATCTTAACAATGAAAACGAAAGTTTTATTAATTCTGGGTGTATTTGGCTTTCAGTATGCTTTTTCACAAGCACCTTCATTAACTTCCACCGGTTGGAACTGGCCTGAAGACAGAAAAACAGCCGAAGAAAAGTATGTATTATATACAGACATGTTCAATCTGGGAAATTACAAGGCGGCGGATCCCCCTCTTACCTGGCTTTTAAAGAATGCGCCTGATTTAAACCCTTCAATCTACATTAACGGAGCCAAGATATTCGAAAGTCTTGCCGATGCAGAAAAAGATCCTGCCAAAAAGAAAGACTACGCCGATTCATGCCTTTTAATGTATGATTTAAGAATAAAATATTTCGATGAAGAAGCCAATGTGCTTAATAGGAAAGCATTTTATGCTTACAAGTATAAATATGATGATAAGAGTTATTCACAACAGCTTTTTAACCTGTTTTATAAGGCTTTTGAAATGAATAAACAGGATTTCCTTGATAATAACCTGGTCGCCTTTATGGATGTAATCCGGAGGTATAAATTAAATGGAGGCAAAATCTCCGATGACAGGGTGTTGGAAATTTATGATAGCCTTACTGATATTGTTGATGCCAAGATCAAGCAAGCAACCAGCCAGGGAAAAAATGTGGATTTTCTTAATAACAGCCTTGATCAGATAAACCAGTTACTCACGACCATTGTCAATGTAAGCTGTGATTTTATGGATAAAAACCTCTTGCCCAAACTTGAAGCGAATCCAAATGATCTTAAAATGGCTAAAAACCTTTTCAAATTGGCTTTTGCCGAAAAATGTATGGACAGCAAAGCATTCCTTGAATCGGCAATCCTTGTCCAGAAGGGAGATCCACAGTACGGCATGGCGAAGTTGATCGGTGACCGATACTTTATAAAGGAAGATTTTACCAATGCCTTGAAATACTATGATGATGCGCTTACACTGACTGATGAAAACACGAAAAAGGCTGATCTTTATCTGAAGGAGGCCGATATTTATCAAAGGACTAATGACAAGCCTACTTCACGTGATAAGGCTGAGATGTGCATCAAGGAGGATCCTTCAAAAAGTGAATGCTATACGGTTATCGGCAATCTCTATTTCAATAGCTTCAATGAGTGCAAGCAAAATGAAAATCCGGTAGCCGACCGGGCCGTATACATTGCTGCTTATGAAATGTACAGGAAAGCAGGGAATAAGGAAGGCATGGCAAATGCAAAAGCACAGTTCCCCAGTAACGAAGATATCTTTACCTATAATATGCATGTAGGAGACCCCATTAAAGTTGGATGTTGGATTAATGAAGTGGTGACTATTCAAAAACGGGATTAGGTCTCCCAATTCGATCTTTTAAACGGTCAATGAAATTCATTGACCGTTTTTAATTTACACGGAAAGTTAGTTTACATGAAACCGGTTTTTATTTTTCCCGCTCTGTTCATACTCCTGGGATGTTCTGAAAATACAGAAAAACTTGATTCCCTGATTTATAACGGGCCGACGATTGAATTAGACAATGTAACTACCCTTTACAGTGATTCCGCCGTAGTGAAATTAAAACTGAAAGCGCCTCAGCAACTTGAATTTGATAATAATGACCGGGAATTCCCCAAAGGCATTTATCTTGAATATTATGATCCAGATGGTTCCGTAGTAAGTACTTTATCTGCCGATTATTGTTATTATTATCATGAAACCGACACCTGGAGAGTGTTAAGAAACGTTGTCTTAAAGGACTTAAAAACAGGTGAACAGCTAAATACCGAAGAGCTGTTCTGGGAACCAAGAAAAGAAATCGTGCATACTACCAAATTTGTACGGATTGAAACCGAAGATGAAATTTTGATGGGCGAAGGACTAGAAGCAAAACAGGATTTTTCCTGGTGGAAAATATTGAAGGCCAGGGGTACAATAGAACTGAATGAAAACAATCAGTGACGTTATTATAATATCCATTGCGCTGGCGCTTACCCTTATCGGTCTTCACCAATCGGTGATGGTAGGATTTGCCAGATCCTATTGGATCTTAATGATAGCCGTTTTTCTTTTTCTTTGGTATGCTTACAGAAAAATAAAATAAGCTTAAATTGGCAAATACCTTCGAAAAAGGTAATATTCAGATCGATTCATGAGAATAACTTCTATTCAGTATCACCACAACTCATGCCGTTCATTATAATTTGTTGATGGTTAAAATCAAATGATGGAGTGGAGAATAACATTATCATAATTATTATTTCATTAGTTCTGAGCGGTTTCTTTTCGGGTACCGAAATCGCTTTTGTATCCGTAGACAAATTACTGATCGAGCTGGATCGGGAAAATGGAAAATTAGGAGGTAAAATTCTATCCCGTTTTGTTAGTCACCCCTCCCAGTTTATCGGTGCACTTTTAATAGGTAATAATCTGGCGAATGTGGTTTACGGCATATTCATGGCCAATCTTTTTGAGCCCCTCCTTTCCGCTCATCTTCCCAATGTTATTAATAGCCAATCCACAATATTTATTATACAAACTATTATCGCCACATTAATCGTCCTGGTTACCGGTGAGTTTATCCCTAAAAGCCTGTTCTATATCAATCCCTATAGCTTCCTGACTTATCTGTCCTTACCGATATTACTGTTTTACTGGATTCTGTATCCTGTCGTTTTCGTGGTAGTCGGAATTTCAAAATTTGCAATTACCCGAATTTTCAGACTTGAATTCAAAGACGATAAGCCTGTATTCGGATTAACTGATTTGAATAATTTTATTCAAAACCGGCTTAGTGAAAAAAATAAACAGAGTTTAATTGACCTGGATACAAAGATTTTTTCCAACGCGCTGGAATTTAAAACCGTAAAAGTCCGGGAATGCATGATCCCGAGAAAAGACATCAGTGCCAATGACATCAACGATAGCATCGAGACCCTGCAAAAGGAGTTTATTGACAGCGGATTTTCTAAAATTCTTATCTACCGGGAAACGATTGATGATATCATTGGATATTGCCATACGCTGGCCCTTTTTAAGAAGCCCAAAAACATTGAAAGCATACTTACACCCATTATGATTGTTCCTGAAACAATGGCCGCTAATGAATTACTGGTACAATTCATAACCGAACGAAAAAGTATTGCCCTGGTGGTGGATGAATTCGGCGGCACATCAGGCATAGTGACCATGGAAGATATAATGGAGGAAATATTCGGTGAGATTGAAGACGAACATGATGAACAGGATTACATAGAACAAAAACTGGAGGATTCAAGCTTTTTACTGAGCGCGAGGCTTGAAATTGATTACCTTAATGATAAATATGGTTTCGGATTCCCGAAAGGAGATTATGATACCCTGGGGGGTTTTGTCCTTTCCATAACAAGGGATATGCCCTCCATTAATGAAGATATTATGAATGATAATTTTATTTTTCATATCGTTTCCCGGGATGAAAATAAAATCAATCTGATTAAAGTCACGATCCGGGAGCCCGAATCTGCCTGATTCGAGGCTTATGTTAACAGCCAAAATTTTGATTTTAAGGGGGATAGTCGCTACTTTTGCGCCACTTAATTAGATTATAATGGCCTTAATTACAAAGATAAGAAACAGAGCAGGGCTAGCAGTCGGCCTGGTAGCAGTGGGATTGATCCTGTTTTTAGTTGGAGGAGATTTGCTGGGCCCGAATTCCATAATCCGGGGAAATAAGAATCTGTATATAGGTAAGATTGCAGGAGTTAAGATCAAACGGGATGAATACATGGCAGAAGTTGATGAAATGAAGAACAATTTCTCCATCAATTATGGCCGCAATCCGACGGAAGACGATATGTATACAATACGGCAACAAGCCTGGGATTATATGATCCTAAAATATGCGTTCCAGCAACAGTTTGATAAATTGGGAGTTGCCGTGCCGGATGAAGAAGTAGTGGATATGGTACAGGGCAATAATATTAACCCGGAGATCCGCCGCGCTTTCACTAATCCGCAAACAGGAATCTTTGACAGGGAACAGGTTGTCAATTACCTGCAGCATATTAATGACATGCCGACACAACAGCAGGCGGTCTGGTATATGTTTGAAAAAAATCTCAGGCCCTCAAGGCTGCGTTTAAAATATGATAACCTGCTGATTAAGTCAACCTATGTCACAGATGAAGAAGCAAAAAATGAATACGAAGCAGAGAATTCCGTCGCTGAAATAAAATACCTGTATATCCCTTATTATACCGTTACCGATACGGTAAAAGTAACGGATGATATGCTGAAGGATTATCTTTCCAAACACAGCGATGAATATAAAATCGAAGAATCAAGGAACATCAGTTATATAGCCTTTCCCATACTGCCGTCTCCGCAGGATTCAATGGATGTCAAAAAGGAAATTGATCAGATCGCTCAGGATTTACCTTCGGTGACAGATGATTCGATCTATGCCGCTGCCAATAGCGACGGTTCTACACCTTATGCAACGTATGATCCTTCCCAGCTTCCTTCCGATCTCCGCGATGGATTTGAAACTTTTCATAAAGGCGAGATCATCGGTCCCGAATTAAAGAACGGCTCCTATGTGATATATAAAATTGCGGATGTTAAAGAAGATTCCATCTCTTTTGCAAGAGCGAGTCATATTCTGATCAAACCTGCCGATCAAACAGCGGCAGCAAAAGCAAAAGCCCGGGAAAAAGCAACAGAACTGCTGAACAAAGTTCTACATGGCGCCAACTTTGCCATGACGGCTCGCCAGAACAGTGATGACGGTTCTGCTTCCGTAGGGGGTGACCTCGGTTGGTTCAGCCAGGATAAAATGGTAAAACCTTTTGCCGATGCAGTTTTTAACGCCAATCATACCGGAGTCATTCCCCGATTGATTGAAACACAATTCGGTTATCATATTATTAATGTTACCCATACAAAAACAAATCGCATGATCAGTGTGGCATCCATTGAAAAAGTGATAACCCCCGGGGACGAAACAACCAACAAAATATTCAGGAAAGCCGATATGTTTTTGGGTAATGTTTCCAATTATGACGACTTTGTTAAAATGGCCGCTAAAGATTCGCTTAGTATCAAGGTTGCCGATAAACTGGGAAAAAATGACAGGAAAGTATCAGACTTGGGTGATGCAAGGGAAATAGTAAGCTGGGCTTATAATAAAGCTTCGGTAGGACAGGTATCAGACCTGTTTGAAGTTAATGATAATTACGTCGTTGCCGTATTAACAAAGGTAAATGAAAAAGGGACCGCCCAGCTCCAGGACGTAAAGGATGAAATTACCCAGAAAGTTACCAATGATTTAAAAGCAAAGATAATTATCAACAAGCTTAATAATCTTAAAGGTGACGCCGATGCCATGGCAAAAAATTATGGAAATGCCGCTCATGTATATTCAACCTCCAATCTCCACTTAACCTCCAATACCCTGCCCAATGTCGGCTTTGTTCCTAAATCGATTGGCACGGCTTTCGGCCTCAAAGATGGAGAAATCTCAAAACCTATTCAGGAAAATGACGGTGTTGTAATGGTGCAAATGCAGGCGTTAACCAAAGCCCCTGCCATAGGTGATTATACTGCATACAAGAACAAATTAGAACAACAACGGTCAAATAATACCTCCTATTTGTTGTCTGAAACTGTTAAAAAATTCTCCGATATTGAGGATGACAGGTACAAATTCTTTTAACTCCTGATAATTGGCCGGGTGAATGGAAAACCCGGTTTTAAATGACATCTGATCAAATACCCCAGATTTAAGTATGTTATTAACGGGTTCATTTTATCGCTGACTTACCCTTATTTTTCGGGATTCCGCAAATTAAGTATCCTTTAAATTTCAATCGCCGGGTATTCCAATGACTATTATTTTATAAATTTACCGATGTGGCAAAGTGAATAAATTATCTATTACAGGCCGATGCATTTTATGATATTCGTGAAAGTCCGGAATTTGAATAGACTGATCTTTCTTTCTTCAATTATTATTACACTGATTTCATGTAAATCAACAGCAAGAAAGGAAATTGCTCTTCAAGATTCTGATTCTTTAACCTCCACGAATGAAATTAAGGACTCTACGGATACGGGTGTCAAGTTTGACGATTTTGATTCGATGGTAAAGCAATATGAAGATCCTGAACGTAAAAACTGGCAAAGTCCGGAATTGGTAATCAGGAAAATGGGAAATTTGGCCGGGAAAACCGTAGCGGATATCGGCGTTGGAACCGGTTATTTTGCATTCCGTATTATTCAAAGAGGCGCGCATGTAATTGGTATTGATATTGATAAAAGATTCCTCGACTATATTGAGGATCGAAAAGCAGAATTACCGCCGGAAGTAGCATCAAGACTGGAAACCAGACTCACCGCACCTGAAGACCCTGAGCTTAAGAATAATGAAGTGGATTGGGTACTTATTGTCAATACCTATCACTTTCTTGAGCATCGGGTTGATTATCTTAAAAAACTTTATTCAGCCTTAAAACCCGGTGGAAAAATAATGATTGTGGATTTTAAAAAGGGATATACGCCTGTAGGCCCTGCCGAGTCAGAAAAAGTATTACCCCAGGTTGCCGGCAATGAACTTAAATCATCAGCTTTCCAGGTAATTGATGTTGATGAATCCACACTGCAATATCAGTACATAATCATTGCCAGGAAACCCTAAAAATCAAATCATGAGTTTTCAACGACTTTTATTGCCAGTTATCTTATTTATTCCGGTCGTTCTTTTCCCGCAATCACGAACTCCCAAAATAATACTTTCTGATTCTGCAAAGATAAGTCTGATCACCGCTTCACCGGGTTGGGAACTTTACACCCGCTGGGGACATAGCGCGATCCGCGTAAATGATCCGCAACATAGAATTGACCTTGTATATAATTATGGGACTTTTGATTTTAACGAACCGGGATTCTATGTTAAATTTTTGCGAGGCAGGCTGCTTTACTTCCTTGATGCCTACGACTTCAAATATGAAGTGCCTGCTTATAAAAAAATGAATCAAACCCTCTTTGAACAAAACCTCAACTTAAACCAACAGGAGAAGCAAGAAGTTTTTAATTTTCTTTTAAACAACGTTAAACCGGAAAACAGATTTTACCTGTACGATTTCTTTTTTGATAATTGTTCTACCAGGATAAGAGATGTATTTAAAAGTGTCTTAGGGAATAAGCTCCGGTTCCCTGATTATGCCAATGATAATAAAACCTTCCGCCAAATGGCCGATGCCGATTTATCGACGGCGCCATGGGAAAAATTCGGTATTGACCTCATATTGGGGCTACCCACAGACAAAATTGCTTCCTCCTGGGACAGGATGTTTCTTCCCCGTGATTTAATGGAAAGTTTTGCCCACGCTGAAATTAAAAAAGATTCCACCATAATACCTCTTGCAGAACCTGCCCATATCCTATATCAGCGCCTTCCCTTAACGGAAAAAATAGGATTGTTAACTCCCTCATTTGTTTTCTGGGGCCTTTTTGTTATTGTACTGCTATTCACCTTTTTTCAATTTATAAGAAATTTCAGATTCGTCTGGCCCGATGTTATTGTATTCGGAATTTCGGGGATCCTCGGCCTGGCCATTCTTTTTATGTGGTTTGGAACGGATCACTATGCCACAAAAGAGAATTTCAATTTTTTATGGTCTCTCCCCTTAAATATCCTTATTCCCTATTTTCTCATTAAAAATCAGAATAATTTATACCTTAGATCGTACTTAATAAGTATAGTCGTTATTAATATTATACTAATACTAAGCTGGAAAATTTTCCCCCAGCAGTATAATGTCTCCGACATCCCTATCCTGCTTATATTCATCGTCAGGGGTGTTTATCTTGTGTTGAATAAAAGACACATAAAAACAGCAACTGTATTAAAAACTTAAATTGATCGATCATGTGGAAGGAAGAAAATAATAAATTAAAACGCTCCTTTAAATTCGATAATTTTATTGAAGCATTTACATTTATGACCAAAGTGGCCTTTTTGGCGGAAAAAATGAATCACCATCCCAGTTGGAGCAATGTATATAATCTGGTAGTCATCGAGCTTTCCACTCACGATGCAGGCAACACAGTCACTGAAAAAGACAGGAAGCTGGCTGGCGAAATTGACCTTTTGGTCGATGAATAGTAAGTATTTCTTACCCTTGTGAAAGAAAAATCCTTATTATTTCTCGTTCCTACGCCGCTGGGAAACCTCGAAGATATAACGCTTCGGGCTATCCGCGTTTTACGGGAAGTGGACCTGATCCTGGCAGAAGATACACGAACTACCGGGGTGTTGCTTAAGCACCTGGAAATAAATAATAAATTAAAAAGCTATCACGCCTTTAATGAACATCGTGTCCTTAATGAAATTATAAGTGAATTACTGAATGATACTAAAATAGCGCTTGTAACGGATGCAGGAAGCCCAGGCATATCGGATCCCGGGTTTCTGATCGTAAGAGCTTGTATTGAGAATAATATTCCCTTTGAATGCCTCCCCGGGCCAACAGCATTAATACCGGCCCTTTTAAATTCCGGTTTACCTGCGGATTCTTTTGTTTTCATTGGCTTCCTGCCCGTAAAGAAGGGAAGAAATAAATTGTTAAATCAATTAGCCGGTGAAAACAGAACGATGATCTTTTACGAATCCCCGTATAAACTGGTAAAATCACTGGGAGACCTGATCGGCTATTTCGGGGAGGACAGGTCAATTTCCATTTCAAGGGAAATAACCAAATTGCATGAGCAGACCAGGAGGGGGACATTGCGGGAGATGAAGGATTTTTTTTCAAGCCATAATCCTCGCGGTGAATTTGTCATAGTTGTTGCCGGTAAGGAACAATAATTATTCGATAAAACCGGGTCGGCGGATATAACTTCCCGTAAAGCATTATTTTCGCAGTGAAATTATTGTGAAATGACTGATTTTGAAAAAATTACTGACAGAGTTGCCGATGCCGCACTATCGGTAGGACAATTTATACGTGGAGAAAGCGAGAATTTTGATTTTTCCAGGATTGAATATAAAGGCAAAAATGACCTGGTTTCCTATGTGGATAAACAGGCTGAAAAGAAGCTGACAGAATCCCTGATAAAAATATTTCCGGAGGCCGGATTTATTGCGGAGGAAGGAACGGGAGTAAAAAATGAGGGTGGCTGTAACTGGGTTATCGATCCACTTGACGGAACTACTAATTTTATGCATGGCTTGCCTCAATATTCTATCAGTATTGGCCTTCTCTCCGAAAATGAAATCGTATCGGGTGTGATTATAGATGTACCAAACAACAATTGCTACCGGGCAAGCAAAAACAGTAAATCCTACTGTAATAACAAAGAGATTCACGTATCGGAAGTTAAAAATTTCGAAGAAGGCTTATATATCACAGGTTATCCATACAGGGATTTTAATAAGTACAGGAATTTCTATGAAATGATGTATCATTTCCTGTCCAATACCCACGGTCTCAGAAGACTGGGAAGTGCTGCTATTGATCTTGCCTATGTAGCTTCAGGGAAATCTGAAGGCTTTTTCGAGTTTTTTCTAAATCCATGGGATGTGGCTGCAGGAACCCTGATCGTTCAGCAGGCCGGCGGAAAAGTTACGGATTTCCGGGGAGGGGCCAATTTTCTCTTCGGCAAGGAACTGGTGGCCGGAAATGCACATGTCCAGTTAAAAATGCAACAGGTGATCCTTGAATACTGGGAAAAAAATTATTGATTATCTTTGTAAGCATTATGTTACAGAAAATTATTGTTTTTCTATTATTTACAGGCGCAGTAGGCTATATCGGCCGGCTTTTCTACAGGGCTGTCTTTTCGAGGGAAAGAAAAGACGCTATCTGTAAGGAATGTTCACAATATTCACAAAAAAAGAGCTGAACAGAAAAGTCTCTTAAATCCATACGTTAGTTCCTTCACTGCAATTCCGGCATATATCTACTGAAGATCGGTTATTAAAAAGAACTTTGCGGAATTCATAATACTGGTTGTTTTTCCAGATATCTTTTACTCCTTGCCCGTTAAGCCGACCGAGGGAATGTCCTGCATTTTTGTCGAAACAACAGGGAATAATACGTCCATCCCAGGTTATTACACAACTATGCCACATTTTCCAACAATGGTTAAATAATCTGTTTTTTAAAATATATTTATTTCCGCCAGTATGTCTATACCGGGTATATTTTTCATTCACCGGAATAAAGGATGAGCCTTCCTGATAATTATAAATCTGCATGGTTTTAAATACTACCTGGTCTACTCCCATGTCGTAACTTGCTTTACGTATATTTTTAAAATTGTTCTCGTTGTCCCGGTTAACCAGGAACTGAAGGATTATAAAAGGGGTTTGTTTTTTTAATTGCCTTCGCATTCGGACCAGGTTACTGATGCCGGAAATAACTGTATTTATATTTCCTCCGATCCTGTATTTTTCATAGGCTTTCTGATTAAAATTATCAACCGAAATAATTATTCTGTCGAGACCCGAATCAATTAATTTTTTTGAATTTTCTTCGGATAGATAATGCCCGTTGGTAGAAGTAAAAGTGTAAATGCCATTTTTACGGGCATAGGTTATCATATCATAAAAGTCAGGGTTTAAAAACGGTTCTCCCTGGAAATACAAAGTCAGGTTAATTAACACTTTATGCAATTCATCTATTATCTTCCTGTAAAAATCAGGCGAGAGCATTCCTGTTGGCCGTGTAAAACTTCTTAATCCGCTGACGCATTCAGGGCACCGGAGATTACAGGAAGTCGTAGGTTCCAGTGAAATAGACACAGGGTATCCGATCATTGAAGGATTTTTACCCATGCGGGAGATATAATAACTGATAAATACTTTTGAAAAATTAATTAACTTGGGCAGGGTCAGCTTCCTGATAAAATGAGTAATATCGAAAACACGGAATATTATCCTTGAAAATAATAATTTCATTAATTGTCGGTTAATTTATTAAATCAGGAATTTAAAAATATTGTTGGGTATGTAGCTAAACTAAATCAAAATATTATGAAAAAATCAGATTTATTTGTAAAAAGATTTTTATCCGTTTGCCTTGGCTTATCGGCATTATTGATCAGTGGAAGCCTGTTTTTATTTTCATTAAGAACAATTTCCCCGACACAAGCCGAACCGGCATTAAATAAGGAATTTAAAAACGATTTAACGGGCATGAATATGCGGTTGAATAAACAAAAAATTACTCCTGCCGATACTTCGGATCAGAATATTCAGGCAATTCAAGCTTTTGGATTGGGAATGAGGGACGGAGTGATTTATTTCGGAATTTTGTACAATAACAATACAGTAGGATTACACAAAACCGAATTTAATTCTGAAGATATTATTCATTGGTAAATCAGATGGAAATATCAAAAGGGAAGGATCTCATTTAATTCAACAAAAAAAGGGAATGTCATTCCCGGCAATGTGCCGGGATTTTCCATAAAAGGGCCGGGCCTTAAAAAAGCTTCCATGGAAGGTTTTAGGGGTCAGGGCGTAAAGACAATGTCCGGTGAACATATTGAATGAAGTGCCAGTAAGTAGAGTGATTGGCATATAATTTACTCTATAATGAAAAAGAACTTTATAAAAACCCTTTTATCCGGTTCTCTTTCTCAATCGCTGGTATTTCAGGAATTTCTTCCATGATTTCCATCCTTCGCTGAAGGTGGGATATCGAATTCCCGATTTTCTGTTCATCCTGGCGATTTTGTATAAGGTATTCCAATGACGGAATAAATCAGAATAGGCTTTTAAAATCGGATAACCGGGGTGGTAAATGTGAGCGGGTTCACTTTTAGCACCATTCAATTCCAGTATTTTAATATTTTCTCCTTTTAAAAGCCCTTCAGAATTAATACACCGGATATCAAATCTTCCATAGTAAAAGCCCCTGATATTACATCCGATTCTGTTCATTACATCGTTAAGCTGGTTACCGATCAGGTGATTCCCGTTATAAAAGGTAGTACCGCGACTATGATTCCCGATTGGGACCAGTTCAATTTTTTCATCTTTCGAAGGCACATAATTCATCTGGTCCGGAATCCTTTTCTCCAGTACAAGAAGCTGTAAACTTCCTCTCATGGATTTTTTTACCAATTCACGTACAGGAGAAATACCGTCGCCTTTAACTTGCAATAATTCCTTTATAACGACTGAACTCACGAAACCCTGGTCCTGGTCGGGAAACCGGCTATAAAAAATACCGGCTTCAAAAGGCATGTCAATGAATTCCTGGATAAGGAAATCGGTCTTACTATTATTAATATAACCACCCAGTTCTTCTTTCCCTGAAATTTTTTCTACCCTCCACCCTCGTTCACCCCGATCAGGCTTACAAATAACAGGAAAATTTATTTTTTCTTTTCCCATTTGGTTCAGGGAGTCTTGCAGAGACGCCGGGTAAGTACAGAGTACTGTTTTAGGCCTCAATTCTTCCGGTATAAGTTTAAGAATTTCTATCTTGGATTCGGTAAGCATACCTCCGGTTTCAATACCGGGGTTAACTGTAAAAAAAAAGAAAAACGATCGTGATTTAATCGACAGCCACAATCCATAAACCATCACCGGAAAATAAACAATCTGCCAAGGCCAGAATTCCCAATGAAGTAACTTAGTAAAAAAACGATTATATTTCATACCGACGGCATCAGAAAAATTCGTAAAAATTATTCCTTAAAATTTATTTTAACTTCTGACATTTTTTAAAACCGTTTCGTTAACTAACCCGTTTTCGGAAATTTCTTTGTTGATTAAGTCAAAATAAACAGCCGACATTTGCTCCTGAGTTGAAAAAAGAGAGGTTACACTTAATGTCTGAACATTCTGTCTTTTCATTTTAATATTAATTGCCGGATCATCGGAAATTTCAGATTGATGAAAGGATAGAATTTTATCCCGGTTGATTATCCCTGGTTTCTCCAGCCAGTGTCTGAACCATTGTTCTCTTAACCTGATCATTTCCGGGTTATATAAAGTCACGGAGGACCAAATGTGCGGAAGATTAGGGTCAAGGTTTTTCATGAATTTTTTATTCCCGTCCCACTTGAATTCAAATAATTTGCCATACCAAACGATGACCAGTGTAAACGGTTCTATATCGGTTAAATCATACGATTCATAAAAATCCCCAATTTTGCTGTATGTAAATATTTCGAGTACGACGCGACCCCTGCTGAACCTGTAATGGTCTTTACGGACATGACGTTGAAAAGCTCCATTTAACAGGCAAACAACGCGGTTTTGGTCATCCGCAGCAATCCAGGTTCCGTTTCCTGCCTTATCTCTGGGATACAATAAGTTATACGCGGATGATTTTTTCAGACTGGGCCACTCCACCTCGCCCCTTAAGGCAGATTCATCCCTGTTACTGGTCAGGTAATATTCTTTTTTTATGGGCACATAAGTTACCGTGCACATAAAAATTCATTAATTAAGGGTCCGGGTTCTGAAACGTATCGTAGAGACCGCAATCCCGAAATTTTCCGGCAACTGGATGTACTGGAAAAAATCGGCTAACATGGTTTTAATGATGGCCATATGGTGGATAGCATGTTCAATATTATAAGCCAGTTCTCTTGAAAAATTAGAATTGATTAAATTATTCTCATCATTTAATAAGTCATAGTTGATCTCCAGGATGATCTGAGGATCTCCCTGTACACTTTCAATATTTTGAATAATTTCATGAATTTTGTTTACCGCAAATTCAGGTAAGCTTTCAATTTGAGGGTCCCTTTGCCTGTTATCATAATTAACCCGGCCTGTTTTGAGGCCTTCAAAAAGGCAAATATAAAATTCAATCATATGACGCGCATGATGACCGATGCTGGCCTCATATGAAGGAATTATTTTTTTATAATCCTCCGTATTTATCTGTAATAATACAGATTTCAATTGCTCCAGAACCGAATATGCCGCCTTTTTAATATCCACTTTCCGAAATTTGATACCAGATTTATGTAAAACTCTAAAGATTTTGATTCCGGAGCAAATTTTATTTTCAATTACTTGAAATCATTTAATTCCTTCTTTTCGGATTATATCCCAGATAAGGTCATTTTCAAATCCCTTGGAAACCATAAAAGCGATTACTTTCAGCTTTTTATTAACTGGGTTATTGCCTTTTATCCGCGCAATTTTGGTATGAAATAATTTAACCGCCTGTTCCCTATATTCCTCTTCATCCAATTGTCCGAGCGCTTTATTGATATCATCATTTTTTATTCCTTTTCCCCGAAGCGTATATCTTATTTTCATTTTTCCCCATTTATTTTGTCTGAATTTTCCCAGTACATAGGAAAATGCAAAACGTTCTTCATTCAGGAATCCCTCGTCAATCATCTTTTCTATTATTTTGTCAGCTATATTATTTTCCGCCTCAAGATCTTTTAATTTACTCCGTACTTGTTCAATCGTCCTTTCCTGGTAAGCGCAAAACCTTGCTATCGAAGTTTCCAGTGTCTTGATTTTTTTTTCGCCGGAATCAATAGTTTTTCCTTCCGATTTTGTTTTTTTCAAAATAATGGAGGTTAAAAAGTACCACTATAATTTTATGCCCATTATCAGTACGTCGTCAGTCTGATGATTATTCCCCTTCCAGGCATTAAACATAGAAAATAGTTTGTTTTCCTGGCTTTCAAAAGGCAGACCGGCAACTTCGTTGAGCAGGTTTCTGAAATGCAATTTCATGAATTTTCTTCCATTCTGGCCGCCAAACTGATCCTGGTATCCGTCCGTAGCCAAATACAATATATCGCCCGGTTGATAGGCAACACTTTTACAGGAGAATAATTTTCCCGTTGAGCTTACCCCCCCGATAGAATATCGGTCAGGTGCAACCTGAATTACTTCTTTTTTATTAAAATGATAGGCGGGAATCTTAGCTCCCGTGAAAAAAACTGTTTTTCTTTTGGCATCAATCTTAAACAGTCCCATGTCCATGCCTTCCATGGGAGAAAGAGAAATGCCATGTTGATTCAGGTTCTGGTTAATTTTACGATCCAGCTCAAGGATGATCTCGTCGGTTGAGAGATTGGCGGCATTTGACATGATCTGGTGTAACAAGCTATGCGCAAGTACTGTCATAAATGCACCCGGTACCCCATGGCCTGTGCAATCGGCAACAGCAATAAATTTACTGTCTCCGTTTTCATGCAGGAAATAAAAGTCGCCGCTCACAATATCACGGGGCAAATGAATAATAAAGGAAGAAGGAAAAACATTTTTCAAGGTACCAACTGCCGGCAGGAGTGAAAATTGAATACGTTTAGCGTACTCGATACTATCGGTAATTTGCCTGTTTTGATCTTCCAGCATTATGTTACTTTCCTTTATATTGTCCCGTTGCTGCTCTATCTCCTTTTTTTGCTTATCAATTGCTTCTTTTTGCATGGACAAAACCACATTCGCCTTATTCTGTATCCGGTATTGCCGATATATGATCACGGAAAAGGAAATCACGAAGATCAATCCCGTTATTAAAACGATATTGATAAGTTTCCTTGAAGATGCTTCCAGGTCCTTGATCTTATTTTCGCTCTTCAGGAGTTGTATTTCTTTTTCCTTTTTATCAAGATTATATAAAGCTTCGATCTCAGCAATTTTCAGGGTACTTTGATTCGCAAACATTGATTCCCTGTGCAGCATATACAGCTTAAAATAAACCAGGGCATTTTCCTTTTCACCCAGGCGGTCATAATATTTCGCCAGGTTGTTATAACACGATTGCAGAATCGGATCGGCCTCAATTCTCTGTGCATCGGCGAGGGCCCTTTTAAGGTACCGGATGGCAACTTTCAGGTTCCCCATGGAGGAATATAAGTTACCCAGCTCTGAATATACTTTAGCCCGTAATTCAATATCAGGTGATTGCTGTGCATATTTCAAAGCCTCATTTAGGTACTTCAGTGCCTGATGAGAATCATTCGCTTTCAGATACGCTTTTCCTATTTTCAGTTTTGTTGCGGCCTGGTCCCTGTAATCACTGTCTTCCTTTTGAATGTTTAATGCCATCTGGTAGTAAAAAAAGGCGCTGTCCATGGAATTTTTTTCGATGTAGGTATCGGCCAGGTTATTGAGCGCCCGGGCTATAACAGGCCGGTCATTCTGTGAGCGTGCCATCGCAAGGGCTTCTCTGAAATACTGGTTGCATTTGTCAAGCTGTTTGAGTTCGAGATATATTACACCGATGTAATTAAGCAATCTTGCTTTCCCCTCCATCTTACCAAGGTTATCGTATATCTTCAGGGAAGTAATACAATCATTGATAGCCTTTTCCTTAAGGCCCATTTTAGACTGGATATCGCAAAGAAGGGCATGAACATTGGCAAGGTTCGGCTGATCGTCAACCTCAACTAATTTTTCAAGGGCTTCGTTGGCATATTGCAAGGCCGCTTTATAATTGGAGGCAAGATTAAACACCTGCGCTAGTTTATAAAGTGCAATCCCGGCATCATTGGTTTTATTATTACTCAGATACCTTGATAAGGCAATATTATAATAGTGCTTCGAACTATCAAGATTTGTAATTGTCCAATAGTAATCACCTAAATTCTCATTGGCTTTGGCGATGATTTCCGGGTTCGTTTTTTTCCCCAGCGCAAGGATCCTGAGATTGGTGTTTAAATACTGTTTGGGCTCTTTAAGGCTGTAAATTTCAGCTAGCTTGAGCAGGTAGGTGGCTTTATTGTCGAGATTATCCGAACCTGAAATTAACATTTCAAGACTGTCAACCGGCCCCGCCATAACACGAGAATAAATTAAAAAAACTCCTGTGAATATATTTATCAGCCTAAGCATTTTATTAAGTTTGCTATCAGGGGGAAATGCAATTTAGATAATTTGACAGAATTTTTTTAAATGAATATAATTATTCTGAAATGGAATACAGGGAATTAGGAAAAACAGGTATTAAAATATCTTCCATAAGTTTTGGAGCCTGGGCTATCGGGGGATGGCTTTGGGGTGGAGCCGATGAAAATGACGCGTTAAAGGCGATGGAAAGATCATTTGACCTGGGGATGACCACTATCGATACGGCCCCGGCCTACGGGTTTGGAAAAAGCGAATCACTTGTGAGCAAGGTAATAAAAGGTCGTAGAGATAAATTCCAGGTTTTTACCAAATATGGACTTCGCTGGGATACCGATAAAGGTGCATTTTATTTTAATACCGAATCTGCTGAAGGAAAAAAATTGAAAATGCATAAGTATGCGGCAAGGGAAAGTGTCATATGGGAATGTGAGGAAAGCCTTAAACGGCTTGGTACGGACTACATCGATCTTTACCAGATACACTGGCCCGATCCTTCCACTCCGATTGAAGACACCATGGAGGGTATATTGAGGCTAATTGAACAGGGTAAAATCGTAGCCGCCGGCGTTTGCAATTATTCGGTGGAACAAATGATGGAAGCCAATAAATATATGGAAATCATCACCAACCAGGTGCCTTTCAGTATGGTCAAAAGGGATATTGAAAAGGAGGTAATTCCTTATTGTGTTGAAAAAGGAAAAGGTGTCTTGCCTTATAGTCCATTGCAGCGCGGAATACTGACTGGCAAAATCGATAAAAATTATAAATTTAATAAAGGTGACAACCGGCCGGAGACGCCTTACTATAAGGAACCTAACCTTTCCAGGATCAATAATTTTTTAAAGGATATAAAACCGATTGCTGAACAATATGATGCTACCCTCAGTCAACTGGTGATAAATTGGACTATGCGTCAACCGGCCATGCTTTCCGTACTGGTAGGAGCAAGAAATATCAAGCAAGTGGAAGAAAATGTCAGGGCAGCGGAAATTCAATTGGAAGATTCCCATCTTAATGAGATCAATGAAAGACTTGAGTCACTTACCTTGGATCTTAATTTATGAGAACTTCCTGATCCGTGAATATTTTGATTAATCCTGAAAATATTAAATACGTTTTGCCCCTCTTTAAGACTTTCTAATAACTATGTTCATCTAACGCTGTCTTCCCGCGGTAAGTCCAGTATATTGCGCTGGTATAAGCCAGAACAAACGGAACACCGATGATAGCTACGACCAGCATGTTCTTTAAGGTATAAGTTGTAGATGATGAATTATAGATATTCAGGTTATAAGAAGGTGCAATATTGGAAATCATCATATTTGGGAAAATACCCAGGGCAAACAGTAGAATTAATGCAGCAATTGTACAGGCGGAGGAAAAAAATAACTGATGGGGTTTATTCCTGGCCAGACTACGCGGAATATTGGCAATAGAAAGAACATTTAAAAGTACCACGATCCAGGCAATTACAGAGATCAGGGTCTGATGCTGGACCATAATAAAATTTTTTTCTCCGGGAAAAGCCACTTTCCCGAATGAAAAATTCGCCACCATTCCAGGTCTTAAATACAGGGTTACAAGCGTAACCACCAGGAACAATGATATAAAAGCAATGTAAAGCCTGAGAATCCAGGATCTTACTTTTTGCTGAAGATCCCCCTCCGTTTTAAGGTAAAGATAGATTGCCCCGTGCATCGAAAACATAACCAGGTTAAATATCCCCGTTAATACTGTATAAGGCGTTATCAAATCAATAAAACTTCCGGCATATTCCTTATCGGCGCCGATCTTAAATCCGATAATCACATTTCCAATGGCTATTCCGAAAAGAATAGCGGTTATAACCGAGCCGATGGAAAAACTGATGTCCCAGGAGGATCTCCATCTTTTTGAAGGTTCCTTACTCCTGAATTCTATGGAAACCGCCCTGAAAATTAACGCCACCAGGAGTAAAATAAAGGGAAGATAGAATCCGGAAAAAGCGGTAGCATATACTTCGGGGAAGGCAGCAAACAGGGCCCCCCCCGCCGTGATCAGCCAAACTTCATTGCCATCCCAAACCGGCCCGATTGAATTCAGGAAAATCCTCCGGTCATGATCATTCTTTGAAAATAAATGAAGCGCTCCAACCCCAAGGTCAAAACCGTCAAGAATGGCATAACCCATCAGCAACACTCCTACAATTGAATACCAGATAATATTATAATCCATAAATTAATCGGATTTAGGAGTTAAAAAACCAAGCGCATCTTCCGTTCCTGAATAGCTTGCGGAAGGATTGATATCTTTTAAATCAGGACCTTTTTTAATGTCCTTATCGATGATATATATCCAGACAAGAAACAGGAGCAGGTAGATAATCATGAATAATATGAGGGAAATAAGGATCTCCGGTCCTTTTACTGATTTCGATATTCCCTCACTTGTTTTTAAAAGTCCGTATACCAGCCATGGCTGCCTTCCCAATTCTGCCGATACCCAGCCCGCCTGGTTGGCAATTACAGGTAAGGGCACCATAATTACCCAACACCATAAAAACCATCTCCGGTCAAAAAATTTCCTAATTAACAGTAAAAATGAACCTGCAAGAGTTATGAAAATAAAAAGCATCCCCAGGGCCACCATAAGATGATAGGTCTGAAATACCCGAGCAACCGGTGGCCATTCACTTTTGGGAAATTGATCAAGCCCGGTTACCGCTGCGTTGGAATCGCCGTAAACTAGGTAACTCAATAATCCTTTTATCCGAAAACCGGATGTTACCTGGTTTTGAGGATCCGTGTATCCGATTACATATTCAGGGGCTTTTTTGCTGGTTTTATACAAACCCTCAAAAGCAGCCAGTTTTGCCGGCTGGTATTCTGCTACTATTTTACCATGCTCATGGCCAAGGTATAATTGAAACAAGGCAGCCATTGCAGCAATGACCATGGCGATGGGAATCGATTTTTTAACAAATTCGATATATCGGTGTCGGAGATAATAATAGGCTGAAACACTGAGTACCAGGAAAGATCCCTGTAATATGGCCGCTATGATTACATGTAAAAACCTGACCATGCTGGATGGATTAAAGACCATTTCCCGGAAATTTGTTATTACCGCTCTTGCCGTATCTCCATGCTGAACGATTTCATAAGCAACCGGAGTTTGCTGCCATGAATTGGCCACAACGATCCAGAAAGCCGATAGGATGGAACCGACACAAACCATTATGGTAGAAAATAAATGTACGCCCGGTTTTACCCGGTTCCATCCGAATAAAAGAATAGCCAGGAATCCCGATTCTAGGAAAAAGGCAAAAATTCCTTCTGCGGCCAGTGGGGATCCGAAAATATCCCCTACAAACCGTGAATACGCCGACCAATTCGTGCCAAATTCAAATTCCATAACAATCCCTGAAGCAACTCCCACGGAAAAACAGGCCGCAAATATCTTTATCCAGAAACGGGTAATGGATTCATACACTTTATCTTTTGTTGTCAGGTATAATGATTCATAAATTACAAGCAGGAAACCAATTCCGATGGTAAAAGGAGGAAATATATAATGAAACATGATAGTAAACGCAAACTGGAGTCTGGCAAGTAATTCGGCATTCATACTTAAAAATATTCAGTTAAAAATTTGAATGATGAAATTAATATTAAAAAGATCTTTATTATAGTTATAAATATAATATGAAAATCGGCTTATTATCAGACACTCACGGTTTTCTTGATGAGAAAATTTTTGAGTATTTTAAGGAATGTGATGAAATCTGGCATGCCGGGGATATCGGGAGCATTGAAGTTTACAAATCCTTAAAAAATTTCAGATCCCTCAGGGCTGTTTATGGAAATATCGATGATAAAAACGATTTCCCGGATCTGAATACCGATCTGGTTTTTTCAATCGAAGGCTTCCGGGTCTGGATGACCCACATCGGCGGGTACCCGCCCCGTTATAACAAGGAAGTCAAAAAAAAATTGCCCGAAATTTCTCCCGATATTTTCATATGCGGACATTCCCATATTCTTAAGATAGTTTCCGCCGATAAACCGGTTAAACTTCTTTATATTAATCCGGGGGCTGCGGGAAACCAGGGCTTTCATAAAATTAAAACCTTGGTCAGGTTTACATTGGCTGATGCCCGGATATCGGAACTCCAGGTGATAGAAATCGGGAAAAGAAGTTAAATGAAAGAAGGTTAGCTTTCTTTTTCTTTGCTTGCTTTAGGGCTTCTTTTGGGCTTTTCCGGATTCATTGCCTCAACATCACTTTTTTCCGTGGTCACTTCGGCCTTTGATTCCTTCTTCGAGGAATGGGCAGGAGTTGAATGCTTAAACGATTCTTTTATAGCTTCTATATCAACATGTTTAATGACAGGTTTATGGGTCAATTTTTTAATACTTGCCTGTCTTTTCGCAGACCTGGATAATAAGGATTGCTTTTTTCTGTCTATTTTCTTTCCACCCATTTTATACTTAATTTTAAAGAGGTGCAAATATAATACATAGTGTTCACTTAATAAGTTTTTTTATTATGAGATACCTGATTCAACATAAATTTTTATTATTCGCAGGAGCGATTCTTTTCGCCCTTTTTACAATGATTCAGCCGGTTAAGTTAACGGCTCAATCAACAAGGTTGACACCGGAAAAACTATGGGCTCTCGGGCGAATTTCAGACCCACAGGTTTCTCCTGACGGGAATTGGGTCCTTTACGGAGTTACAAAGTATAACATCCGGGAAAACAACAGCAAAAGAACATTATATATCACATCACTGAAAACAGGGGATACGAGAGTGGTTCGCGACCTGGCCGGGAGTGCCTACAACGCCCGCTGGAGGCCGGATGGTAAAAAAATAGGTTTTCTTTCCGCCAAAAGCGGATCCATGCAGCTTTGGGAAATGAATATCAATGGAGATGAATTAATGCAGGTGACATCCTTTGATTTGCCGATTGATAATTTTGATTATGCACCCGATATGAAACATATTTCATTTACCATGAATATTAAACTCGATCAGTCCGTTGCCGATATGTACCCGGATCTCCCCAAAGCAAATGCAAAAATAATAAATGATCTGATGTACCGGCATTGGGATCAATGGAAAGGCGAAACCTACAGTCATGTTTGTATTATAAAATATGAGGACGGAAAGGTAATCGGCGCGATCAAGGATGTTATGAAAGATGAAAAATATGATTGTCCGATGAAACCTTTCGATGGTCCAGAAGACATTGCGTGGAGCCCTGACGGCAATTCATTAGCCTATGTTTGTAAAAAATATACGGGGAAAGAATATGCAATCAATACCAATTCGGACATTTACTGGTATGATATTCCTTCCGGAGTTACCATCGATATCTCGAAAGACAACCAGGGTTATGATCTTCTACCTTCCTTTTCGCCTGACGGAACTAAAATTGCCTGGCTAAGCATGTTACAGCCCGGGCATGAATCGGCACAGCATGAGATAAAGATCTTCGATGTAAAAACAGGCGGAATAAAATTATTAACCGAAAATTTTGACAGGGATATTGTATCCTGCAGTTGGGACAAGAATAATAAAATATTGTACTTTATCGCCTGTACCGATGGCACCCAGCAGGTTTATACGCTGGACCTGGGGAGCACAGTTTTTGAAAAGATTGACGAGAAAAAGGCAGATATAAAGCCACTTACCAGGGGAGCTCATGATATTACAAGTATTCAGCCAATTGGTCATAGCCTCATTGCAGGGGTTATGAGTATGTCGGAACCGGAGCGAATTTATTCCATCGAGACCAACGACGGGACCATGCAACCGCTTACCCATGTGAATGATTCCATCTGGGACCCTATTCAAAAAGGGAAGGTTGAAAAACGTATTATAAAAACTATTGATGGGAAAAATATGCTTGTCTGGATTATTTACCCGCCCGATTTTAATCCCCAGAGAAAATACCCCTGTTTACTGTATTGCCAGGGAGGGCCGCAAAGCCAGGTAAGCCAGTTCTTTTCATATCGTTGGAATTTCCAGATAATGGCAGCCAACGGATATGTAATTGTGGCACCAAACCGCCGGGGCCTTCCCGGTTTCGGAGCCGAATGGAATAATGAAATATCCGGTGATTGGGGTGGCCTGGCGATGAAGGACTACTTAACGGCTATTGATTCAGTATCGGTGGAACCCTATATTGACAGAAGCAATTTAGGAGCTGTTGGAGCGTCTTTTGGAGGTTATTCCGTGTACTACCTGGCCGGGATACATAATAACCGTTTTAAGGCATTTATTGCCCATGATGGTATTTTCGATATTCAAAGCTGGTATGGAAGTACCGAAGAAATGTTCTTTGCCAACTGGGATTTAAATGGGCCTTACTGGAACGATCCTCAGCCCGTAAGCTATACAAAATTTTCGCCCATCAATTTTGTCAGAAACTGGAACACTCCCATGCTGATTGTACAGGGTGGCAGAGATTACAGGGTGCCGGATACTCAGGCTTTTGAAGCTTTCAATGCATTGCAATTGAGAGGTATTCCTTCAAAGTTGCTTTATTTCCCGGATGAAAATCACTGGGTAACATCTCCCCAGGATGGAATTCTTTGGCAGAGGGTATTTTTTGATTGGCTTGACAAGTGGTTAAAAAACTAAATAATTCATTCTTGACCTATTGATAAAAAAAATGTCAGGAGGGTGAATTAGGTTCATAATAAATTATTAATAAGACGTTGTCATCTAAAGCCATTGAAATTTATAAGCTTTTTGTATCTGAAAGAAGGCTATTTATGTCAACAGATTGCTTGATTATCCGGTAATTTTTCTAACTTTACTTACCAGGATTTTTTAGAGATTTTTAACAATATCCCCGTTCTAGCGTTATTTATTAGTATAATCAGGGTAAACAGTATATACTAATGTTCAATTTGGATAAAAATTTTATTAATCAATTATATAATTCTCACCAGAATTCAGATAATCTGCCTTCCCGTACTTCTATTGCCTCATTTACTGAAGGGCTTCTGGAATTGCTTTTTCCGCAGTTAAGTGAAAAGAATTTCACCAGCCAGGGTGAATTAGAAGTATATGCCAGCTCTCTTTTCAACGAATTGTACGGGATTTTTGTGCGGATCCAGGGAAAACTGCATAAACCAGCCGAAACCATAGCAGAGTTGTTCATAGAGAAGATTCCGGAATTGTACGATTTACTGATAAATGATGCCAGAGCAATTCATGCAGGAGATCCCGCATCAGTGAGTTTCGACCAGGTGGTAAGAACATACCCCGGATTTTATGCCATAGCCTGTTACCGGATCGGTCATATATTCTGTGATTTATCGGTACCCCTTCTTCCGAGAATTCTTACAGAATATGCGCATACGAGAACGGGTATAGATATACATCCAAAAGCTGAAATAGGAGATAATTTTTGTATCGATCATGGCACCGGCGTTGTAATCGGCGAGACAACCATCATCGGTGATAATGTCAAAATCTACCAGGGGGTTACCCTTGGGGCGTTAAGTGTAAAAAAAGAAATGGCTAAAACCAAACGCCATCCGACCATTGAGGATAATGTAGTTATATATGCTGGCAGTACAATCCTTGGGGGAAATACCGTTATCGGGAAGAACAGTATTATTGGGGGAAATGTTTGGATTACGGAAAGTATACCTCCTTTTTCAAGGGTATATCATAAACCACAGATCGAAGTACATAATACGGGAGAATTAAATTACAAAGTAGATTCGATTTGAATTTCAAGTCGACTTGAAAATTTTTTGGTAATTATTTATTTTTTAAACGTTAATTCTTATGGAAGAGCTCAACCAACTGGCAACTATTGTCAGACAAAAAGGACAACGCAGCATACAATTGGCCAATCAGAATTTCCGTAAAAAAGAGAAATCGAAAGATAACCTTTTGTATGAACTGATCCTGAATGAAAAAATCGATTGCGATGAAAAAGCCGCAAGGATTCTTTTTAATTCAAATCCTGCTAACAGAAACTTCCGGAACACGAAACTCAAATTGAGACAGAAGTTAATGAACCATCTGTTTTTCCTGGATTACGACAGGTCAACGAATACGCAATTCGATAAAATTCAATACGATTGCCTGCTTAAACTTAGCCAATTTAAAATCCTGATAATGGAAGGGCAGTCATTAATGGTATTAAAACGTATTCCATGGTTAATTAAAACCGCCATGGAATACGAATTGATCGAAATTGTTCTTGAGTCGTTGATAATTCTGAGAAATGAATATTCAAAGCTGGGAAAATATAACCCGCAAATGGAAGCTGAACAACAGTTACAGGAACTCAGGCCATTTCATAAAACGATTATCGATTCCGAAGCAGTTTATTATGATACACTGGTATTGATCAACAAATCGAAAAATTCGTGTCACAAAATCCGGGAAACAATTCCTGAAAGAATTAAACTGATTAAAGATAACGCCATTCATTTTAAAAGCAACAGGCTTGAAATTCTTTCCAAATTACTTTCCATTCATTATTACTTTATATGTAATCAGTCTGACCTGATCCTGGACTTATGCAATGAACTCGAGGAAAAATATATTCCTGCGGATATAAGTAAGATCACTGTAAATTTAGATCCCGCTTTTATTGCCGGAATAAAATTGGAAGCACTGTTTAAACTGAACGATCAAAATAAATTCAATAAATATTGCAGTCGGAAGATTGAATTGTTTAAACAAGGATCCGAAAAATGGTTTCTTTTCATGGAATACTGGTTGTTACTGCTTTTAAAATCGGAAAATTACAATGAGGCAGTAACCCTCTATAAAAAAATTAAAAATAATACAGGCTTTAATAAAATTGGCCCTGATATAAAGGAAAGATGGCTCATTTACCGGTCCTATTTATGCTTCATTTCGAATTGCAAGGAAATTCAATGGGGATTTAATATCGATAAATTCGCCAGACTTAAACCAGATTCCAATAAACAGAATATAGCCTATAATATAGCCTTTTTGATCATACGGTTTTTATTCAGCCTGAGGGAAGGTAATATCAATGAAGTAAAGGAATATGTCGAAAAGCTTCAGAATTATAGTTCCTTCCACCTGGATAAACGTCATAATTACCGTAACAGTATTTTCATCCGGATGCTCAGCCTGGTTATAACAAATAATTTCGAATATGACCTGATCAATGAACGGGTATCCGTTTACTACCAAAAGCTTGTTGAAAATAAGGTTATACAATATATATCAGATGAAATGGAAGTCATTCCCTATGAAAAGCTCTGGAGTATTATAAAAAATATACTGAAAACCAATAAACATTTTATTCATTTCCGGTTTTATCACTTCACGGAAGCCTGATTTTAATATTGAGCTAGTAAGCAAGAATGATGAAGAATTCTAATTCTATGTAATATTTTTTCCTTTCCGAACATTTTATATTCCGTTTCAACTTCTTTAAACAATAACAGTCTATCTGTCAATTGATTCAACATTTTTGTGCTATTTTGTGCTTTGTTATTTATGAAAGCCAATGAAATTCTTTTAAAATTCCTCGTCTGGCGTATCAAAAACATACGGACACGGAATTTTGTATTGATTCTCAGTGTTTTAATCGGTGCCTTATCCGGCCTGGCAGCCGTAATTCTGAAAACAGTTGTTCATTATCTCCAGGGCTTTCTTACCGGTGGAAGATTCCCGCATTACCTTTCTATTTCTTATCCGCTGATCGGACTAATTCTTACGATTCTGATTACAAAATACCTGTTACGGGAAAAATTTGGTCATGGTATTCCGGATATTATTTATTCAATATCCAAGAAGTCAAGCCTGGTTGAAAGATCAAAAATGTATTCCCGGATGATCACCAGTACTTTCACAGTAGGATTTGGCGGTTCGGTCGGACTGGAAGCACCGATAGTGGTCACCGGTTCAGCTATCGGGTCCAACCTTTCCCAGATAATGCACATGGATTATGCGAACCGAACTATTCTCGTAGCCTGTGGAGCCGGTTCTGCCATCTCCGCCATATTTAATTCCCCAATTGCCGGTGTGGTCTTCTGTTTTGAAGTGATCATGACCGATATGACGATTACAGGATTTATTCCTTTGCTGATTGCATCGGTTTCCGGATCGCTGGTTTCCAATGCCTTGCTGGGAAACGATATTTTATTTTCATTCCATCTCAATCAAACCTTTAAAGCATTTGATACACCCTTTTATGTTTTACTCGGAGTAAGTACCGGAATCGTTTCACTTTATTTTACCCGGGCCAACTACTGGGTGGAAAGAAAGATTAATAAATTAAAGAATATCGTGGGTAAAGGAGTAATAGGTGGAATATTACTAGGACTCATTTTATTTGTTTTCCCTCCCATATATGGCGAGGGTTATGATTCAATAAAAGCCATCTTAAACGGCCATGAACATTATTTGTTCAATAACGTCAGCTTTCCCGAACCAACCCATGCTACCTTTATAATTCTTTTTCTTGCCGGAATTCTCCTGATAAAACCGATTGCCTCTTCCCTGACCATCAGTTCGGGAGGAAGCGGCGGTGTATTTGCTCCATCTTTGTTTATCGGTGGAATTACCGGATTTTTATTTTCCACCGTAGTGAACACCTTCAGCGGTACCGAAGTAATAAATCCTGCAAATTTCACACTGGTTGGCATGTGTGGAGTTATGAGTGGCGTTTTACATGCTCCTTTGACCGGAATTTTTCTGATTGCCGATATAACCCGGGGGTATACCCTTCTCCTCCCACTTATGATCGTTTCCGCTATATCCTTTTATACCATCATTTATTACGAACAATATTCCATTTATACCAAAAGACTTTATGAAATCGGGGTATATAATCCTTATGATAAAGACAAACAGGTGTTGACCATTCTCAATCTCAGTAAATTAATCGAAACCGATTTACTTATTATCCATCCTGATAGTAAGTTGAGAGAATTAATTAAAAACGTCAGGTCTTCCAAAAGGAATATTTTTCCGGTGTTGAATGAAAATCATGAACTGATGGGTATAATAACCCTTGATGATGTTCGTGAAATTATGTTTGATGAAGAGGCCTGGGATAAAATTATAGTCAGCTCTTTAATGCACAGCCCCCCTGAAATAGTCGATATTCATGATGACATGAAAAAGGTAATGAAAAAATTTGAATCAACCGGCGCCTGGAATTTACCGGTTAGCCATGAAGGTAAATACATTGGATTTGTCTCTAAATCAAGTATTTTTAACGCCTACCGGACAAATCTCAGGCGAAGATCTTTTTAACATAAAACCTCAATAAATTACATCGACTGTTCCTGTAACAATTTAGTAATATTCTGTTGACTTTTACATAACTATATAAAAATGAGATACTTATCCACATTATTTTAATCTATATTAAATTTTTTAAATAATTGTAAATCAGCGATTTACGGTATTGAGCTTTAAAATTGTTGATAACTGCCGGAAAATGTGGAAATCTATAGAATTTCGTAAATACTAATTTTAAGGAATTTTAAAATACCCAAATTCATAATTTTTTTAATATTGAGTATAAAATCTGTCATCCTGCATAAAGCCCGAAAATAGCTTTGAAATGCCATTTTATAGTTTTTGCTTGCATTCGGCTTCAATTCAGGATATTATTAGTGAAACTCATAAATAATTGACGCTCAGCAATAACTTTAAATTGAGAATTGCGGTAATTTTTTCAGTCCTTAGTTGGCTGTTATTTGCCCTGTTTTCAGGTTTGGTGGTTTTCACACAACTTCATAACGTTAAATATGAATATGGAATCCATCTAACTAAACTTTTTTATGTTTTTTTCTTTCTGAGCCTCTACCTTTTCTTTCAAACTTCGATACGAAGAAGTGACCAGGTTAACTTAACCGATTTGTTATGGAGAGTATTCGCTACTGGTCTAATCACAACAGGTCTTTCATTATTATTACAATTATTTAAAGCACTGTTGAGTGCCAATAAATTTATTAATAACGATTATTTCGATACCTTTTATTTCAATATAAATGCAGGCGTTTTGACCACCTTCCTCATTTCAACCTTTGTAGTATGGGAGAAATTAATTTTTTATCAAAAAACCAAATTACTTATTTATTCCTGGCGTGTATTTGTTTATTGCATGCTCGCGACACTTGTTGTCACATTTTTCAATATAAAAATAATAGGTACCGGATACCAGTTCGGAATTGCAGCCATAATTCTGGTAAGCATATATTATTCATTTAACCTGAAATGGGTAGCCTACCTGAGTTCGGGTCATAAGCTTAGAAGCATATTGCTTATTACACTAACCCTCGCCTACCTGGTTTATTATTTATATATTTTTATTCCCTTTTACAGGAACGATTACCTAAGTGATTATGCCAGCGATGTTACGCTGTTTATCATGTTTGGCTTTGTAATCATTTATGGATTCATCGCAGTACTGGTACTCTTGTTTAATCTGCCGACTTCCCCTGTATTTGAAAAAAAGCTTGAAGAAATTGTCAATTTCCAAAGGTTGAGCCAATCCTATAATACGCGGCAAAACGTGAATGAAATTTATGAAATTTTGCTGGACAGTTCCGTTTCAGCCGTAATGGCAGATGCCGCCTGGCTGGAAATCGAAAATGAAGGCGTTCCGGATAAAAAAAGATTTACCTTCCAGATTGATTCTTTTCAGATTCAGGAAATTATGATAAAGATTAATACGGGTAAGGTTCATAGCATACTGGGATCTGAATTAATTAAACATATCAAACCGGATCGATATATATCCGGTTTAAAAAAACATCAATACCGTTCTGTTTTATTTTCTCCGTTGATGGTTCAACAAAAGAGAATAGGCACCCTGGCTTTATTAAAGGAAATCAGCGATGGGTTTAATCATGAAATGATCGGTGTAATCCGCACCTTCGTAGATCAGGCATCCATTTCAATAGAAAATCACCGTCTTTTTGAAGCGGTGTTGGAAAATGAAAGATATATTAAAGAATTAAATATTGCCAGGAATGTGCAAAAGAGCCTTTTACCCACTTCTATGGGTAATTGCGAATACTTTGATATCAAAGCTTTCTCCAAATCCGCCGACGAGGTAGGCGGCGACTATTATGATATATTCTATAAAAATGACTCCGGAAAGGGTACCTCCGCAGCCTTCCATATGTCCCAGATGAAAGGAATATTCCTTAGCCTTGCACAAATTGACCTTGCCACGGATAAATTCCTATCCTTATCTAATAACGCACTTTCAAGGGACCTGGATAAGTCTTCATTTATTACAGTTTCACTCTACAAAATAAACGGAAAGGAGCATTATTTCGAATTTTCAAGGGCTGGGCACTGCCCGACGCTATTTTACTCCTCCAGGGGCAATAAAGCAGAATATTTATATGGAAAAGGGCTTGGACTGGGAATTATGAGAAACCAAGAATTCAACTCTCACGTTAACATACATAGAATTGAATTTGAGGCAGGTGATGTCTTATTTTTATTCACCGATGGAATAACGGAGGCTAAGAATCTCAAGAGAGAGGAATTTGGGTATGAAAGATTAAAAAATCTGATTCAATCCAATGCTACACTTAGCCCGGAGAAGCTTAAGGAAATTGTAATTGAAGAACTTTTCCGTTTCTGTGAATCTAAAGACCCGGAAGACGATTATTCAATGGTGATCCTCAAATTCAAATAGTTTTATTATGGTTATTATTAACGCAGAAAAAAAGAACGAAATTCTGATTATCCGGATTGACGGTGAGATTGATGCCAGTTCATCTATTCACCTGGATAACGAACTGGGCAAGGCAATGAATGAAAGCAAAAAAATTCTGATCGATTGTGAAAAACTCGATTATATATCATCCGCAGGGCTCGGCGTATTCATGTCGTATATTCATGATATGGAAGAAAAAAAAATCAAAATGGTTTTATTCGGCATGAGCAATAAGGTTAAAAATGTTTTTCAGATCCTGGGTCTTGATCAATTGCTTAAAATTGTTGAAACAAGTGAGGAAGCAAATAAATTATTGAATGCAATATAAGTATAGGGTTTCCTGCCAGAAGAGCAGGTTAAGAAAGATTCGGTCTTTCATAGGTAAGACATTGCAGAAACACATAAATTCCGAAGAGGATATTCATTTTCTGGTTTTAGCGGTCGATGAAATATGTACCAACCTGATCGTTCATTCCCACAATTGTAACCCTAAAGAATATCTTGATCTCAATGTATCTATTGCCAACAATGATATAATATTTGAAATCAGGGACACAGGAAATAGTTTTAATATTCTGGATTATAAAGAACCTTCCCTGGAAAGATTAGTAGCCGAGGGCCGGCAGGGAGGCCTTGGCCTCAATCTTGTTAAAAAAATAATCGATAAAATCGAGATTAATAAAGATAACAATTTTACGGTTTATAAACTTTATAAAAGCCTCAACCATACTCCTCATTGATTTTTCAGCTATTCTGCCCTCACATTAGCTAATTTTGAATAGACTTGTAGCCTCAAATCTGATTGAATATGAAATCAATCGTAGGGATTGTGATATTGGGTCTTTTCTTCGGCAGCACCATGGCTCAAAATATGCCTGCCAAGGAAATATTGATGAATGTCGATACCATGAAAATCTCAAAGTCGGAATTCCTCTATGCCTTAAATAAAAATAACTATAATAAAAAAAAGATCACGAAAAAGGATATTGAAGATTACCTGGATCTTTACACCAAATTTAAGTTGAAAGTTCGCGATGCTTATGCCCGCGGATATGATACAACCACTGCCTTTACTCGGGAATTCAATGTTTATAAAAACCAGCTGGATGATTCCTACCTTACCAATGATAAATGGCTTGACAGTCTGACTAAACAGGTATATAACCGGCTAAAATATGAAATCCGGGCTTCCCACATCTTAATTACGGTAAAAAATCCTACGGACCCTGAGGACACCATGGAAGCCTATAATAAAATAGAAAAAATATATAAACTGGCAAAGGACGGTGCCTCTTTTGATAAGCTGGCTAAAGAATATTCTGATGATCCTACTGCCTCAATGAATGGGGGTGATATCGGTTTTTTTACGGCCTTACAATTAGTTTTACCTTTTGAAAATATGGCCTATTCTACCCCGGTCGGTTCTGTTTCCAAACCCTTTAAAACGAAGTTCGGATATCATATTATTAAGGTGACTGACAAAGAACTTAATCCCGGGACGGTTACGGTCGCTCATATTATGTTACGTTATACCAGGGATATGACAAAAGCTGATTCATCCATGTTAAAACGTCGGGCCGAAGATATTTATTCACAATTATTGAATGGCGGAGACTGGAATAAACTTTGCCTTCAATATTCCGACGATAATAATACAAGAAATGATGGTGGTGTCCTTCCTTCCTTCGGTGTCGGAAAAATGGTTCCGTCTTTTGCCGAAGCTGCATTTTCTCTGTTAAAACCCGGTGATATTCATCCGCCTGTTGAATCTCCCTATGGCTGGCATATTATTAAATTAATCGATAAAAAACCATTCAGGACTTATGATGATATTCATTCCGAATTGAGAGAAAGAGTCAAAGAGGATGCAAGATACTCGATGGTCCAGAAAATGTACATCGATCAACTGGCCAGGGAAAACAATTACTCTCTCGATACCGAAATTTATAGGCAATGCATTGACCTTGCCGACAACTCCCTGGTTAAGGGTGAATGGAAATATAACGGTGAAGCCGATTTTCTGAAAAAAATATTAATACATATTAATAATCAAGCTATTGATGTCAGTGATTTTATAAATTATATTTTACAGAATGAAAGACAGATGCAATCCATCAGTCCTGTGCCGTATATGAATCAATTATATTCCGGCTTCAGGGAAAAGAAACTCATGGATTATGAAAAATCGCATCTGGCTGATAAATATCCGGAATATCCATGGTTGGTAAAGGAATACAAGGAAGGTATCCTGATGTTCGACCTGATGGATTCCATGGTGTGGGATAAAGCAGTCAAGGATAGTACGGGTCTTGAACATTATTTTAACCGTAATCGGGAAAAATATAAACACAATGAAACAGCAGCCGCAACCATCGTAATGACGAATGATACTTCCGTATTAAATGAAATTGTTAATCTCCTGAAACTACCCTATTACCCGGTTGAACGGTACGTATTCATGTTTAAAACCCCTTTGAGGGCCTCAGATCTCAAAGCGATCGATAGTTTATATAACTCGGTCATAAAAAGTAAAAATCCATTATTATTGACTATAAAAGGTGATAATCCATCGATTGATTCCTTTAAAAAGACGGTAATACCTGAAGAGCAATACAATAAACCGGTATTCGTTTATTTAAATAACGGAAATAACGATTCTCTGTCATTTCAGGTAGTCTCCCAATCTAAAAAGGCACTTATTAACCTGTATTCTGACAATCCGGGGTTAATTTTACGTATTGACACAGGGAATTTTGAAAAAGGAACCAATAAAATTTTGAATCTGATTGACTGGAAGACAGGAAATTATTATTTATCCCTTGAAGATTCCGAATACTATGTTATCATTCATAAAATCAATCCTCCGGCTGAAAAAACACTGGAGGAAGCCAGGGGTTCTGTTGTCTCCGATTATCAGAAATACCTGGAGAATGAATGGCTTGATGATTTAAAAAAGAAATACCCTGTAAAAGTTGATAAAAAAGTTTTACGAGAAATATATCACAAATTTGAAACTTAACGCTCTGCTGTTTCTTATCCTGGCAGTATTACTGGAATCCTGTGATCTTTTTAATATTAAAAATCATAACAGCCAGGGAAGTGCCGCTGATCTATTAAACCGGCCGATCGCACGTGCCCATAATACCTATTTATATTATAAGGACCTGGAAGGTTTAATTCCCCCGAATACTTCCAAATCAGACAGCATTAATATTATTTCCAGGTATGTTCATAACTGGATAAATAAACAATTGGTCATTGCGGAAGCAACTGAAAAATTAAATATTGATGAGGCGGAAATGGAAAGAAAGGTATTGGATTACCGGTATGCCTTATTGATTCATGAATATCAGTCGTTATATATTAAAAATAACCTGAATGAAAATGTCTCCGAGGATGAAATTGAAGATTATTATAATGTGAATAAAGATAATTTCCCCCTAAGACTTTCCATAGTAAAATGTAAATATATAAAAGTTCCTAAAGCAGCACCGAGAATCAATCAGTTACAAAATTGGATGCAATCCGATAATAAAAAGGATCTGGAAGATCTTCAATCCTACTGTTATCAATATGCAACGACTTATTATCTTGATTCCACCTGGATTAATTTTGATGAAATAATAAAGAATACACCGCTATCCTCGATTGAAAATAAGATTCATTTTATTATGAATCATAAATATTATGAAACGAATGACGATACCTACTTTTATGCTTTGAGAATAAATGATTATAAAATATCGAACGAAATTGCCCCCTTGGAATGGGTAAAGGATGATATTAAGAAAATCATAATCAATAAAAGGAAGGTTGCATTAGCAAAAGAATTAGAAGATAAAATTTATGAAAGGGCTGAAAAAAATAATGATTTTGAAATTTATCAGACCAAGTAGCCTGGTATTATCCCTGTTATTGCTATTTAACATACGGGCTATGTCACAATATGGCGGGGGGCAGGTTATCGATGACATAATTGCCAAAGTAGATAATTATATTGTTCTTAAATCTGATCTTGATAAGGCTTACTTACAATATGTTTCCCAGGGCCAGAAGGGCGGAGAAGATGCTAAATGTGGTATTCTGCAGACCCTGATTATGAATAAATTACTGGTTGCCAAGGCTGATATCGATTCGGTCACAGTTGACGATGCCGATGTGAAATCAAATCTGGATCAGCGAATGCAGGTTATCATTTCACAAATCGGCTCCGAAGAAAAACTAGAAAAATATTACGGGAAATCGGTAGATGATTTTAAAGCTGAATTATTCGACCAGATCAAAGAACAATTGATTGGCCAGAAAATGGAAGATAATATCACATCAGATATTAACGTTACGCCCACCGAGGTTAAGAAATTTTTCAACAATATACCCAAAGACAGTTTACCGTATTTATCAACTGAGGTAGAGGTAGGTCAGATTGTTAAAATCCCGAAAGCGGGGGAAGGACAGCAGGAAAAAGCAAGACAGCTGGCACTTAGCCTCAGGAACAGGATTCTGAACGGGCGGGATATAAGCAAGGACTATGCGGGATGGAAGGTTACAATAACGCCAGACGGAAAATTGTCAATTTTTGACCAGGCTGGAACTGAATATAAAGGCACCTGGATCTTTGATTCTCAGCAGCTTCATTTTACTATTAAATTAAACGAGATAAGTTTTGCTGCCAATGCCTTTCAGTACACCTGGAATATTACCCGTTTGGGTCGTGACAGCCTGAAATTCAGTAATGCGGACATAAATAACTCGTCCAAGTTCTTTTTAAAGAAGGAGGTTCCCTTTCCCAGGAATTCTACCGCAATTGACATTGATCTGTTGTCAGGCAACTGGTCGGTTATCGGTTTTTTTGCCAATGGCGAAGATTTTGCCAAACTGGCAGCCGAATATTCGGACGATCCGGGATCAGCCAAAGCCGGGGGAAATCTCGGATTTGCCTCCCGGGGAATGATGGTTCCCGAATATGAAGCCGCAGCCATGCGCCTGAAACCCGGAGAAATATCAATGCCGGTTAAATCCGAATACGGGTATCATATCATCCAGCTTATTGAGCGCCGGGGAAACGAATATAATACCCGACACATTCTGATCCGACCCGATTTTTCCCAGGTCGATTTTAAAAATGCGGAGAATTTCCTTGATAGCATCCGGACATTAATCATGAATGATTCCATTCCATTTGAAAAAGCAGCCAAATATTTTTAATATGACCAGGAAACTTCAGGGAACGGCGGTTTTATATTTGACAGTAATGGCTCGGCCAGAATTTCTGTTGAGGACCTTGACCCGGTTGTATTTTTTACGATTGATACCATGAAAGTAGGTGAAATTTCCAAACCCATGCATTACCGGATGAAAGATGGAAAAGAAGCAGTAAGAATTTTATATTACAAATCGAAAGTCAAACCTCATCAGGCCAATTTGAAGGAAGATTATCAAAAGATTCAGATTGCAGCTCTTAATGAAAAAAAACAACAAATTTTACAGAATTGGTTTGACGATGCAAAACAGGATGTATACATTCATATCGACGACAAATATAAACATTGCCACATACTAGAATGAAAGAATTCAAAAACGAAGTCGAAGCGGTTGACACCCTGCATGCATCTTACGAAAATCTGAGCAAGGAGATTTCAAAGGTAATCATCGGGCAGGAGGAGGTAGTACGCCTTGTCCTTATTTCAATTTTTTGCCAGGGACACAGCCTGTTGATTGGCGTCCCCGGCCTTGCGAAAACGCTGCTCATTAAAACTATTTCCGAGGCGCTGGATCTTAGTTTCAGCCGCATACAATTTACCCCGGACCTGATGCCTTCCGACATACTGGGATCCGAAACACTTGATATAAACCGTAATTTTCAATTTATCAGGGGTCCCATTTTTGCCAATATCATTCTGGCCGATGAAATCAATAGAACCCCGCCGAAAACCCAGGCTGCCTTACTTGAATCCATGCAGGAATATTCTGTAACCATTGCCGGTAAATTGAATAAGCTGGAGCGTCCGTTTTTCGTGCTGGCCACACAGAATCCAATCGAGCAGGAAGGGACTTATCCTCTGCCGGAAGCCCAGCTTGACCGGTTCATGTTCAATATCCTGTTGGATTATCCATCATTTAAAGATGAGGTACAGATTGTCAAATCAACAACATCCTTTAATTCAGCCACTGTAGAAAAAGTCATGGGAAGGGATGAAATCCTTACCTTTCAGCAATTGATCAAAAAGATACCGGTAACAGACAATGTTATCGAATACGCCGTTAACCTGGTCCATAAATCCAGACCTCGCACAGAAAACGGGGCGAAAATTTCAGAAGAATACCTGGAATGGGGGGCAGGTCCCAGGGCCTCACAATTCCTGGTAACGGCGGCAAAATGCAATTCCCTGCTCAAAGGAAAATATTCTCCTGACATTGAAGATGTAACGGAAATAGCCAAACCTACAATGCGTCACCGCTTACTCAGGAATTTCAAAGCGGAAGCGGAAGTGGTTACAGTGGATAAGATTATAGAAGACTTGCTGTAAATTTTTCAAAATTCGCCAGGCCAGAGGCATACTAATCTTCAACCTGTTAATTGAAAAACAGTGATTTGATTAAGTTGCGCTCAACAAAAATTTTAGATGTAAATGTAATTGTTATTAATTTTTTAATTTCAGAGAAATTTTATTAAAGAACATTCATTAATGGATTTTTTAGAAAATAAATCATTATTTAATTATAAAGTATTTCCCTTTTGCAAAAAAAAGCAATCATCATCGGCGCAGGACCAGCTGGTTTGACTGCTGCCTATGAACTAATTAAAAATACCGATATTCATCCCGTAATTATTGAAAAATCGAAGGATATTGGAGGTATATCAAAAACCGTTGTTCATCATGGAAATCGAATAGATATTGGTGGCCATCGATTTTTTTCTAAGTCAGATAGAGTAATGCAATGGTGGTTGGAAATTCTACCTCTCCAGGGGTCAAATTCGAAAGATGATATATTATTAAACCTTCAATACCATCGCAAAAGCACAAAAGCTAAGCTCTCTCCGAATGGGCCTGATCCCGAAAAAACCGATAAGGTAATGTTGATCCGTAACCGATTGTCCCGCATTTTCTTTTTAGGAAAATTTTTTGACTATCCTATTACTTTAAATAAAAAAACCCTTCTGCAACTGGGAATAATAAGAATAATAAAAATTGGATGGACTTATTTTCTGGTTAAAATATTTCCAATAAAAAAGATTAATAATTTAGAAGATTTTTTAATCAGCCGGTTTGGAAGAGAACTTTATAAAACATTTTTTAAGGATTATACTGAAAAGGTATGGGGTGTGCCTTGTTCAGAAATACCATCAGACTGGGGTTCACAGAGAATAAAAGAATTATCAATAGTTAAAGCCGTCATGCATGCCGTCAGATCGATTTTTAAAAAGGATTCATCTTTAAAACAAAAAAAGACAGATACGAGTCTAATTGAACAATTTATGTATCCAAAACTCGGCCCGGGTCAGATGTGGGAAACTGTGGCTGACCTGGTTAAAGAAAAAGGAGGTGAAATACTTAGGAATTCAGAGATAACAGCAATTAATATAAAAGAAAATAACGTGTACTCTGTCCATTATTTAAACTTTGATACAAATATTACTAAAGAAATTATAGGGGATTATTTTTTATCCTCAATGCCTATTAAGGATTTAATTAAAACGATGAATCCACAGGCCCCTGATTCTATAATAAAAATAAGTGATGGATTGAAATATCGTGACTTTATTACGGTTGGTTTATTACTGAATAAACTAAAAATTAAAAATGAAACAAAAATTCCCACTTTAAATAACCTCATCCCCGATAATTGGATTTATATACAGGAAAAAAAAGTTAAGGTAGGGAGGTTACAGATATTTAATAATTGGTCTCCTTATATGGTTGCTGATAATAATAATGTTTGGATCGGTTTGGAATATTATTGCAATAAAGACGATGAGCTCTGGAGCCGATCCGATAATGATTTTATTCAATATGCCATAAATGAATTGAATAACATTAAAATTATAGATAAAAAAGAAGTGATTGATAGTGTAATTATAAGAATGCCAAAAACATATCCTGCCTATTATGGAACCTATTCAAAATTTAATGTCATTCGTGATTTTACTGATCAACTTGAAAATTTATTTTTAATAGGCAGAAATGGAATGCATAAATATAATAACCAGGATCATTCAATGTTAACCGCCATGACGGCGGTAAACAATATCATATCCGGTAAAAAATCAAAAAATAATATTTGGGACATCAATACGGAAGAAGAATACCTTGAAGAAAAGTAAAAAGAATTAAAAAAAGCCCATTAATTTTAATCCGCTTAAAAGTTCTTTCATTGGCAATAAGGTTATTCACTGCTTATTGTTAAAAAATTTCCATTTTTATAAATGCTGTATTGAAGCATTGGAAATCTTGCAGGACCGGCTATAGGATTACCATCAAAATCGAACTCGCTTGAACAACAGGTATCAATCATGAATAAGGTCGACGAATCGACTGAAACGAGAGCGCACGAATCCAGGGGCTGATACGGGCAATCTCTTTCAAAAGCGAGATATTGATTGGATGATTTTCTGTAAAGTATAATACCCCGTACGCCTCCGGGAATATAGGCAAATCCACCGACGAGGTTTAATGCATTATACCTGAAGTCATTCAGATTAATTTGTTCATAAACGTAGACTCGCGGAATATCATCCATGGGTTGTGTATCCTTACAACCTGCGAAACCCAGAGACAAAATCAAAGCAATATAAATTATTTGAAAAAGTTTCATAAAATATGCTACTGAAATTACAAGCCTCAAATTTCAATCCACACCTTTTACGGATCTACTGTAAACCTGATAATATCCAATTACCAATAATTCAATAATCAAACCCGGAAATCCGTAGGCTGCTTAATGATCGAAAGATTGCAATTATATCAATTTTATCGATTGGGTCATTGTTGGTATTTTATAGTAATTTGATATTGGAATATTGGAATTTAATTATCCGTTATAGTAAAATAAACCGGGTTTATTATGATTTATCAAATAGCATTGAAATACTAATAGGCTCCTCTGAACTGCCTCAGGAATCTTACATCGTTTTCAGTAAATAAACGAATATCATTGATC
>CAYNCU010000001.1:0-63664 GCA_964395765.1 uncultured Roseivirgaceae bacterium | reverse complement strand
CAGGGCTGGCATTAATGTACACCCTGGTTCCGCCGGTCGACGGTTTAGATCTAATGGATTTTGCCAGTACTCCGGTCACACGCCCTGACGTGGCCTGGATTACTCCAGGATTGAATGGGAAAAATGTTAATTCCTCCCCGGTTTCTTCCATGAAAACCGTTTGCATCTGAATATCAAGGATCGTTTCATAAAATTTTTTTGCCCTTGCCGAATCAATAACGGGAATTTCAAACCATGTTAAAATGTTTGTTTCTGCATCAATTTTTTTCATTATAAATAATATTAAGGCGTGAATAAAGTAATATTTAATCGACTTTTTCAAATAGTTTGTTGATCAATAATTCATTCTCAACCCTGTTTCTCTGTTCCTTGCTGCTCATTTTTTCCAGCAATTCCAGGGAAGCCAGATAACTGACCAGATTTCCGTTCGATGAAATGATTTTTCCGTCACATACCACGGAATGGATAGCGTCGTCACGAACGACAAGTTTAGGATAATCGTGTTTCAATTGTTCCTGGCCGCCACAGTAAGTTACAACCTGCCGGTAATCGGCAATTCCAGCTTCACCGAGAAAAAAAGCTCCGGCGCAATGACTGGCTGTATAGGCGGTTTTTTCATTTTGCTTCCGGATAAATTGCATTAATTCCTTATCCTGTATCTGTTTATACGGTTGACTGGATCCTGGCACAATCAGTACGTGCAGGTCAGGGCAGTTTTCAATATTTTTATCCGGAAGAAAACGTATACCTTCTTCACTTTTACAGATTCTTTCAGCTTTCCCCACCAGGATTACATTAAATAATTTCTGGCCGTTCGCTCCAGTTTTCGTAAATACATCAATTGGTGCCGTCACTTCATTAATCAGAACGCCGTCGAATACCAGTATGCCGATTAGCGGTAATTGATTTTCCATTTTAATTCAATTTGAATTTTAATAATTCCGTTTTTATTCGGATATGTTTCAGACCCATTTTCCTCAGGAGGTTATGAATCAATCTTCGGTAAACCGAAACACAAAATTGTAACACATAGTGCTATCAGGGAATGGAAAATTCTGAGTAAAGCATGGAATATTCAGGACTTGAGCGATTTTTGATAATCAAGTGGGGAAATGCCAGTATGATTTTTAAAAAATTTCGAGAAATAAAACGGATCATCAAATCCAAGCTTAAAAGCAGTTTCTTTCATGAGTAAATTTTCGTATTGAAGAATACGCTTCGCCTCTGAAATTATCAGTCCGTAAATAACCTGCTGGGCGGTTTTGCCGGCATGTATTTTTGCAAGCTCGTTCAGCTTGAGCTCCGTGGTTTGCAGCCTGTTGGCAATTTCGGCGAGTGAATAGTTACGGTCAAAATTGTTTCGCACGAATTCAAGGAATTGAAGGAACAGGGCCTTAGGCTTCCATATCTCGCCGCCCCCGGCAATCTTTGATCGGTTTATTTCAACCAGCAATAATTCAATCCGTGACAGGATGGAAGTAAGATATTGAAAAGGTCTGGCATGTAATTCCTCTTCTATTTTCTCGAGGTGATATTCAATAGGCGCCGGATCGGCCACGGGGATGATCTCATTATAATCGAAATGACAGAACAGGCTGTTCTGGAAAATAAGTTCAATATCATTGTCATTCTTGCATACAAAATCAAGCGTGAAATCCAGTAAGTAACCTTTCGAATTTTTAATATTCTTAAAACAATGATATTGCCCGGAGGTAATGGTAAGAACTTCGTTTTTATTCACTTTTAGTACTTTATCGTCAACCTGTATGGTTACAGTTCCCAGACTGCACCAGATCAAAAGGTATTTTTTTACTCTCCTGGGATGAAAATAATTGATGCTATTGAGTTTTTGGATACTGACCATTGCTAGGTTTAGGCTTTGTACTATTGATCCCTAAAAGACGACATACAAAAATAACCTTTGCCGTTATAATTCAGAACCGCCTGCTCTCTTCCGGTTCGCCAGTTGCCCGCAGGCCGCATCGATATCCTTGCCGCGGCTGTTCCTGACCTTTACATTCACACCCTTTTCCCGCAGGTATTCAGAAAACAGCTTTACTTTTTCGGGTGTTGCATTTCGGAATTCCACTTCATCGATCGGGTTGTATTCAATGACGTTTACCTTGCATGGAACATGGCGCGTAAAAAGGTACAACTCATTCGCGTCCTCCGGCGAGTCGTTAAAGTCTTTGAAAATAATATATTCAAAAGTGATCTTATTCTTTGTGGCGACGTAAAAATATTCCAGTGCTTCTCCCAGCGAGGATAGGGAATTACTATCGTTGATCGGCATGATCCTGCTCCTCTTTTCATCATTGGCGGCATGAAGGGAAAGAGCCAACTTGAATTTTACCTTGTCATCGGCAAGTTTTCTGATCATTTTGGAGATGCCGGCAGTGGACAGGGTGATCCTTTTGGAAGCATAGTTCAAGCCATCCTCAGAGGTGAGCATTTCCGAGGCTTTTAATACATTATTGTAATTAAGCAACGGTTCCCCCATTCCCATGAATACAATATTGGTAATCGGCCGTTCGTATTTCTCAACGGCAAGGCGGTTCATCTGTACAACCTGGTCGTAGATTTCACCGGGATCAAGGTTACGTTTCCTTTCCAGGTATCCCGTGGCACAGAATTTACAAGCCAGTGAACAGCCGACTTGAGAAGAAATACAGACCGTCATCCGTTTTTCTTTCGGGATGAGAACACTTTCAATGATGTTGTCATCGTGCAGGTGGAAGCCGGCTTTAATAGTACCGTCAGCACTTACCTGGGTTACCGTCCGCCCGGCTGGAAGGATAATGAAACGATCACAGAGTTTTTGCCTGAGTGAAGTGGAAAGGTTGGTCATCTGCCCGAAATCCGTCACCGATTTTTTCCATAACCATTCGCGTACCTGGGTGGCCCGGAACGGTCGCTCCCCGAGTTTTTCAAACTCCTCCTTCAGCTGATCGAGGGACAATGAGCGGATGTCGGTTTTCAATGACTGGGACATTCTGCAAAGGTAATTCATACATATTTAATGAATTTTTTTCTAATGCGTAGAATTTTTACCACAAGGGACGCCATGATCGCAGAGTTTTGGAATCGATTAAAATTTTCAGTAATAGAAACTTTCCGAATTCTTTGCGCTCGCGGCGAGCTTTGCGGTTAATATTTTATTTTTTAACCAGGTCATACGTTCCGATCAGCGGGAAATGATCGGAATATTTCATGCTCCTTACCGTTTGCAACGTGCGGGCTTTAATGCCGTCACTGTAAAACTGGTTGTCAATCCGCAGGAAAGGAAGCTTGCCATTGTACGTAAAGCCAAAACCCTTGCCGGTGGAGGTGAAGGAGTTGTTCAGGATATCCTTAAGCTGGTGATAAGCATAACTGTAAGGCAGGTCATTAAAATCGCCGCAGACAATCACGCGGTAGGGGCAATGCAGAATATTCTCCTTGACGGTATTGATCTGGACCGAGCGTTTGATAAAACCGATTTTCAAACGGCCGAAAAGGTCCTTCACATCTTCTTCCATATGGCCGTCGTAATTGATCAATTCCTTTTCATCAATGTGCATCGACTGAAGGTGAAGGTTGTAGATCCTCACCGTATCGTGATCGATAATTACATCCGCGAAGATAGCCTGGTTTTGCGTATTGCCGCTGAAGCGGATACGGCCGCTGTTGATGATCGGGTAACGGCTGAAGATAACCGCACCGAATTTGGCGCCGATCCGGTTCACAAAAACCGGGATGTCGAAAACCTGGTAATCATTACCGGCATTGATCATCCGAACGGTATTATTCCGTGAAGGGTCGGGCTCGGTATAAAATTCCTGCAGGCAGATAATGTCGGCGTTCATATTCCGTATCCAGGAGGTCATTTTCCCGGGAACTCCCGCATCCACCTTCGAAGGATCGTAAATATCAAATACCCGGGTATTATAACTCATAACCTTAATCGTTCCCTCTTTCAGCTGTCGCGAATAATGAAAAGTATCGATGATAAATCCCCAGCCGGCCAGTAATATCCCGAGCGGAAGTAAGAAAGAAAGCTTGAAATTTTTCAGGTCACGGATCAAAAGGAAAAGGTTGAAAAGAAGAACAAAAGGGATCAGGTAAGTGATGAAACCGGCAATCCACAAGTACCGGGGGGGTATAAACACGGACAGGTAGCAAATGAGCGATACCACCAAAACAATGAGATAGACCTTCTTTTTCAAATCAATAATTTGAAATTATAACGATAGAATAGTGCTTGTTCTGCTTTCCGGTATTACAAAGAAATATGATTTTGCGTTTATTTGCATAAATAATCATTTTCAATCCATAAAATAAAATACAATGCCAGGTCAGAAAATCGGAATAATCGGGGGCGGCAATCTCGGGCGGTCCATAGCCATGGGACTGATAAAAAGCGGTAAGATCGATGCGGGTAATATTATGGTGAGCCGCAGGAAAGCTCACCTGATTGAAGATCTGAAAAGCCTCGGGATCCGCACAGAAACGGATAATAATAAAGTTGCTGAATTCGGTGAGGTGGTGATCCTTGCCGTCAAACCGCATCAGACCATCGAGGTTTTAAAGGGGATAAAAGATAAAATCCGAAGGGACCATATTATAGTGTCCGTGGTTACCGGCATTAAAATCGACCAGATCCAGGAAATCACCGGCGAGGGAGTCACTGTTTTCCGTGCCATGCCCAACACAGCCATTGCCATTCGGGAATCCATGACCTGCATTGCCGGTAAATTCAACCATGACGATCATCTCAAGCTGGTTTTTTCCATTTTCGATCTGTTGGGTAAGACCATTAAGATCGAAGAAGAATTGATGGATGCGGCCACCGTCCTGGCGGCCTGCGGAATCGCCTATGCCCTGCGCTTTATCCGTGCGGCTTCCCAGGGAGGAATAGAGATCGGCTTTGACTCCGTTACCGCCCAGTTGGTGGCTGCCCAAACGGTGCGGGGAGCCGCCGGCTTGCTGTTCGAGGGGAAGGAACACCCGGAAAAGGAAATTGATAAGGTTACTACGCCCATGGGCTGCACCATCGCAGGACTGAATGAAATGGAACACCAGGGATTCAGCTCGTCGCTGATCAAGGGTATTATTACATCGTATAATAAAATTTAAACGGTTGGTATTATTTATGATCTTGTTGTTTTTGAATTAAAATTCGGGGTCAATAATCAGTAATCGATGAATGATAGGATTCGTGAATTCTGATTCGCAATATTCGATTTAAGATCTATAAAGCTAACTAACCATTAAATAAGTGAATATCGAAGTTATTCTTGGAGACATAACCACGATAAAAGTTGACGCCATTGTCAATGCGGCCAATTCGAGGCTGGCCGGTGGGGGAGGTGTGGACGGCGCTATCCACAGAGCCGGCGGTCCTTCGATCATGGCTGAATGCGACCGGATCCGGCAGGAAAAAGGAGGTTGTCCTACCGGCGAAGCCGTGGTCACAACCGCAGGTAAATTGAAGGCAAAAAAAGTAATTCATACGGTTGGCCCAGTGTGGAACGGAGGATCAGGGAAGGAAGAGCATCTCCTGGCCAATGCCTACCGGAACAGCCTTAAGCGGGTGGTGGAAAACGGCCTGAAAAGCGTCGCCTTTCCGAATATCAGTACGGGCATTTATGGTTATCCTAAAAAAGAGGCGGCGGAAACAGCAATAAAAACCGTAAAGGATTTTCTTTCCGGGAATAAGGAAATAGAAAAAGTAATTTTTGTTTGTTTCGACAGTGAGTCTTTTAAGATTTACAGGAAATTACTGGGTCAATAATAAATCTTAAACCGGACCGGTTATGCCAGAGTCGGATTTTTCAATTGGGAATAAAGTATGGCTTGCTTTCCGTTTAGCCAGGTGGCCGAACTTGCTGATCATATTCGTCACGCAATATTTTGCGGCCATCTTTCTTGCCGAAGGCGATCTTACCGCGCGTCATGTTTTAAGGGATCCATATTTCTTTCTCCTCTGCCTCGGCACGGTAATGGTGGCAGCAGGAGGTTATATCATCAATGATTATTACGATATAAAGATTGACTACCTGAATAAACCCGACCGCGTGATTGTCGGAAAAGGTCTGAAAAGAAGGACCGCCTTGTTTGCCCACCTGTTTATTACCTTTTGTGGGATTGTTACCGGTACGTTAGCGCACTGGAAAATCGGTGCCGCCTGTTTTTTTGCCGCCTTTTTGCTTTGGTTGTACTCCAACCTGCTGAAAAGATTGCCATTTCTCGGGAATTTCACGGTAGCCCTTCTTACAGGGCTAAGCATTTTTATCGTTTCACTCTATTACAAACATAATAACAGCCTGGTGCTGGCCTATGCCCTTTTCGGATTCTTTAGCACGATGATCCGGGAAGTGATCAAGGATACCGAAGATCTGAAAGGCGACCAGACTTTCGGATGTAAAACAATTCCTATCCTGTGGGGTATCCGGAAGACAAAAATTTTCATTTTATCCTTGATTTTAATCTTTGCCGTAATGTTCTTCATCATAATCCGGCCCTATAAAATATTAATGCTTAACTTTTACCTCGTATTCCTTACGTTGCCGATGATCTGGTTTGTCTGGAAACTGGTCATAGCCGATACGAAGAAGGAATTTTCGGATTTAAGCAGAATGGCAAAGATCATCATGGTATTAGGCATCGGCAGCATGGTTTTTTTTAAATTATACTGAAATGGCTCCCCTGGCTTCGTTAAAAAAAATTGCAATTTTCGCTTCCGGCAGCGGTACGAATGCGGAAAATATTATCCGTTATTTTAATTCCGGGAACCTGGCGCGCGTGGAGATTATCCTCACCAATAATAAAAATGCATATGTAATTGACCGCGCCCGGCAAATGAACGTGCAATACCGCATCTTCGATCGCAACACATTTTATAATACCGGAGAAATTCCGGCACAGCTCAAGAAAATGGACATCGACCTGGTTGTGCTTGCCGGGTTTTTATGGCTCATCCCGGACGATCTTATTCACGCCTTCGCCGGAAAAATTATTAATATACATCCTGCCCTCCTGCCCGGCTACGGTGGTAAAGGAATGTACGGGCATTTCGTGCATGAGGCCGTGATAAAATCCGGTGACCGCGAATCCGGGATCACTATCCATTGGGTGAATGAGCATTATGATAAGGGCGAAATTATTTTACAGGAAAAATGTAAAGTCCTTCCGATCGATACGGCCGATGATCTCGCGAACAGGATACACGAACTGGAATATTATCATTACCCGAGAGTAATCGAAAAAATCTTACTAAACACAAAATAATAATTTAGTTTTGCCCAACTCAAATTTTTATTATGTCACGAAAGAAAATTAAGACCGCACTTGTATCTGTTTACCATAAAGACAAACTGGACGAGATCGTACGTACCCTGGATAAAAACGGGGTTAAAATTTTTTCAACGGGAGGAACATTTGATTTTATTAAGAAACAAGGGGTAAAAGCTACCGCCGTAGAGGACCTAACAGGTTATCCTTCCATCCTCGGAGGAAGAGTGAAAACCCTTCATCCGAAGGTTTTTGGAGGAATTCTGGCACGCAACGAAAATAAAGGAGACCAGGAGGAAGTGTCAAAATATGAAATTCCACTCGTCGACCTGGTCATCGTTGACCTCTATCCTTTCAAGGAAACCGTAGCCTCCGGAAAATCCGAACAGGATATCATAGAAAAAATCGATATCGGCGGTATTGCACTGATCCGTGCCGCCGCAAAAAATTTCAACGATGTGCTGGTCGTTTCTTCCCGCGACCAGTACCAGGACCTGCTCGACCTGCTGGCTTCCAAAGAGGGTCATAGCGACCTGGAAGACAGGAAACAATTTGCCGCCAAAGCATTCAGCATTTCATCTGACTATGATGTGGCCATTTTCAATTATTTCAACACAGACTTCCAGATGCCATTACTGAAGGTGAGCGAACACCGCGGGATGAAATTAAGATACGGCGAAAATCCGCATCAACAGGGGACATATTTCGGGGACCTTTCAACGATATTCACTCAGTTGCATGGCAAGGAACTTTCCTATAATAACCTGGTCGATATTGAATCTGCTGTAAACCTGGTCCAGGAATTTGACTCGGAACCGGCCTTTGCTGTGATCAAGCACACCAATGCGTGCGGTATGGCTACAGGAGCAACTATAAAAGAAGCTTATCTCAAAGCTTTTGCTGCAGATACCGTTTCAGCATTCGGCGGCGTGCTTGCCTCCAACCGGGCTATCGATCTGCCGGCTGCCGAAGAAATCAATAAATTATTTTTTGAGATCATCGCGGCACCGGAATATAACGAGGATGCCCTCGCCGTTCTTCAATCGAAAAAAAACAGGATCCTGCTGAAACAAACCGGCAGGATTTCGGATAAGGTTGTATTGAAATCGTTGCTGAATGGTTACCTGTTACAGGATAAGGACCTCAAAACCGATGGGGAAAATGATTTGAAATATGTAACCAGGCGCAAGGCAAGCCAGGAAGAAGTAGAAGCTTTATTATTTGCCAGCAAAGTTTGTAAGCATACGAAGTCCAATACGATAGTCCTGGCACGAAAAGGACAACTCCTCGCCAGCGGTGTCGGCCAGACATCGAGAGTGGATGCATTGAAGCAGGCGATTGAAAAAGCGGGAACCTTCGGAATGTCCCTGGAAGGATCGGTCATGGCATCGGATGCCTTCTTCCCCTTCCCGGATTGTGTTGAGATCGCCGATAAAGCGGGCATAAAAGCAGTCATCCAACCGGGAGGTTCCGTCAGGGACAAGGAGTCGATCGAATACTGTGATGCCCATGATATGGCGATGGTATTCACGGGATTCCGCCATTTTAAACATTAGCAGGGGGCTAATATTGTATGGTACTATTCTTATATTTGAGGGAAATTTCCTGAAATACGAATAAAATTATAATAATCTTAATCAATGGGTCTCTTCGATTTCTTTTCAAGCGATATTGCGATTGATCTGGGTACGGCCAATACATTAATCATTCATAAGGACAAAATTGTTGTAGATGAGCCTTCCATCATTGCCATTGACAGAAACACCAACAGGGTACTTGCCATCGGCCGGGAAGCCATGCAGATGCATGAAAAGACCCACGAAAACATTAAAACGATAAAACCGCTCAAGGACGGCGTGATTGCCGACTTCAATGCTGCCGAACAGATGATCCGGGGAATGATCAAGATGATGGATGTGAAGCGGACTATTTTCCCCTCTTCCCACAGAATGGTTATCTGCATACCGTCCGGCATCACGGAGGTTGAAAAACGTGCCGTTCGTGATTCCGCGGAACATGCCGGCGCCAAGGAAGTTTATATGATCCAGGAACCTATTGCGGCGGCTCTGGGCATCGGCATCGACATCGATCAGCCTATCGGGTCGATGGTCGTCGATATCGGCGGGGGAACTACCGAAATTGCCGTTATAGCCCTTTCAGGAATTGTCTGCGATCAATCCATACGCGTGGCGGGAGATACTTTTAACAAGGACATCCTCGATTACATGCGCAGGCAACACAACCTGCTCATCGGGGAAAGGTCGGCTGAAAAAGTAAAGATTGAAGTGGGCTCCGCCCTGACCGAGCTGGACGAGGCACCGGAAGATTACGAGATCCGCGGCAGGGACCTGATGACCGGCATTCCCAAAGTGATCAAAATATCCTATTCTGAAATTGCATTTGCCATCGATAAATCGGTTTCCAAGATCGAGGAAGCAGTCCTCAAGGCGCTGGAAATTTCCCCTCCGGAACTTTCCGCCGATATTTACGATAATGGCATTCACCTGACCGGCGGTGGTGCTTTATTGCGCGGACTCGACAAACGGCTTGCTTTAAAAACAAAATTACCAATCCATATAACTGAAGATCCCCTGAGAGCCGTCGTACGGGGTACCGGTATTGCATTGAAGAATATACCTGCATATAAGTCAATCCTTATGACTTAGCAATGCCTGATGAGAAGGTTATTTCAATTTATTTATCTCTATCGTTCTTTTTTCACCTTTCTTATATTTGAAATTTTATGCGCTGTTCTCATCGTCAGCTCCGGTAAATATCAGAGTTCTTCTTTTTACAATACCGCTAATGTGATCTCATCCACCGTATTCACTATAAAAAATAATATCAGTAATTATTTCAACCTGGCCATGCAGAACAGGGACCTGGCAAAAGAGAATGCTTTTCTCCGCGAGATAATTTCCGAAGACATGAAAAACAAGGAACCGGCATTGCCTGAAATTCTCGGCCCGGATACGGTCGTTACCAATCAATTTAATTTTATTACAGCCAAAGTGATCAATAATTCTGTTCGGCGGATCAATAATTACCTGACCGTGGATAAGGGAAAGAAACAGGGGGTGGAGCCCGGAATGGGAGTGATCAGCTCCTGGGGTATCGTAGGAAAGGTGCGGGCATGTTCGGAAGATTTCTCTACCATTTATTCAATGTTGCATTCCGATATGCTGGTTTCTTCCGAGATAAAAAGCAATCATGTAATCTGCACTACTTCTTGGAACGGGGAAGATCCTTTATATGCCAACTTGCTTTATGTCCCCCGTCATGTCAAACTCGCGGAAGGGGATACGGTGGTAACTTCCGGGTATAATGCCATCTTCCCGGAAAATGAACCCATCGGTATTATCGAGAGTTACTCGATCAGGGAGAATGAAACGTTTTATCATGTCAGGGTACGGCTGTCGACGGATTTCAATACCCTGTCCTATGTATATATTATTAAAAATAAATTCAGGGCCGAAAAGGATTCCCTGGAACAGTCGACTTATACAAAATAAGTTTAATTAAAAAATGCGTCAGAATACGATCACCTATTTTATTTCGTTTTTAGTTTTTCTCGGGGCACAGATTTTCCTGTTCGATAATATGGTGTTATTCGGTAATACATTTTGTTTCGTGTACATTGCCTTCATTCTCTTCCTTCCGTTCAATATTAATTCCATGTTGCTGATCACATTAGCCTTTGCAAGCGGTCTGTTTACGGATATATTTTACAATACCATGGGTGTAAATGCCGCTGCAACCGTGTTGATTGCCTTCCTCCGAAAACCATGGATTTCGCTGATCACACCTCCGGGGGGGTATGAGGATATAAATGCGCCGGCCGTCCGCCTGCTGGGGCTGAGCTGGTTTGTGTATTACGTATTCCCGCTGGTTTTTATTCATCACCTGCTGCTGTTCCAGATAGAGGCCGGGCACTTCCTGATCGGCTGGTTTGTCTTTAAAAAAGTGATGGCAAGCGCAATTTTCACTTCAACGGTGTTAATTTTAATACAATATTTGTTTTATAGAAATGTAAGAACAATCTAATGGATAACAGGAAGATATACATCAGGGCTTTTGTCGTGCTGGTCAGCCTGGTATTCCTTATCAAGTTGTTCAACATTCAGGTGGTCAGCAAAAGCTATAAGCTGGCGGCGGAAAATAATATCGTACAGCGAATAGTCGAGTATCCTTACCGCGGTTTGATCTATGACCGGAACCACAAATTCCTGGTCGTTAATAATCCCATCTACGACCTTATGATCGTACCCCGCGAGGTAAAGGTGAAGGATACAGCCCGGTTCTGCAATCTTATGGGAATTGATAAGGACACGTTTATCGAAAAATACAGGGAGGCGCGGAAGTATTCAATGATCAAGCCCTCCATATTTTTGAAAGAGTTATCTAATATTGAATTTGCAAGGATCGAGGACCAGTTGATCGACTATAGCGGGTTTTACATTGTCGCCCGTTCGGCGAGGGCCTACCCGCATCACAGCCTGGCCAATTCCCTGGGCTATATCGGGGAGATCAGTAAAAGACAGCTCGATGCCGATTCCACGAATTATTACCATGGCGGCGACTACATCGGGATCAGCGGGATAGAACAGAAATATGAAAAACAACTGCGGGGCCAGCGCGGTGTACAATATAAAATGGTGAATGTCAGGGGAGTGGTGAAGGGGTCTTTCGATGACGGCCAGCATGATACACTATCGGTGCCGGGGCAAAACCTCGTTTCTAGCATTGACCTGGATCTTCAGAAATATGCCGAAAAGTTACTCGACGGGAAAGTTGGCAGCCTGGTTGCCATAGAGCCTTCGACCGGTGAAATCCTATCTATTGTTTCATCGCCTTCCTATGATCCAAGCCTGCTGTCGGGAAGAAAATTTTCTTCCAACTTTCAGAAATTGCAGGCCGATACACTGGTGCCGCTGTTTAACCGGCCCATCATGGCCATGTACCCGCCGGGCTCCATGTTTAAAACGGTGCAGTCCCTGATCGCCTTACAGGAAAAAGTAATCACCCCGTCGGATGAGATATATTGCGACGGCTCGCTGATCGGGGACCTGGCTCCCACCGGCTACTATAATATCACCAAAGGGATCACGTATTCTTCCAATAACTTTTTCTTCCAGGTATTCCGGAGGATCATTGAACAGGGCAAAGATCCGAATCCTTATATCGATTCCCGCCTGGGACTACAGGAATGGAGAAAATATGTCACAAAATTCGACCTCGGCGTGACCCCTGTCATTGACCTTCCCAATCCGAAAGGGGGATTTATGCCGGGCATCGCCTACTATGATAAATATTACGGGAAGGATCGCTGGAAATTTTCCAATATATATTCCCTGGCGATCGGGCAGGGTGAAACACTGGTAACGCCGCTGCAGATGGCGAACCTCGCCTCCATACTCGCCAACCGGGGGTATTATATCGATCCTCATATTATTAAATCGATCGGGAGTACCGGGCTGGCCGATTCCGTTTTCCGCCTCAGGCATTATGTGGGCATTGACTCCATTTATTTCAAGCCTGTCATCGATGGTATGGAAGGCGTAGTGAAGGAAGGCTCGGGACGGAGGGCTTATATTGAAGATATCCCGATATGCGGGAAAACAAGTACGGTTGAAAATCCTCACGGCGCTGATCATTCCGGCTTTATGGCTTTTGCCCCCAAGGATCATCCGAAAATCGCGCTGGCCGTTTATGTCGAAAATTCGGGCTGGGGAGGACGTGCCGCGGCATCTATCGGTAGCCTGGTGATCGAGAAATACTTGCGCGGGTATATAACACGCCAGTGGCTTGAAGATTATGTAATGAAAGGAGAGTTCCTCTATTAGTATGCAAAGGGATTCCAACATATTGAACAACATCGATTGGTTATCCTTTATGATCTACCTGGCCCTTGTGATCATCGGATGGTTCAATATTTATGCCTCCGTATACCAAGAAGGATCCAGTGCCGGAATTTTCAGCCTGACCATGAATTCAGGAAAACAACTGATCTGGATCGGGGTCTCCCTTATCCTGTTCATCATCATCATGGGCATTGATTATAAATTTTATGAGTCGGTTTCCTATATTATTTACGGCCTGGCCATCCTTGTCCTGCTGCTGGTACTGGTATTCGGCAGGGTGGTATCGGGGGCGAGATCATGGTTTGCCATCGGTTCCCTGTTTCGCTTTCAGCCTTCCGAATTCGTGAAATTTGCCACTGCGCTGGCGGTGGCAAAGTTTATCGACCGGCCGGGTTTCAAGCTGGCCGGCATAACCAATTATGTGGGTATCGGGACGCTCATCATGTTGCCCGTGGTGCTGATCATCCTTCAGCCCGACCTGGGAACGGCAATAATTTTCGCCTCGTTTATCATTCTTCTCTACCGGGAAGGATTGTCTCCCTACTTCATCCTGATCGGGGCAGCCCTGATCCTGATCTTTATCCTTACTCTTTTCTTTAACAAGATCTATATCCTGCTTGGGATTGGTATTTTCGCACTGATCGCTGCAGGTTTTAACTACCGCTCCGTGCAGAAAATTGCAGCGATCCTGATTATCGGCGCCCTCACGGCCGGCCTTGTATTCAGTGTGGATTTTGTTTTGAAAGACGTCCTTAAGCCCCACCAGCGACAAAGGATACAAGTGCTTATTAACCCTAACTATGACCCGCTGGGCGACGGTTGGAATGTTACCCAATCCAAAATAGCGATCGGCTCGGGAGGATTTTTCGGAAAAGGATTTCTGCAGGGAACACAAACGAAATTTGACTTCGTTCCGGAGCAGAGCACGGACTTCATATTCTGCACCTTAGGGGAAGAACACGGCTGGGTAGGCTCGGTGGTGATCCTGGGCTTGTTTACGATATTGATATTAAGGATCTTTTTTATTGCCGAAAGGCAGAAATCGCGCTTCGCCAGGTGTTACGGCTACGCGGCAGGCGGAATCATCTTCATACATTTTATGATCAATATAGGTATGACTATCGGCCTTTTCCCGGTGATCGGCATACCCCTCCCATTCCTCAGCTACGGCGGATCATCGCTGATCGGATTTTCATTGCTCCTTTTTGTCCTGCTGAAACTCGACGCGCATAGGATGCAAATGCTGGGCCGGTAAAATTAATTGAACGCTAATATTTTCACAGAGAGCCGCTGAAGGCACAGCGCGACGCAGAGAAAATTTTATGCGGGAAAATAATCTCGTATATGATTTTGATGCAAAACAATAAAAAAACGCCGTGGTTCTCAGTGCCTTTTCCGGGCAACTCGATGTAACCCCTTTAAGACCTTCAAATTACGAAAACTTCTTCTGTAGCACCTCCATGAATTCGATCACGGCTTCGCTGTCATGCTGCCAGAGGTTCTTGCTGAAAAAATTAACTTCAATGTACTGTTCTGCCGCCTGCAGGTTTTCAAGATTGTCGAGCTCGTTGATCGATAGTGTGAATAATTCCTCATCTTCCTTGAAAAGCTCCCTCACAAACATGAATTTCTGATTGATGGTAATGCTCTTCCGAATACTTTCTACCGTTTTACGTTTCAGGTAATCCGCGATTGTATCCGATTTATTTTCCTGGAATTCGTCGAGTAAAGTTTTCTTTCCGCCATTTTCCGCCGTTACCGTCGCAGGTGACGAAACGGGTTTTTCAGCCGGCTGATTTTCCCGTTCAAGGTAAATGGTTTGAGTATCCACCGCCAGTGTTTTTGAGAAGGCATCCAAAAAACGGTCGGGATCATCCGGTGTTTCATTGTAATGACTTAATACTTCATTGAAGGAACTCACCAGCAAATCGCTGTCAGCGCTTAATATTTTTTTCTCCTCCAGGTGCTTCAGAAATGAATCATAAAGATGGGTGTTGATCTTGATGTATTTCCGGTTCCCTTTTAGCCCAACCAGGGTAAAACTCCCCGCTTTATCGGAAGAAAAAAGTGAAATGAAAAATTCATACGGAGAATATAAAAGGGTCATTGTCTTTTCAACCGCTCTCGCTAACAGGAGTTCAAATACCGGTCGCACCATCTTGATATTATTCGAAAGAACATTCCGCAGGTTTTTCATAGCCTCCTGCACCGGTTCAGAAGAATAATCGAAATACGGACTCTTAATACTGTCAACTTCCTTCTGCCAGGAATCATAGAGGTCCTTGATGATCAGCAGGTTTACCTGCCTGACCTCCGTTATTTCCAGGATTTCCTTCCCGGTTATGCAGTTTTTCTCACGAAAATAATTGTCGCATACGATCCTCGCGAATTGTTTACTGTAATTTTGAATATATTGAAAATTGATCGAACTATCGGCCATAATTTCATTGATAATATAAAGTCAACCCACTTCCTTATTATGATAAACGAAAAATAACTAATATTTATGGTAAAGTTAACAATTGAATTTGAATCGGACCCGGTTAATTAATATTTGAGATTTATAATAATTCCAGGCTTCCGTAAAATTTCCAATAGCAAGCATCAAATGACGAATAATTTTCAAATCCTGAATTCTAATCCCCAATCTAAGGTTTTCAATCTCTTCCGAAGGTATGCCCGTTGGCACCATTTCCAACCTCCCGGATTTTTACAAGATCGCATTTTTTGGAAGTTGGAGATTGGAAATTGGAAGTTGGAAATTGAAAATTTGTAATTTATGAAATATTGAAAATTCGATAAATATTACTGTCATGCTCCATGAACCTATGTCAGGCGAAACATTAATGAAACCCTCCACGAATTCAGGCTGGATTGAGGTCATCACCGGAGCCATGTTCTCCGGGAAGACCGAAGAGCTGATCCGCCGGCTGAACCGGGCCATCATCGCCCGCCAGAAAGTAGAAATTTACAAACCGGTCATCGATGATCGTTATCAGAAAGACCAGGTAGTGTCGCACGATGAAAAAGCGATCGCCTCTACACCGGTCAACTTTGCCTCGGATATTTACCTCATGGCCACTAATTGTAACGTCGTGGGTATCGACGAGGCGCAGTTTTTTGATGAGAACCTGATCCGGGTGGCTGACCAGTTGGCGTACACGGGGAAACGCGTGATCGTCGCGGGCCTTGATATGGATTATGAAGGAGTGCCCTTCGGCCCGATGCCCGGGCTGATGGCAATAGCAGAATATGTGACCAAGCTTCATGCCGTATGTATCCGCTGCGGAGAGCTGGCAGGATACTCGCACAGGACCAGCATAGAAAACAGCCGGATACTGGTCGGCGAAAAAAATAAATATGAACCGCTTTGCCGGAAATGCTTTAAAGAAGAAAGAATTAAAAATTGAAATTTCGCACGTTTTTATATGTTACGGGATTGACCCTCTTTTTTAGCCCGGGAATCCTGCCCGCCCAGGAACTGATACCCCTGGGCACATGGCGTTCCCATATTGCCTACGATCATGCCGATAAAATTCTGGTCGCGGGGAACAGGATATACTGCCTGACCGACAACGGCCTTTTTTACTTCGATAAAACAGATAATAGTCTGGGCACGCTTTCCAAGGTGAATGGCCTGAGTGATGTAATCATCACGGCAGCAGGTTACAGTCAGGACGGTACCCTTGTGCTCGGTTATGACAACGGGAACCTGGATATCATTAGCGGCAACACCGTAAAGAACTTCACAGGAATCCGCGATACACCCCTGAATTATTCCAAGGAGATAAAAGATATCATAGTGTCGGGAAATCGGGCCTACCTGGCTACGGATTACGGCATTATCGTTTTTGATCTGGCCGCTGATAATATCTTTGAAACCTGGCACGACCTGGGACCTTCCGCCGAAAGTCTTCCGGTAAATGCGGTCACGATTCTCAATAACATATTTTATGCCGCTACAGATGACGGAATAATTTCAGGATCCCTGTCTCCGGAGGTAAACCTGGTGGATTACACCAACTGGAAAAGATACGGTGAAACTGACGGATTACCCGCAGGTGCGGCAGATGCTGTAGCAGCCTACAATAATGAGGTCATCGCTTCTCTTGCCGGTCAATATATATATGCTTTACACGGGGATCAATGGGTGCTGGTCAAAGACTTCGGGGAAGATAAAATAGTTTCCCTTTCTTCATCTTCGAAGTATGCAGGTATCGTCAGTGAAAGCAAAGTGAATTTAATGGACGGCAACTATAATTTCATTCCCGTCAGCGATGCGTTGATCAAAGAACCGAAGTTCTGCACCACGGATGCGGACGGAAGTATATTCATCGCCGACGGACTCAATGGCATGGTCACGAATGCCAGTGGCGATTTCCGGAGCATGTATCCCGATGGGCCTTTTATTGAAAATGTGAAATCAGTAAGTTATAAAGACGACAGGATCATTATCCTTCCTCCGGGTATCGGCAATTCCGGTTTGCCCTCGGGAAATGACATGGGATTCTCCGTATTTGAAAACGGGAGTTGGGAAAGCTATAATAACAGCGGCGCAAAGGGACAAAATCCCGGCCCTCCGGTGAAGGATCTTGTTTCCGTAGATTACGATCCCAATTCCGGTACAATGATTTTTGCTTCCTATGGGTACGGCCTGCTTAAATGGGATGGTGGCAGCCAATTTACCATCATTGACGAAAACACGCCAGGTTCAGCCCTTGTTAATGCTAACCCGCCGGGTAGAAATACACTGGTATCTTCTGTGAACGTGGATGGGTCGGGGGATTTATATATGTTGAACGATCATGTTTATGCCACACTCGTGGTAAACTCAGCCTCCGGTTCCTGGAGTTCCTACGATATACCCGATCCTCATGCTTCTTCTGCCCTTCAGGTGATCAAAATGCAGAATGGCCAGTATTGGATAAGGCCGGACCCTTCTTTCGAAGGGGGCATCATTGTTTTTGATCCGGCATCCGGGAAATCGCGGACGCTTACAAGTACGAACAATGAGGGAGGCCTGCCGGGGGATGCCGTTAACGATATGATGGAAGATATGAACGGCATGATATGGGTGGCGACAGACCAGGGCGTCGCTTATTTTCCCCTGCCGGAAGAAGTCATGACCGATGCATCAGTAAATGCTGTAGTGCCCGTTTTCGATAATCGTTACCTGCTCCGGGGTGAAAATATTACCTGCCTGGCGGTGGATGGCGGGAACGACAAGTGGGTGGGGACCGACAAAGGTGCATGGCTTTTCAATGAAGACGGAAGTAAGCTGTTGACGAATTTCAATGCTTCAAACAGCCCCCTTTTTTCCGACGTGATCCTTGACATCGGAATTAATGGTAAAACCGGAGAGGTATTTTTCAGTACGGATAAAGGCTTGCTCTCATGGAGGGGAACGGCCACGGTCGCTGATGAGAATACATCAGGGGTGAAAATATTCCCTAACCCGGTAGCGCCGGATTTCACAGGACTGGTAGGAATTAGTGGATTGCCTTCCGGAGCAATCGTTAAAATTACAACGGTGAACGGATTGGAAGTTTACGAAACGGTTTCGCAAGGCGGGACAGCATCGTGGAATACCCGGGATGTTTCCGGAAGAAGGGTACAAACAGGAGTATATATGGTTTTTACCGCAGACCCCGATGGGAAAGAAACATATGTCGGAAAACTGGCAGTTATAAGATAACCGATGCGTCATAAAATCAAGGCCATTGTCCTGAATTATATCCGGTATTCCGAAAGCTCGGTGATCACCAGGATGTATACGGACCTTTTCGGACTTCAGAGTTATATTGTCAATAGTGTGCGTTCGTCAAGGCCGAAACATAACATCGCCCTGTTTCAGCCGTTAACCCAACTCGAGCTGGTGGCTTATCATAACGAGAAGGGAAACCTGAACCGCGTATCTGAAGTTAGAATTCTGGACCCATATAGCGACATACCTTTTAACATTCGTAAGTCAACGGTGGCTATATTCCTATCTGAAGTGCTGACGAGAACGTTGAAGGAAGAATCCGCCCAGGAAAATTTATTTGATTTTATTTCTAATTCGATCTTGCAATATGACCGGCTGAAGGAGAATTATCGCAATTTTCATATTCAGTTTTTGTTCCGCTACCTGAAATATATCGGCCTGGAACCTTCCCTGATCGAAAATCTGTTTGAAGGGGCGGACAATGCATTACTGTATCACTATCTCGATCATACTATGGTGAGGCACTTCATCAACGATCCTTACGGTTCAGTCATCGGGATCACACATTCCCAACGCCGCGAGATCGTCGACCTGCTGGCCGATTTCATCTGCCGCAACATGGGCATCGACGAAAAAATCAAGTCATTGAAAATTTTGAAAGAAGTTTTTGATTGAGGATTTATTCCCATGGTCTGTGGCTCACGGACCATTTATATCTGCTCAAGAGCCAAAGGTTCACGGCCTATTTTAAAAATATAATTTGACATCCCGGTCAGCGGCCGCCATATGCCCCGCCTTTTAAGGCGGAGTATTATAAAACCGTTAAATTTTGTTAAGAATTTCAGAAATGTTTTTCATCTCCATGGTAGGAAGAGAACAATAAAATCCGCCGGTCAGGCCATCACATTCGCGAGGTGTTTGTTGAGTATACCGGCGTATATATTTCCGAATCGTTCATAACACCACGTCTTAAATTCCCTCAATTCCTGTGGTATCAGCGTAAGAATGGCCTTTTTCAATTCTTTTTCAAAAAGCCAGGGATCGAAACTTACCTTCTGTAGTATGGTTTTGAAATATTCCAGCATGTCAATTGGGTTTTGAAATTCAACAACAATTTTCCATCCCTGTTTCCAATAACCTTATAGAAATTCAACTCTTAAAAATTCAAAATATTATATTCCGGAAAGAATAAATTATTTTTGTGAAAGTGTGATGCTCAATGTTAAGGACGCCTTTTAAATATCGCAATATTATAATTTCTTTAATCCCGGTCCTGTTGACCGCATTGACAGCGCATGCGCAGCAGGCGACTATCCAGCTGGGAGAAACGGAGATCGGCATTAATGAACCTTTCACTATCACCATAACCGTGGAGAACGGAAGGCTGTCGGATTACGGGCCTTTCCCCGAAATCAAAGGCTTTTATAAACGGGGGACATCGAGCTCTTCCTCCACCAACATCATTAACGGGAAGATGAGCACCAGCCAGAGCATCACGCAGAACTACATTGCCAACGCTCAGGGGACCTTTAAACTGCCTGCCTTCACAATGCAGATCAACGGTAAAACTGTCAACTCGCCGGGGGCGACGATCAAAGTGGGCAAGGCCGTGCAGCAAAACAATGCGTACAACCCGTTTAATTCCAATCCCTTCCAGGACTTCTTCAACCAGAACCAGCCACAGCAGTATGTCAACGTAAAAGCCGACGCCTTCCTGGCCCTGACCACCGATAAAGACCAGGTATACGTCGGACAGGGATTCACGACGATCCTTGCCTTTTACATTTCCGAGGACAACCGGGCGCCGTTGCAGTTTTATGATCCTGCCAACCAGCTCAATAAGATCCTGAAAGTCATCAAGCCGCAAAACTGCTGGGAAGAAAATTTTAACATTGAAAACATTACACCCGAACAGGTAAGGATCAACGGGAAAATGTATTCCCGGTATAAGATCTACGAAGCCACTTATTTCCCCCTCAACACCGACACGATCCGTTTTCCTTCGGTACCTTTCAAAATGATCAAATTCAAGGTGGCCAAGAACCCGAGCTTCTTCGGCAATAACCGCGTTGAAGATTACAAAACATTTTATACGAAGCCAAAGGAAGTGCTTGTGAAACAACTTCCTCCCTTTCCGCTCCGTGATGCAGTGGCTGTAGGGAATTACCGGCTACGGGAAAACATCGTCGACAACAATGTAAAAACGGGACAGAGTTTCAACTATGATTTCACGATCGAAGGGGAAGGCAACATTGCCGCTATCGATGAACCTCCTGCTAAATCGGGAGACATCTTCCAGATCTATCCTCCGGACATGAAACAGAATATTAACCGCTCCAACGACCATGTTACCGGAACTAAAACCTTTGAATATTATATCATTCCCAATGAACCCGGGAATTTTGATCTTGGTAAATATTTTTACTGGATCTACTTCAACACTGCAAAGGACCGCTATGATACCCTGCGTTCAAACATAACGGTGAAAGTGACCGGCGAAAGCAAAAAGAACGATAAGATCAGCGAGAACGACGTGGGAACTTTTTATGACCAGGTGGAAATAGAAAGCAATAAGCTTACCGGCCTGAACGGTCAGCAATGGCTGCGCGATATCGCAAACGTTTTCATTGTGATCATGCTTGGTATGTCAATTTATGTTATTTTTAAAAAATAATTTGCCTGCATGGGAAACAGCTTCGGAAAAATTTTCAGGATCACTACGTTCGGCGAGTCGCATGGCCCGGCCATCGGAGTAGTCATTGACGGCTGCCCGGCAGGATTGAAGATCGACACGGAATTTATTCAGTCGGAACTGGACCGCAGGAAACCGGGACAATCGAAGATCACCACGCAACGAAAGGAGTCCGACACCGTGGAAATCCTGTCCGGTATATTCGAGGGAACTTCCACGGGTATGCCTATTACCCTGCTCATCCGGAATGAAGATCAGCGCAGCAAGGATTATTCCCATATCGCGGAAAAGTTCAGACCTTCTCATGCCGACTATACCTACCAGGAAAAATACGGCATCCGCGATTACCGCGGTGGAGGAAGGAGCTCGGCCAGGGAAACGGCGACACGCGTGGCGGCAGGGGCCATCGCCAAGATTTTCCTGAGGGAACAGGGAATCAGGATCAGGGCATATGTTTCACAGGTGGGTGCACTGAAACTGGAGAAAGCCTATACTGCACTTAATCTCGATTCGACCGAGGAAAATATGGTTCGCTGTCCCGATAAGGAAATGGCGGAGAAAATGATCGCATTGATCGAAGAGACAAGGAAAAATCGCGACACCATCGGCGGCATCGTCACCGGTGTGATCAAGGGCGTTCCGCCGGGACTCGGAGAACCGGTGTACGATAAGCTTCACTCCGTGCTGGGAAATGCCATGCTCAGCATCAATGCGGTCAAAGGTTTTGAATACGGCAGTGGCTTCGAAGGCGTAAAAATGTATGGTTCGCAGCATAACGATATTTTCGATAAGAAAAATGACAAAGTAATCACACGCACCAATTTTTCCGGCGGTATCCAGGGAGGCATCTCCAACGGGCAGGATATCTACTTCAATGTGGCCTTCAAGCCCGTGGCCACCATCATGAAAGACCAGGACTCCGTCGATCAGTGGGGAGAACAAACCATTGTGGAAGGCAAGGGCCGTCACGATCCGTGTGTGGTACCGAGGGCCGTGCCGATCGTAGAGGCTATGGCGGCTTTGGTGATCGTGGATTTTATCCTGATCGGTAAAACCTCGCGGCTTGGATGAAAAAAATCCCGCTCCATACCCGGATCCTCATCGGCCTGGCAGCAGGATTGCTCTTCGGCCTCGCCGTCATCTTCCTGAAAATACCCCCAGGATTCACCATTAAATTCATCAAGCCGGTGGGTACCATTTTCGTGAATGCCCTGAAGATGATCGCCATGCCGCTCATCCTGGCATCGCTGATCACGGGCATCGCTAACCTGGGTGACGTTTCCAAACTTTCGCGGATAGGTGGAAGGACGATCGTCCTCTACCTGGTCACTACGCTGATCGCAACTACCATCGGTTTGCTGACGGTCAACCTCGTCGACCCGGGAAAGATCATTACTCCCGGAACACGACAGGAAATACTTGAATTATATTCAGGCCAGGCAAATGTAACCTCAGGCGAAGCAAAAAAGATACAGGAACAGGGCCCCCTCGATCCGCTGGTGAAGATCGTCCCGGAAAATTTCTTCAATGCCACCAACGACAATGCCAATATGCTGCAGGTGGTATTCTTCGCCATCATTTTTGGTATTGCTCTTCTGCAGGTACCGGATAATAAAAGTAAACCCGTGCTCGCTTTTTTCGACGGGGTGAACGAGGTAGTGCTCAAGATCATTCACTTTATCATGTTGCTGGCGCCCTTCGGCGTTTTTGCCCTCATTGCCTCCCTGATCGTGGAAATCGCCGGTGATAACCCGGGCAAAGCCTTTGAAATCCTTTCGGCATTGCTCGTCTACGGCCTTACCGTGGTCGCGGCGTTGGCCATCCATATTTTCACAGTCTATTTTTCATTGATAAAATTCGTGGCGAAAAGAAGTTTTAAAAAATTCCTGAATGGCATCCGCGAGGCCCAGCTCCTGGCCTTCAGCACCAGCAGCAGCGCCGCAGCCCTCCCTGTGAATATGGAATGCGTGGAAAAAAACGTAGGCGTCTCCGAAGAAGTGGCCAGCTTCGTCCTGCCGCTCGGCGCTACCATCAATATGGATGGCACCTGCATCTATCAGAGCGTAGCGGCGGTGTTCATCGCCGAAGCCATGGGCATCCACCTCACCCTGGGCAACCAGATTATGATCGTGCTCACGGCAACCCTTGCCTCCATCGGCGCGGCCGGCGTACCGGGAGCCGGAATGGTAATGCTGGTGATCGTGCTGGAATCGGTTGGCTTGCCGGTGGCAGGTCTCGCCCTGATCATTGCCCCTGACAGGATACTGGATATGTGCCGGACCGTAGTGAATGTAACCGGCGACGCAACCGTATCCACGGTCGTTGACAGCCAGTTGAATGGGAAATCGCGGATAGAAACACCTTAAAACCAATCAACATTTAATTTGAAAAATCACTGTATCCGGCACAAGTCTTTGCGCAGGCTTTGCGGGCATGCAGGACTTGTGCCACGAAATCTCGTTCCAAATTCCATGCACAAGTGACCTCGCGCACAACCGACACCAAACACTTGCGCTATAGTTACGTCACACCAGGCGTAGCAAGTCTTCGCGCGGGGACGGAAGGAAAGCAAAAACCGGGAAATATTATCAGGGATAGGAAAAATTTATTTCAGTAAATTTGACGATCAAATTATCGGATAACCGGGTAATGGAATATACTTTAAACTACACTCATTATAATCCTGTAAATGCCGGGTTCGTTTTGTGCCGTAAAATTTCTGTACTGCAGTGCAAAAAATGTGGCCACCAAGGTTAAAATAAATGGTTTTTCAAGGTTATTTAGGTTTAAGATTGAATAAAAGCTGATACGGAGATTGCACTCAATTTTTTAAAGTTATTATTAATTTGATTATCAATAGGTTGCGATATTAATTTGAAATTAAAATGAATTCGAAAAAATGTGTCAAGATCCTGTTCGGTCTGCGGGACTTATACCGAATTACAATATTCTTAATATTGCATGAAATGGCATTAATTATTATTCGAAAGCATTCAATCCCTGCAACCCGGAATCGGCAGGGAACGTTTTAATATAATAGTATATTCGGGTGACTGACTTTTTACCAATCGGAATAAGTAATTCCGATAGACTGGCAGGATCCCGCGTATTTCGAGGATTTGAATTTTTTTATTGCCCGGCATATAAAATGAATACAGAAACGCTATGAAAAAATCATTAAATACCACTTTATTTTTTCTTGCCATATCAATGCTATTGGCAAGCTGTGCAAGCACGACCATGATACAATCAACGCCAAGTGATGCGAAACTTTATATTGACAGCCAGCCGGTGGGCAAAACTCCATACCAGTACACCGACACTAAAATTGTAGGAAGCATGACCATGATCAGGCTCGAAAAAGAGGGTTACGCTCCTTATATTACCTCCTTTAGCAGGGATGAGCAACTCGACGCAGGAGCATTGATCGGAGGCTTGTTGATAACAGTACCATTACTTTGGACTATGAAATACAACCCGGTTCACAGCTATGAGCTTCAACCGGTCGACTTTCAAAATCAAACCGTTCAGAGTCCTGTTAATGCTTCACAAAAAAATTATGCTGCCGATGAACTGACTAAGTTGAAAGACCTTCTCGACCGGCAAGCCATTACTAAAAACGACTTTTCATCCTTAAAAGAAAAGATCCTTAATGAGCGTTACGATTACAGTAAGGACATTCCCGGCCGGATCGCTGAATTAAAATCGCTTCTGGATTCCGAACTATTAACGCCGGAAGAATATAATTCGCAAAAAGATAAATTGGTTAGCGGCGGATAGCGGATTATAAATATTGAATTAAAAGGTCGTAGCGAAACACTACGACCAGATGCAGATGCTTCCAGAAGAATTCCCTCAGCGAAGTCTTTGCATTTTCTGCGTTCTTCGGTTAAAGTCTGACTTTTTAAAAAATGAAAATAATTTCATTTAGCCCCTTAGCTCTTCTCCGCTTTTGGTTTTTTCTTTACATTACGCATGTACATATTCATGGTCGGAAACTTTGAATTTATCTTGTCTGTTATTTCCTTTTTAATCAGGTAGGCAGGTTTAAAAGCATTGGGAAGGGAGCTTAACCTGACAAATTCCTTATTCAACTCACCTTCATACCGCCACCACTTGTTTTTAATTTTCGCAACTCTTTCCCAATCGTCTTCCATATAAAGTTCGAGATCAAGACGATTAAGTGTTTCTAAAAACCCGATATCATACTCCAACTCGTTTTGCAAGGTCGTTATAAGGCTATCTTTGTTTTTTTTAAGGTCTTCCAGTGTCTTTGAAAAATACAGTTCATATAACATGGCCGGCGTATCCGGATTATTCGGTTCATAAGCACTTTCAAATTCCTCTTCCTCCATTTGAGGCATGAAAGATTCCCCGACGTCGCTCATGGCTTTGCCCATGTCGTCCATGACTTCTTTTACGGGTTCCACCATGGTATCCAATAAGGAATCCATCACCAGGCCCAGCTTTTTTTGAATTTCTTCCATGATGGGTCCGAGCCGTTTTATCATTTCATCATTCAGCGAAGCTGAATATTCTTCAACCCCCGGGAGACTGTCAATTCGGGCCATCTCTTTCCCGATTTCAGGGGGAGCTATGTAGTCACCGTCATTAAACTTGGCAGCCTCGGCTGCTTTCTTTTCGGGAGACATAGGATTTTTGTCGTCTAAGCATGCATTTAATCCATCTTCGATGGAGTGAAAATACCTCTCGGCGAGGTCAATGATATCGTCATGCGCTTCTTTATATTCGTCGAGATTTTTTATCGACTTCAGTCGCGCGACATTAAGTTTTATAATTTCATCTCTGGTTTCCATAGTTGTTCCTCCGGAATTTTTAATGATAATTATAGATTAAGATTCTTAATAAAGTATTTCGGTTCAGGTTTATTAAAAAAAACAGGCTCTAAATGAAAGTCAGAAAATTGTCCGGTCCTATAAAAAATATTTGATTTTTTAAATCAAAAGCCCTTGAATCGTCGGAAAAATGTGATTTAGTTAATTTTACATAAGATACGAAAGAATCGGATAAATCAAAGCCGACTTTCAGAGAATCTGATTATAAATATTTTTTTAGTTATCCGTATGTACGTTTGGGACGCTTAGGTTTTTCAAAGAAAATAACAATCTTCTAATAATAATTTATAAAAATTTAACACTACGATGTCTTTGCGACCTCGGAACGATCTGCGGTTAAAATCCTGTTCGCTTGAAAGTAAAAATAATTTGAATTGGATTATTTGTTGCCTATTTTCAGTCCATTAAATTTATTACGATGCCAATCACCCACAAATAAGAAATTCGCACCATGAAAAATTCTGATAAATATCTGCTGATTCTATTATTCGTTTCAATGGATATCGGCGCAATTCAATGTCAGTCGGTAAAACCCACCCTTAACCAGGTCAAATTAATGAAGAAATTTCTTGGTAACTGGAAGTGCGAATTGGAAAAAGACACAATGCTTTTCATTACAAATACCCCGTTTGGAACAGGGACAATATCTGCCAGCCGGATTGTCGCCAAAGGTTTAACTCTTGATTCTACCGTGCAATTGTATGGCTATGATAAAAAATCCGACCGGTATATCATGGCTGAACTTATCCGGTCTTCTTCTGTACTTGAAATCTGTTATGCTTTCTTCACCTCGGAAACCGCCGGCGAAATAGTAGTTACAAATACCGGTAATGCAAAATTTAAATGGCGTTTTGAATTTAAAACTCCCGATTTGATCATACAGCAGGCACTGGCGGATGACAAAGTGGTCAGGGAAATTTATGTCAAGCGATGGAAGGAATAAAGGTAGAGCATAATGAAATTTAATTTTAATGGAGTTCTTCAGGGAAGCAATAAACCTCCGACCTACTGGCTCACCCGTTTCATGATCCTGCGCCTGCTGGGTATTGTTTATGCCGTCGCCTTTATCGTTGCCGTGGAAGAGCTCGTTCCCTTAATAGGCTCTCACGGTCTGACACCACTCGGAATCTACCTGAACGAAATAACCAATGCCCTCGGCTCGAAGTTAACTTCCTTTTTCAGGCTGCCTTCCCTGTTCTGGTTCTGGCACTCCGATACCGCTCTTCTGACCATTTCATGGATAGGTTTTCTGCTATCCCTTATTGTAGTGGCCGGCTTTGCCAATGCTCCTCTTCTAACCGTGTTATGGATCCTTTACATGTCCATCGTTCATATCGGACAGGGATGGTACGGCTATGGCTGGGAGATCCAGCTTATCGAGACCGGCTTTCTTGCGATCTTTCTATGTCCGCTGCTCGATATGCGTCCATTTCCGAAACGGGAAGCGCCACTACCCATCATCATCCTCTTCCGCTGGCTCATCTTCCGCATCCAGCTGGGTGCCGGCTTAATCAAACTTCGTGGGGACGAGGTATGGCGGAAAGCCACCGCCCTTTATTATCATTTCGAGACACAACCGATTCCCGGGCCATTAAGCCGGTGGTTTAATTTTCTCCCTCGCATTTTACTCAGGGCCGGGGTCTGGTTTAACTGGCTGGCGGAGGTGGTTTCACCTTTCTTTGTTTTCTGGCCAAGATTAGGCCGGCACATGGCCGGCGTGATCATCCTTTCGTTCCAGGTTACCCTGATCCTGAGCGGAAACCTGTCCTTCCTGAACTGGCTCACCATCATTCCGGCGCTGGCTTGCTTCGATGACCGCTTCTGGTCGAAACTACTTCCCCGATTTCTGGTCCGTAAAGCGGAAATTGCCCGCGACCGGGCTGAAGAATCAAAATCAATGATCGTCACGGCCTGGGTGGTTACGGCACTGGTAGCGGTTTTAAGCATTCAGCCCGTGGTGAACCTTTTGTCGCCGCGGCAGATCATGAACACTTCTTTTGATCCGCTCGACCTCGTGAATACCTATGGCGCCTTCGGGAGTGTAGGAAAGGACCGCTGGAATGTGGTGTTCGAAGGAACTTCGGATAACGATTCCACCGACAACGCGAACTGGAAACCTTATATTTATAAAGGGCTGCCAGTGCTCCTCGATAAACGCCCGCCGCAAATAGCCCCTTATCAACTTCATCTCGACTGGCAGATGTGGTTTGCTTCCATGTCGTCCCCTTCGCAATATCCATGGACATTGAATCTTATCTGGAAGCTCCTGCATAATGACCCCGGGGCAGTGAGATTGTTTGCCTCCAATCCTTTTCCCGGCAGGCCCCCTCATTATATCCGGGCCGTAATGTACCGGTATAGTTTTGCCAAACCCGGAAATCCGGGGGGTAACTGGTGGACCCGTGACCATGTGAGCCTCTGGCTTCCGCCCTTGTCGGCTGACGATCCCCGGTTGATCAACTTCCTGAAGATGGAAGGGTGGATGTAGCAGGATTTATTTTTTTTTAAGCTTATAGAATATTCAAGACGCATCAGTTGCATTTTTTGAATTAAGAGTTTTTTAATTTGGATTAGAGCACGTGAATTCTATTTTTGAAGAATTAAAACCAGACTCTCTGATAAAAAAATAACAACATGGAAAATAACAGGAATAAACTGCCCATAACAGAAAATCTTGATGATATTTCTCCCGGGAAAGCCGCCGTAATCGCAGGTATTGCACTTATCCTGATGACCTTCCTGGGTCCGATTGCAAATTTTTCAGTTCTCGGGAAATTGGTTGTCCCCGGTAACGCAACGGAGACCGTGGATAATATTATCGCTTCGGAAGGATTGTTTCGCATAGGTATTTGCATTTTTCTTATTGTGGCAATTCTTGATGTGATTGTTGCATGGGCATTATATGTCTTCTTAAAACCGGTAAATAGATCCCTGTCATTGCTCACCGCCTGGTTCCGGGTGGTCTATGCAACATTACTTGCCGTCATACTGATTTACCTGATCGAAGTTTTACAACTTCTGGGCGGCGCTGACTATTTATCCGTTTATGAAGCTGGGCAGTTGCATGCCCGGGTAATGCTTTCAATTCAGGATTTTTCCATGGGATGGCAGATGGGTTTGATAATTTTTGGTATACACCTGCTGACGCTCGGTTATCTCGTTTACCGTTCCGGCTATGCACCCCGGTACCTGGGTGTGCTCCTGGTTATCGCCGGGCTTGGATATATGACCGATGGTATCGGAAGAATTATATCGCCGGATTATCATGCCGGTGTGGCTATGTTTACCTTTATCGGGGAAGTGATCCTGATGTTCTGGCTTTTGATTCGCGGAAGGAAAGTCAGCTTCGGTACATGAGCTAATTACTTTTGTTGCCGGGTTATTTACCATACTGTTAAAAATATTATTCTTTAATTTTAACTGCTTAATTCAGGAAATACATTTCTTAACAAATCATAAATGAATTACCCTTATGAAAGCTATCGATATAGGTTTTATAGGCTCAGGAGGAATTGCCCGGGCACATGCTTATTCCCTGAATGCATTGAAATTTTATTACGATGAAGTGCCGGCATTGGAATTCGCATCAGTCACCTCAAAATCACCGGCCTCCAGGGAAAAATTTGCCGCTCGATATGGCTTCCAACAGGCACAGGACCCCGGGGCATTCATAAAAAATAAAAATATCGATACGGTTTTTATCATTGGACCGAATCATGTGCATTTTGATCATTTAAAAATGGCATTGGACATGCCGGAAGTAAAACGCATCTACCTCGAGAAACCAGTTTGTGCTTCCCTTGAAGAAGAGAACCGGATTCGAGAGATGCTCACTTCCTTACCGGCAGATACTAAAATCCAGGTGGGCTTCCAGTACCTGCAGACCTCCACCGTCCGAGAGGCGCTGGAGTTATGGAAAACCGGCATTTTCGGTAAACCCATTCATTTCGATTTAAAATATTACCACGGCGATTATCTCCAGCAATCATATCGTGACAAACGGAAATCACGCCTAACCCCGGCCCCCGATGGCGGGGCAATGGCCGACCTCGGTTCCCACGGCATCAGCCTGCTGATTGCCTTCTTCAATGAAGAGTTGCAGATCCTGCATGCCATTCAGGGAGGTTCCTTCGAAGATGTGCCGGAAGACTCTGACCTCTTCAGCTCCATTACGCTCTGGGATCCGACCACGAAAGCGACTGGACATATGTCGGCCAGTAGGATCAGCTCCGGCACCGGCGACATGATCCAATTGGAAATATTTGCAGAAAAAGGAACCTTGCGGTATAATTCTTCACAGCCCGACTATTTCGAATATTACCTGGAAAAAGATAGGCAGTGGGTGAAAAAACCGGTCGGGAGTGATTTCTCTCCTGTTACCAGTTTCCCGTCAGGGCATGTTCCGGCCGGATGGCTGCGGGCCATGGTCCATGCCCATTATATTTTTCTTACCGGTGACAGCCGCGGTTCCTTCGTGCCTGATCTCAGCCATGGACTTGCTGCCCAACGATTGGTACGTGAAACGGCCACCCATCTTTATGATTTCAGGAAACTGTTACGAAAAATGGCGTAAAGATTCGGCGTCTCCGTCAATAATAAGTTTACATCAGAGAAGTATTTATTCTATATAAAAAAAAATAGTTAAGCTATATTTGGGATTACGGCATTTGCCCCTCCGGAAAGATCATGATGGCTATTCTGCAAAAAGTTATAAATTTTTTTATTTCAAAAATCATTATCGGCATTGTCCTGGTAGTCGGGCTGGTCGTGGTGGTTGAGCAAATCAGGAATCTTATCCCGGTAAACGGAGAACTTGCTACTGACATAAAGGATATCATTTTTGCAATCGCCGATGCGGCAGTCGCCATAACCGGTTATGTCTTTCTTTTTAAACTTTTAGAAAAAAGAAAAATTGACGAATTGAACATTTCTTCATTGAGTAAAAATGCAGCTATAGGTTTTTTAACCGGCTTACTTTTACAATCACTTTTTATATTCATTATTTATTTACCCGGTTATTATACGATTACCAAAATTAATCCAGTCACTTACCTTCTTCCCGGATTTACGCAATCGCTCACTTCCGGCTTTGTGGCCGAGATCCTTATCGTTGGCGTTTTTTTCCGCCTGGCTGAAGAAAAATTCGGCACCTTGATTACTTTGATTTTAACAACCGTATTATTTGCCCTCCTTCATATCAATGCTAAAGGAGCAACAATGCTTTCAATTATAGCCACTGGGGTGGAAGCAGGATTATTGCTTCCGGCATCATACGTTTATGCCCGAAAACTATGGTTCCCCATATTCCTGCATTTTGCCTGGGACTTTGCCGAGCCCGGCATTTTCGGCGGGATCAACCCGGGAATATCAATTGGGAAAAACCTCTTCGATGGGAAATTTTCCGGCCCGGCAATAATAACCGGTGGCACCACGGGCCCTCAGAATTCGCTGCAAGGGCTTCTTATCAGTCTTGCTGTAAGCCTGTTGTTTTTATGGCTGGCCAGACGAAAAAATAATTTCTTAATAGCCAGTTGGAGAAAATAAATTATATTAATGAGTATTATTAATTTATCTTTAAAGCTAGTTAAAGAGGCTGTTGATAAAGCCTTCTCATGAATCACCTTTAAACGGAAGAATTAAAATTAAATTCAAATGATCAGGAATGTCGGCATAATCGACCGCGTGTTGAGATTTTTACTGGGATTTATCCTGGTCTGGCTGGGATTGTTTGTTTTGAAAGGATTGAACGGCAACCTTTTGGGTATCCTCGTGGCGCTGGTCTCTTTAATGCCATTTTACATGTCCATTACTGCATCCTGCTTTGTTTTCCGGTGGTTTAAAATACATTCGCTTTCCAAATCCGAATGCAAAACCTACGGTAAGCCTTATCTGAAAAATAAACCGGAATAAATATTTCAAAAATGTCTTGCGCAACCGTATAGTTGCGCATATATTTGCAATCATTTGGTTGCAAATAAAAGACTATGAAAATCAGAAGAGATACATTTCAGGCTATCGCCGACCCCACGAGAAGGGCCATTATCGCCCTGATCGCCATACAGGCCATGACGCCTAATGCCATTGCCGAACACTTTAACTCTTCCCGCCAGGCAGTATCCAAACATTTACAGGTTCTAACCGAATGTAATCTTTTAAAAAAGGAACAACAGGGCCGGGAAATTTTCTACCTGCTTGACGTGAACAAAATGATAGAAATAGACCGATGGCTAGAACAGTTCAGGAAGATCTGGGTAGGCCGTTTTAATGAATTGGATAATTTATTAACCAAAATAAAAACCGACAAAAATGAACAGTAACCTCCTGTTTGATTTCTCTGTAAACAGGGAAAAGAAAACCATTTCCGTAAAACGGGAATTCAACGCCGGCCTGCAATTAGTCTGGGATGCATGGACTAAACCGGAATTACTCGATCATTGGTGGGCTCCCAAACCTTTTAAAACCAAAACAAAATCCATGGATTTCAGGGTTGGTGGCTCCTGGCTTTACGCAATGATAGGACCTGACAACACAACTCATTGGAGCAGGGCCGATTATAAAAAAATTGAAAACCTGAAATTATTCACCGGCCTGGATGCCTTTTGCGATGAAAACGGAAACATCAACCCTCAGCTTCCGCGGACGCTATGGACCGTTTCATTCAACGAAAAAGAAGGGAAAACCCTGGTTAACATTTTATTGGAATACAAGGAGTTGACTTCTCTTGAACAGATAATACAGATGGGCTTCAGGGAAGGATTCACCGCCGCAATGGAAAACCTTGACCAGTATATCGAATCACAATTTAAACTCCGGAGTGAATTACGTACGGATAATCAGGCCAGGGTCTGTACTTATCTTAATTTCCCGGGCAATACTGAAGAGGCTTTCCTGTTTTACAAATCGGTATTTCGTACGGAGTTCAACGGAGGGCTTCAACGCTTTGGAGACATTCCACCCGATGCCAATCATCCTCCGGTTGCCGAGCCGGTAAAAAAGATGATCCTTCACGTTGAACTTCCCATAACAGGGAATCACATCCTGATGGGAACCGATGCACCGAAAGAAATGGGCTTTACAGTGGAAATAGGAAATAACATGCACCTATCCGTAGAACCGGAATCGAAAGCGGAAGCAAAAAGAATTTTCGATGCCTTATCGGCAGGGGGCAAAATTACCATGCCTTTACAGGATATGTTCTGGGGCGCGTATTATGGGAGCCTGCAGGATAAATACGGCATCAACTGGATGGTCAACTTCAATACCCAAAACGAATAATTCATCGAATTTATAATATTTAATTTCTATCCAAAATTTATCACTTTAGATTTATAATCTAAGGTTATTAACTCATCGTGGAATGGAACGTATACTGATCGCCGGTGCTACGGGCTACCTCGGCGGCTTCGTAAGCCGTGAATTCAAAGAACAGGGCTACTATACCCGGGTGCTGGTGCGGAATAAATCGAAATTTAAAAATATGAAATTACCGGCGGATGAAATTTTTACTGCCGAAGCCACCGAAAAATCTTCACTCGAAAGAAGTTGTCAGGGAATCGATGTTGTTTTTTCTTCCATTGGCATCACCCGGCAAAAGGACGGCCTTACTTATATGGATGTCGACTACAAAGCCAATCTTAACCTGCTGGAAGAAGCCAGGAAAAGCAAGGTGAAAAAGTTCATTTATGTTTCCGTACTGAACGGGGACCAAATGAGGGATTTAAAAATGTGTGAAGCCAAGGAAAAGTTTGTCGATGAATTGAAAGGATCGGGCATGGACTATTGTATCATCCGCCCGAACGGCTATTTCTCAGATATGGGCGAATTTTTCGAGATGGCTAACAGGGGTACGGTCTTTCTGATCGGCGATGGTCAGCATAAAATAAACCCTATTCATGGCAGCGATCTCGCCAAAATTTGTGTGAATGCCGTCCACTCGGATAAAAATGAAATTTCTGTCGGTGGTCCCGAAATTTTGACCCATTTACAAATCGCAGAAATCGCATTCAACGTGCTGGACAAAAAGAACAAAACCTTTCTTATCCCGGGATGGATCGGCTTTATCATGTTATCTCTCATGAGAACGTTCACAGGCAGCAAAACCTACGGCCCGGTTGAATTTTTCATGAGGGTACTATCAAGGGATATGATCGGCGAAAAATTAGGCGATCATATGCTCAAAAACTATTTCATTGAGCTGAAAAACCTGTAATCAGCATAATAAGAACAATATTAAGCGCAATCCATTCCCGATAGGCAGAAATGAATAACTTTTGACCCAGGCCCTCCGTATTAAAATAAAATGCATTCATCCCCTGATTTTAATTAACTTTGTCCTTTATTGATAATTACAATGAATCAGATAACCGACCTGTACGTTGAATCGAACCCGAACCCGCACTCACTGAAATTCGTGGCTAATCACCTGTTGGTGCCGGAGGGCGAAGTATATGATTTTCCAGATGCCGAAGCGGCAAAAAATGCTCCCCTTGCTTTCGAATTATTCCAGTATGATTTTGTGAAACGGGTTTTCTACATGAATAATTTTGTAACGGTTACCAAATCGCCGGAGGTGAACTGGGAAGAGATCAGGGGTACGATAAAAAACCATATTAAAAATTACCTCGAAACAGGAAGATCATTACTTGATAACAAGAACGAAACCGTAAAAGAGGAAACGGCATCTTCCACGGAAATCGACATGAAGATCATTGCCATCCTGGATGAATATATTAAACCTGCTGTAGAGATGGACGGTGGAGCCATTCAATATCAATCCTTTGAGAACGGCATCGTGAAGGTGCAACTTCAGGGTTCGTGCAGCGGATGCCCCTCCTCTTTGCTTACCCTGAAAGCCGGAATTGAAAATCTCCTCAAAATGATGGTTCCGGAAGTCAAGGCTGTCGAAGCAGAGGAAATGTAATGATCACTTCTGCTTTTCGTACGTCTTAATAATATGTTTTGATAAGAGATTATAAATATCTTCAAGGTCGGGATCGTCTTTCAGCAATTCGAGATGCGAATCCATGATCTCGTAATCCTGTCGTATGGCCGGACCGGTCTGGGCATTTTCAGGCCCCATTTGCATGGCTTTTTGTATCGTGGTTTTCAATAAAGGCCATAGAAGGTCGAAATCAAGTTCATATTCATTGATCAGTGCTCTGGAAATGGTGAGCAGGTGATTGACAAAATTAGAGGCAAAAGTTGCGGCTAAGTGAAGTTTTTTCCTGCGGTCACTATCCAGCAGGTATACCTCCTTACTGATCCCTTTAGCCAGTCGCACCAGGGTTTCCTCCGTGCTTCCGGAGTTGGCTTCAATAAAAAAAGGAACATCACTAAGCTGCGTTTTATACCCCCGGGTAAAGGTTTGAAGAGGGTAAAAGACACCGATATCGGGACATGCAGACACTTCCAGTATATTTATGGATAAGGAGGCGGAACAGTGAACGAGTATACATTCTTCCGGCAATACAATTTCTGATACGACCTCTTTGACTATGGAATCGGGGGTAGTAATAAAAATACCATGAACATTATCACCTGAAAAATCAAGATCATGTTTGACCTTAGGATTGTATAATCGCTCGGCCAGTAAATGCAAATTTTTTTTGCTTCTTCCGGTAATTGATTTTACACTGTGGCCGGAGTTTTCAAGTTCAGGTGCCAGGTGCCATGCCAGATTCCCCGCTCCGATAAAGGCTAAATTCATTTTATTATTGTTTTATGAAAAGAACAGATCTTCCCTGGCAAAGTAAAATATCTTTTTTATTTAATCCATTGTAGCCGTAGGATTTATTAGAGGGATTCGTCAATGGGAAAAGATCATTTTTCGGCTTAAAGAAAACAGCCGGATATTTTATTATCCGGCTGCCAAACCAAACTTAACAACCACAAAATATTCACTTTTTCAAGTGAGGCCTCTCTAAGATAACCTTAAAAATCACAGGTAAAATTACGCCTCACCAGGGGGTTGAAAAAATGACTTATATCACCCTTGCGATTAATTTTAAACGAGATAGGCCGATTATTGGGATGAATAAATCAGGGCATCAGGAAACATAGCTCCAAAGGCAAACCAGTAGCCCATCATCGAATTGGTTGGAGTTAAAATCTGCCCTCTGCGCGGGCCATCTACGCCGTTGCCGAAAATATCCCATTTGGTCCCTTCGGAATCTTCCATAATAATATTGCTGGCCTCGGTGTTTACTGAGAAATCCAGTTCGGGACCATTGGCGATCCTTCGTTCATAGCAAACAATGAAATCACGTTTCCTGCTCCCCGCCAGGACTACGGAAAGTCCCTGGAAATTATCCTGGATTACTTTAACAGAATCTCCAAAGGAACTGAGGCGGTAAACCTTGGCATGGTCCCCTACGATCAATCCCAATACTTTTTCTTTCAAAGGTAAACGGTTATCCAGGGGGCTGGTGAAAAAATCGAGCGAATCGGTGGAAGTATAACCGCTGTATGGGTCCACATTATAATTGAATTTATAACCGGTATTCGGGCTTAAAACCTTGGCGCTGGGGAACATAGTCTTCCAACTTGCCCAGGTGGTTTCAACCACCGCGAAATTAGAAAGCGGATATCCGGAAAATGTACCCGCTACGAATTTTGAATACATCTGCTGAAAATAGCTTTTGGAATTATCGTCATAAAGAATATGGTTGGAATTGTATATGTAAGTAGTAGCGGATAAGGTGGGTGTAATTCCCTGTACGTTGGTGGTTTCAAAGACCATGGGAGTTCCGGTCAGGGGGCAATAGGTGACGGCAATATCTTTATTCTTGATCACATCGTTCACCACTTCATGGTAGGCAAGGATTTTTTCAGGATAGACCCTGAATTCACCGAGAATGTCAACCCCGATAATCCGGTCCGTATCGTTAAGTGATATCTGTAAGGGACTTACGAAAGCGGGAGAACTTAGCGAGGGTATGGAATCCTGGCTGATACCGCGATTGATGATAGCGCTTTTGGGAATCAGCCAGTCGAGTTTTGAAGGATCGTCGGGATTCTGTTTAGGTGCTACGTAGTTATTATTACAGGATGAATATTCTAGCAGGCAGAAGATGCCGGGAATATACAAAAGGTAATGGATAATTTTTTTCACCTCGTTATTCTTTGGGAAATTTTGGAATGCCGCCTGGAATGGTTTAGAGATTAATTTCAAATCAATCGAATTCCGAATATCGTAAATCGTTTTTCGAAAATCAACTCCATTCGGACAGGTCGGTGATAAATTTTTCTAAATGTCAGAATGTTTCCTGTATTCCCTGATCCTTCGGGCCAGGGCGAATCCGACACCGGTCATCAATATAAACGCGCCAAGCCAGAGAATATTGATCAAAGGTTTGGCAACCGCTTTCAGAATGATATAGTCTTTTTCCGTTGTGCTGATACTGAATGTAAATGAATTTCTTTCCGGGTTTATCCGGCTGATCTCTATCTTCACGCCGAAATCCTTATTTTCATCCGGGATCTGGGCCGCCATATTTCCACGGATCATATAAATCGGGTCCACTTCATAATCGACACCGGTGCCACTGATCTTTATATGAGCCTTTACGGCCACGTCGTGAGGTCCTAGTGGTTCGCCATTTACCTCCGTAAGTCGCTCCATTTTTGTAAACTCCGCTACCTGGTCTTTGATGTAAAAGTTATCGCCCACCTTCACTTCTTCCTTATAAGGTTTGGACCAGTCCCGGTCATCTTTGGGAACCACTGTTACATGGGTATAAATATCTTCGAGCAGGGAGTGCTTAATGGAAGGCGACACGACATTTCCCATACTCGGGTTTTCCTGTAACCGCGGGTAAAGGTGGAAATGATCCCCATTCGACTTTTCATATAAAACGGAATAATATGTGTTTTCAGGATTAATCTCGAGGGTGTCTCCTTTTTTAACCTTGACCTTATCGCCGTCCATAATATCTTCGCTCACTGTAACGAAATGCGGATCAGCCGTAGGTATAATTTTATTTTTATCGATAAAACCATCCACTCCCTTGGCCATGATCTTTTTGCCTTCATAGGTAAGTTGGTAGTCCCCCATCTGCTGGGGCTCATGGAGGAATAGTAATAAATTTTCCTTGTTAATCTCATCCGGAAAACTCCGGTTGTACAATATCCCGGTATTATTCAGGGAGATAACCAGTGAATATCCCGAGGAGGTAAGTATGCCGATGATCATTAATGCAATTCCCGTATGTGCCAGGGTTCCGCCGGAAAAGGAAGATTTGGAATTCATCATTTTCAGGAGTATCCTGCCATTGGCGGTGATGGAATAAATGCCAGCGGTGAAAAGGAGCATGTATGGAACATTCCTGATCCGGAAAGCGATCATGACTGCAGTGGCGGCAATAAAAGTAATTATGATAGGAATGGAAATTTCATCGAACAGGTTTCTGCGGTTGACCCGTTTCCACCAGAAGATTTGTCCCGTCCCGGATAAAATGGCAACGGCCATGGCAAACCAGATCTGGAATTTGGAATAAAATGCTACCTGTGAAGCGGGCGGGGCCATATTGGATTTAATTCCGAATAACCGGGCGACCTCGTTGAACACAGGGATGGAGGTAGGCACGATTACCTGGAATCCGGCAAGACATAGGGTGATGACGCCTAGTACGATCCAGAATTCCCCTGAATTACTTTTCAATTCCTTTTTGCCGGATGGAATGTGTCTCCAGCGGAGGCGGAGGAATACCAGTGAAATCAGCGCAAAGGCAAGGAGGTATACCAATAACTGGCCCGATAAACCGAGATCGGTAAATGAATGTACGGAAGTATTCCCGAGGATACCGCTGCGGGTCAGAAAGGTCGAGTATAAAATTAGCAGGAAGAGGCTTATCACGAGACCGTATGCAAGTTTCAGGGAAGTTCCTTTTTTCTTGTATATGATCATTGAATGCAGGGAGGCAACAAGGATTAACCAGGGCACGAAAATGGCATTTTCAACAGGATCCCAGTTCCAGTACCCTCCGAAATTCAGCGTCACATAGGCCCAGTAGGCACCCATGAGTATGCCAATGCCCAGAATACCGGTGGCAATCAAAGTCCAGGGCATGACAGCCTGAATCCATTCTGTATATCTTCTTCTCCATAGTGAGGCAATGGCGTATGAAAATGGAACAATGGTAAGTGCGAAACCGCAGAAAAGGGTAGGGGGATGGATTACCATCCAGTAATTCTGCAATAACGGGTTCAGGCCGGAACCATCTGCCGGAATGAAATTCGGGTTGATCTTGAATATCGGATCTTTTAATACATCTCTGATCAGCATAAAAGGTGAGCTCCCGATTTTATGCTGGAAGATTATTACACCGAGGATCATGGAAATGAGAAACGCCTGGACCAGGGTAAAAATGGTCATCACTGGTCCCTCCCAGGTTCTGGAATAACGGATCAGGAAAAGCCCGATCACCACATGCCAGAAAGCCCAGAGAAGAAAGCTTCCTTCCTGGCCTTCCCAAAATGCCGCGATCTTATAATAAACGGGAAGGTATTTCGATGAATGACTCCAGGCATAGTGATATTCAAAATAATTTCCCCCTATGATGATAAAGAGCGTGGTGAGTATTCCCAGTACGGTCAGCGCATGCAGGTAGAAAAAGAACCGTCCGTTATTTCGCCAACCTTTGACACGGTCATCATTTTTTGAAACAGAACTTCCCAGGTAGGATACGGAAGCAAGCAGCGCGCTGACAAAAGCAATAATAACAAATAAATGCCCGAGTTTCCCTACTAATAAATGCATGACGCGCGGTTCCTAGTGTAAATTATTCAAAATGGAGAGATTGACTTGCCCGCTGAAATTCGAAGTGATCGTAGATAAAACGATCGTGTACGTTCTGCTTTGATCTGCGTAATCTGCGGGAAAATATAATGGGGTCATCTTATATCAAGAGTTATTTAGTTCAGCTTTGTTTCCTGGTACTTTGACGGGCACTTTAAAAGGATCTCATCAGCAAGAAATGATCCGTTTTTATAAGAACCAACTACCACCACCTGGTCGGATTTCAATAAGTCAGGAGGCATGGGATCCTTATAAAATACCCGCTGAACACTTTTATCATTATCGACCATCATGAAAGATACCGATAAGTGATCCGGGCTAGGTTCAATGCCGATAACATTACCGGTACTGTCTTTCTCAAGTGTTCCGACAACATGGATCTTTTTATTATTGCCGTCCTGTGCCATCTTCATTGCCTGGCCGAATGTGACATAAGTACTTGCATCACCGGCTGTCGAAATAATGACCATTACGGCTATCGCTATGATAACAATTCCTATGATATGTGTGATCTTCATGGTTTTTCCTTCGGAGAAATTTTCTTTTCAAGTTTTGTAATTTTCCTATCCAGGCTAATTAAATAAACGATCAATCCGGTCATTATTATGGTAACCACGGTTACAACCACATAAATTTTTCCGTTGGAACGCATGGTATCGGCCATGTCCACTTCATTTTGAACGGTTTGCGCCATTAGTAATACAGGCATCATGATCGTGAAAAGCGATACAATAATTTTTTTTATGATCATTCGGATTGCGATTCCAGTTTATATTCCAGCTCCTTTCTCCTTACCCTCAGTTCCGTGATCCAAACCCCAAGCAGCGTCCAGCCGATAATCGATGGATAAAAGACAAGCCTTAAATTATTATCTAAATCATAGGAGCTGAATCCCGGATTACCGCCGTTCCCCGGATGTAGTGAATCGGTCATACGGGGAAGTATGAACAGTAAAGGGATCAGGGTAGCCCACGCAAAAATATTATAAATTGCGCTTATTCTTGCCTTCTGCTGAAAATCTTCAATTGAACCCCTGAGGATCACATAGGCAAAGTATATCAAAAGACAAATAACGGCTCCATTCAGCTTCGGATCATTAACCCACCAGGCTCCCCACGTATAACGGGCCCATACGCTACCAGTTAAGGTTCCCAAAACGCCGAAAACAATACCCGTATTTGCAAATTCGGAAGCAATAATGTCATGTCGCACTTTACCGCTTCTTAAGTACCGGATGGATAGGATCAGGGAAGTGGTGAGAAGGATCATCATGGTGAACCACATGCAGGTATGAAAAAACAGGTTCCTGACGGTCTCATGCAGGATCGCTAATCTCGGGACTTTATGCAGAAAACCGAAAATTATGATATAATAGGCCAGGACGACTGCAAGTATTTTCCACCAGGCTAATTTGAACATCTTCATTAATTTTTCCACAAATATGGGAACAATATGTATGACATCGTTATGGCGATTATATTTAGTGAAGCCAATACAATGATTTTATCCCTGAAAACAAACCAATCCTGTCCCTCTATCGCATATCCGGTAAGTTTAATGATCAATAACAGGATCGGGATCATGATAGGAAAACTAAGGATGGCCATAAGGGTTGTACTGTTGGATGCTTTTGAGGCAATGCCGGATACCAGTGTCTGGATGGAAGCAAGTCCCCAGCCGCCAAGGATGATCGTTATAATAAATAAAAGGATGTCTTTAACGGGATTTCCAAGGATCACTCCATAGAAAAATGCGCCGATCAGCCCTATTACGGAAAGCAATAAAGAATTGTAAATTGTTTTTGACAATATTATTGCTTCAGGGCTTGCCAGTGTATAATAATATAATAATCGGCCGGGGCTCAGCAAAATAAAGCTCTTCATCACTGCATTAATCGCAGCAAACAGGATAATAATCCAGAATAAGGCATTCCAGAGATTAACATCCAGCAGTTGTTCCTGGGTTCTGATACTTAAATAGCAAATGAAGATAGTGCTGACCAGGTATAACAAAATGCCGTTGATGGTGTAGCGATTACGCCATTCGAGGATGATCTCCTTCCCGATCAGGTACTTTAACTCCGTTAGAATCATAATAACGAACATTAAATTTACATCCAAATATTCATTTGGACCCCCGGGGCATCACAATAAAAGCTATTTTCTTTAAAAATGCACGGTTACCAAGGCATAGAAATTCCTCGGCGGTTCCACTAAATAACCGGGAACCATTTCCCCGGAATCATTCTCTACAGGAGTGCCATTGGTATAATAGATTTTATTGAAAAGATTATCGACTACCAGGCTGACGGAATTCGTTTTCATAATTTTCAGTTTCACTTTGGCGGAAAGAATAAAGAAAGAAGGTATGATAAGGTCCGGGTTATTGGTCGGTTCAAGGTAAGATTTGCTCATGAATTTCCCGGTCAGAGCGGCCGTCAGGAATTTACGATCATGGTATCCGAAGGAAGCTGATCCCACAAGATCGGGGCTTAGGGCCTGCGTAACATTTTTATAGATATTCGGGTCGTCTTCGGGCGCATATACTTTAATCCTGCTTTTCATGTAGGTAATGTTGCCCTCAAGGTTGAAATGATTGAAAACAGGTATTCCGCAGTCAAGTTCAATACCGCGACGATAACTCCTTTCAATGTTTTTCCGTAACTGGATAAAATTGTCGGGGTCGAGTTTGCCGATGGGCGCTATCTCATTATGAAAATTCATATTGAAAATATTAATGTTCGCATGAAAGTCTCCGGTGGCTATCCGGAACCCGCTTTCCAGGTCGTTAACTTCTTCAGGTTTAACGTCGTTGGACCGGGCGCTTGGCAGGTTGGAAGGATATAACTCATAGCCGCCCAGGATATCTATTTTTGTGGGTTCACGGTAACTCCTTCCAAAAAACAGGTAAATGTTTTTTGTCTGGTCGAAAGCATAAGTCAGCCCTACCTTCGGATTTACGAAGGTCCAGTTTTTAACAACGTTGGCTTCGCCCGGCAACAGGGTGGGATCCGGAATAATAATCATCGACAAGGTACGGCATTCAATGTCGCCGTAAGCAATAAATTTAGCCAGGTGATATTCAGCCCTGGCAAAAACGCTCGCTTCATCCTTTCGTGAATGTTCGTTATAATAAGGGTGGGCGTTATCCGGCAATACACTTTCCAGGTTGTGGCGATGGAAGGTATATAAATGGATCCCGGAAGAAAAATCAAAATTATTTGAAGGGCTTGTGTAGGAATAATTCGACAGAAAGCCATAATGCCTGTTGTACAGGGGATAATTGATTTGTTCCAGGCGGTTGGACAGGTAATAATTTCCCGGTACGGCAGTGCTGTAAATACTGTCGGTCACAAATTCCCCGGCGGGGTAATCGCCTCCTGCGCTTCCGAAATAAAACGAAGATACCAATGCGCTATGTTCGAAATGATGAGTCTCCTGTAGCTGCAGAAGCGACTGCCCGAAATTATCGATGTCGTTTTCATTCACATAATTAGTCCGTGGATCGGCCTTAATATCTGAAACGGCAACGGGCAGGTAGCCGAGGCCGTTCCTCGACCGGCCCGTGAAGCCGGTCAGCTTCACGTCGTCATGATTCCGGCTGTAGCCGCCGGACATGAAAAAAGAATAGGAATTAGTGCTGGTGTGGTATTTATATCCTGCCGATTTAAAGGAGCTGAATCGTGTGTAAAAAGAAAGGCCGTGTTTATCTTTTCCGGAATAAAGCTCGGCACTTCCTTTATAGGTGTTGAAAGATCCGCCGAGAAATTGTAATTCGGTATAGGGAGTACTGTCGCTCATGTCCAGTGATTCGAAACTTATTGAACCGGCATAGGATGATGTCCCGTTAGTACTTGTTCCTACGCCTCGCTGCACCTGTACAGACTGAATACTGTTACCGAAATCAATGAAATTAGAAAAGAAAACGCCTTCGTCGATCATATCGTTCAGGGGAGTCCCGTTCAGGGTAATATTGATTCTTGACCCATCAATACCGCGCAAACGCATATCCCCGTAATTCCCGAAAGCAGTTCCGGATTCGGAATAAGTAACAATCGAAGGGCTCAGTTTTTCGAGCAGAAATTCCCCGTCTTCGCCCATGTATTGCTGCTCTATTTCTTTTTTCCTGATGGTTTTCTGTGTAACCGGGTCCGTATCCTTGGCACGAATGGCGGTAACTACCACTTCTTTCAACGCGGCCACTGGATTTAAAAGTACGGTTATGTCCTTGCGGGGAAAGGCTGAAATATAGGAGGGTTCATAACCCACGAAACTCACCCTGATTTTACCGCTTATTCCTGCCGGGAGGGCAAGGCTGAACCTTCCCGAATCATCAGCAGCCGTACCCGTATGATTTTCTTCCAGCCATAAGGTGGCACCGGCCAGAACTTCGTGGGTTTTACCGTCCCGCACGACACCGGTGATAAGGCCCTGGGCGTGTGAATAAAAAGATAAAAGCATGATTGCGGGAAATAAAATTATTTTTCTCATGGTTTTTTAAGTCATAGTTTAAAGGGTACCGAATAACCATGACCGAACTCCCTTCGTCCGCATTACCGGAATCAGGTTATAAGGGTTTGATCTCAGCCTGTTATTTTAGGCACCCCTGTGGAAATTCAATTCATCAACTTTTCCCCGCACGTATTACGGGAAATATTAGCCGGATATTCCGGGTTACGGTATCCAGCCCGGAACATGACAAAGTAGTCAAAATTAAGGTATTATTTTGAAATAAACATTTAACATCCAATTTTCAATATTCTTGGACAATGATTTCGTTTTATTGAAATTAAGCATTAATTATTGAATATTGATTATTCTCTTTACGGACATGATGGCCGATTCAAGCCTGGTTTCATTAAGCCCCTTCACTTCTTCAAACTTTACCCCGCCTTTAACCAGCTCGCTATGGTAAACGTCGTAAAAATAATTTCTCAAATGAGGATGTTCGCGCTGCGGATCGTCTTCCCACGGGATATCAATATAAGTCAGAAGATGAAGGTCATATTTTCTTTGCCGGATCTGGTGGAGGATCCACGGATCACATTGACCGTACTTATGCTCGCTCCATATCTTGATTACATAGAGATTCGTATCACAAAATAAAATTCCGTTGGCTTCCTGCTCGAGCGTGTCTTCAAGATCTATTTGGCCTTTCGCGATTTCAAGAAGATCGTTACGTTGGTAGGGGCGGTCCAAACCCTCAATATATTGCCTGGCAAATTCGGGTACCCAGTGGGTATGGAAATGCACAGCCAGCTTTTCTGCAAGCCAGCTTTTCCCCGTTGATTCCGGACCGATGATCGCAACTTTTTTCATGCCGCCTGTGTTTTGTACATTCGATTCCAGACAAAGTATCCCGAAATAGCCAGGATAAAAAATACCACGAACTGAAGGCTGGTAAAAGCAAGACCCTTATAAAAATACAGGGGAATGGAAATGAAATCGCCAATGATCCACATGAACCAGTTTTCAATTTTTTTCCGGGCCAGCAGTAACATTCCGGTGAAAAACAATGCCGTAGTAAAAGAATCGATCAGGGGCACATTGCTGTCGGTGAAAAAGCGCAGGAGAATATATAAAAGGATAAAGGAAACAATCAGTAGGATCAGAAAATTCAGGAGCTCTTTCCTGCTGCAATAGGAAATGAAGACATATTTTCCTTTATCATCTTTATGCAACCAGAAATACCAACCATAAATGCTGACCACGAAATAATAAACGTTAATAGCCATATCGCCGTACAGCTTGGACTGGAAACAGAGATAGACATAGATTAATACGTTAATAATTCCGGTTGGATAGAGAAGCACATTACCCTTCCTTTCGTACAATACACTCACCAGGCCGAAAAATACGCCGGCGATCTCCAGTGGCCTGAGATTTTCAAGGTCATTGACAAGCATCGCATATAAAGTATGGATCGTATCCATGTCAGCAAATAGGATATTAACTCACTGCAATTTTATTAAGATCAGGAAATTTGAGGTCATCCTCCGGAATGCTTAAAAAACCTCGACCGAACTCCCTTCGTCCGCATTACCGGAATCAGGTTATGAGGGTTTGATCTCAGCCTGTTATTTTAAGGCACCCCTAACTATGCGCATTATATCAAATTAAATGTCTCCCCATAAATTGGGAAATCGTTTGCCGGTTTGAAAATCAATAAATTTACATTCCGCAGTCAAAGCTAATTAATTTCTGTCATTTTTATCAATGGCCTTCTTTCTTCGGCAGGAGTTAAACCCATCATGCCCCGGCTTTCAAGCCGGGTATAAAAAGCCCCGCTGTCAAGTTATTATGAAAACCATCATGCCCCGGCTTTCAAGCCGGGTATAAAAAGTTTCGGCTTTCAAACCAGGTTATGAAAAACCCTTCTATCGAGTTATTATGAAAATCATCATGCCCCGGCTTTCAAGCCGGGTATAAAAAGTTTCGGCTTTCAAACCAGGTTATGAAAAACCCTTCTATCGAGTTATTATGAAACCCATCATGCCCCGGCTTTCAAGCCGGGTATAAAAAGCCCCGCTGTCAAGTTATTATGAAAACCATCATGCCCCGGCTATCAAGCCGGGTATAAACAAATCTGAAACTTTATTTTTTATACTTCTGATCGAATTGATCCTGTCTTACGAATTCAACCCGGCGATTTCTGCGGCGCCCATCGACAGTGCCGTTCGAGGCGATCGGTTTGGTTTCCCCGAATCCATAGGTTTTAAGCTTATCGGCATCTACTCCTTTAGTTACAAAGTAGCGGTAAACTGATTTGGCTCTTCGTCTCGAAAGATCCAGGTTATAAGCGGCTGGTCCTGTACTATCGGCATGCCCGACAATGAATATATTGACCGGAGTGCTTTTCAGTAAATTTACCACGCGGTCAAGATCAGGGTAGGAATTCTCCTTTATCCTGTCGGAATCGAAGTCAAATAAGACATGAATGGATAAAACTCCTTCGTTGATCTCGATTGCATTCTGGACTTTTTCGTATTTTTTGCCGTTCACCGTTACATAATTGGAGCTGTCATTTTTAGCTTCTTTTTCGGCCTTTCCTTTCTGGGAAGCCAGCGCCTGCATGGCCGCGAACTGCTGCATTTTCACAGGATCAATATAAAGGTCTTTCTCGATTTCCTTATAGTCTTTCTGGGCAACAAGATTGATCGTATCTTCCTTTAGAAGGAATCCTTCGATGGAAACAGCATAACGATAACTTGATCCTACCGGGAGAACGATCTGGTAGTCGCCGGATGCTGAGTCGGAAACGGTGTAACCTACTTCCGTATTTTCCGGGAGCAAGTCATAGGATATTCTCGCTTTGATAGGTTTCATCGTTTCGGAATTATATACTCTTCCTTTCATGGCAATAACGGGAGCCGGCTGGAAGAAAAGAGGTAAAGGTACTCTTACGATATCGGCATCCAGTTCCGTATTACTTTTCGAGAAATAGGCATATTTTCCTGAGGGAGGAATATTAAAGAAATCATCGTCTTCAGGAGAATTGATCTCACTGCCGAGATTCTCGGGTTCCGTCCAGTTTTGCCAGGTATCGTCAAGCCGACGGCTCATATAAATATCCGACCCGCCGAATCCGCTGTATCCCTTGGAGGAAAAATACAGGGTTTCATCGTCAGCCGCCAGGAAAGGAGATTCTTCTGTATGTGCGGTATTGATGTCGTTACCCAGGTTTTTGGGTTCTGTCCAGGTGCCGTCGTCCTGCTGAAAAGATACATATAGGTCTTTCCCGCCATAAGAATCGAAACGTTCAACAGCCATAATCAGGATCTTCCTGTTCTGGGCGAGAAAATAATCCCCGTCATTCTTTTCAATGAAAGCATTCTGGATATCTACGGGTTGCGGAGCTGTCCAGGTGCCATCACTTTTCTGCGTGCTGACGGAGATTCCCGGCTTCATATCTGCATTTTTTTCGTATTGGTTGCCCAGCAGCACCATCATGGATTTTCCGTCAGGGGTGATGGATGAAATATAGTTTTCCCCCGCGTTATTCAGGGGCGCCCCGATATTTTTTGCTTCACCCCATTCGCCGGTTTTCGGATCAAGCTTGGAATACCAGATGTCTTCCTTGTCCTCTGCCCCGCCGATATTATCCGGGTAGTTCATCCTGCTGAAATATAAGGTTTTACCATCCGGTGAAATAAGTGGTCGTATTTCGGGATAAGCACTGTTTACGTTATCATCCAGTTTCTCGACCTTTACGGCACTTGAAACATTGGGCGCCACATCGATCTTTACCTCAACCGGAGTTTTGGAATCCGATATCCCGATGGCGTCAATGCCGCAATATCCCGGAACAGCAAGACCGTTCAGTACCAGCTTAACAGCAGCAACCTGGTAGGGAGTACGATCGATGAATATTTTCAGAAGGCGGCATTTTTCGTCGATGGGATGCGGATCGAAAGTATTAATCAGATGCTCATTGCCATCTGTATCGTAAACGAAAACCTGGTACGTAGCGCTGGGATTATACGATTCGCCGATATCGATTTGCTGGATCTGGCTGGGATGATCAAAGCCTACTTTAATATACTCCGTCTTATTGGGATTGGCAGGAAGCCAGGCATTCGGGCTGTCACCGCCTTCGGGAAGTACATTGGGCTTGCCGAGAATCTGTTTTGCCGAATATTCCTTCGGCGAAAGCTCGGATGATACGTCAAGCAATTTGGAAGCCCACTGTACATCCTGGGAAAATGCCGGTATAAAAAATACCAGTACAAAAACAAGAAGAATTAAAAACCTTGACATGGTAGTGTTTATGGTTAAAATTTAGCCAGTATTATTTCTTGATAATCCTTACTTCAACTCTCCTGTTTAACCTTGCCGCTTCTTCAGTTGCTTTCCTCGATATCGGATGGGTACCTCCGAATGCCTTTGTGAGAATCCTGTCCTTCTTGATCCCCTTTTGCATGAGGTAGGTTTTCACGGATTCTACACGTTCCTGCGAAAGCGTCATATTTTTACTTGGGCTGCCCCTGAAATCCGTATGTCCTTCCAGTTGGATCATCATTTGCGGATTATCATTCATCATCTTGACCAGACGATCCAGCTCATCATAGGACTCCGGCGTTATATCCGCTTTCCCAAGGGCGAAAATCAGGTGGTTTAATTTTATCACATCCCCTTCTTCCGGTGAACGGGTCATATAATATTTCTTGGTGAGCTTATGGTTTACCGATTCCAACAATGGAGTTATTTTATCGGAAATGGTTCCGTATCCGTGTGCCTTCACTTCAATTTGATATCCCTGAGCTCCCATGGTATTAAATTCAAAATAACCTGTTCCCGGCTTGGTTTTGATAATTCCGATAGAATTGCCATAAGGTAAATCCTGGTATATAACGGTGGCGCTGTCTACCGGATTCCCGGAAAGCGAATCATATACAAAGCCTGATACTTCAACAGTACTGTCAGCTGGAATTATTGTCTCTCCAAACACCCAAACTTCGAAAATAATACAGAGAAAACAAACAAGTAGTGTGAATCGAAAGAAAGTCCTCATGGCTATTAATTCAACGGAATGATTGCATAAAATTATACAAAATCAAGAAAAAATATAATATATTATTGAAAGCTTCAAAATTAACATTTTATTCTGTTAAAAATCAAAGCTTTATTGAAATTGTAAACCTTTAAAATATCCTTTTTTCACATCAATAAGGACATATTTTAAGGTATTATTCATGATATAAGAGGAAAACCGAAGGCGTTTTATTCAATACAATTTCCTTCGTTTTCCAGGAACGGACAGGCCGGGTTATGATCGACTCTTCGGGACCGGTGATGCCCGCAGCAATGCATAATAAAGTCTGTGGCTTTAATGTTTTCATCAGGCTTTTAAATAACTGGTTATTCCGGTAAGGGGTTTCAATGAAGATCTGTGTTTCATGGTTTTTATAAAGGCTGTTTTCCAACTCCCTGATTTTCCTTTCCCTTTCTTTTTCGCGTATCGGAAGGTAACCGTGGAAAACAAAGTTCTGGCCGTTGAAGCCGGAAGCCATTAGAGATAACAATAGGGATGACGGTCCGACCAGCGGTATTACCCTGATATTATTCCGGTGGGCAAGCGCTGTGAGGTCCGATCCCGGATCGGCTACACCGGGGCAACCGGCTTCGGAAAGTACGCCGGCATTTTTTCCGCTCTTGAGAATATTAATCATCTGGGATAAATCTTCGTATCCGGTATCTTTATTTAACACCAAAAATTGAAGAGAGTCTATTTCAATACCCAGATGCTGGCTGCTGATAAACCTTCTTGCGCTCCTTATATCTTCCACAAAAAAAACTTTCAGCGATTGCATGATTTCTGCATTGAACGGAGGAATAAAATATCCGGCGTCAGTCGAGGACAGGTTGGATGGGATTAAAAACAATTTACCGGACCGGGTAGTTGTTTGTTTCGATTTATTGTTACTCCGCTTATCCATGAATAAAATTTATTACTTCCCTGTAAAAAAGCTCCGGTTCATCGGCATGGATCCAGTGGCCGGCGTTTTCAAATTCTACCCACTTGAAATCAGGAAAAATAGGTCGGATCATTTCCCGGTCGGAAGTATTCATATAATCCGATTTTCCCCCTGCAATAAACAAGACGGGTTTTGGAAAAGGATGATCGGATATTATTTCAGCACCGAGAGAAGGGAGATTTTTCCTGAGGGCTTCCAGGTTTATCTTCCACCGGAAACCACCGTGATCGTTTCTTGCCAGGTTTTTCAGGAGGAATTGCCTGATTACCGGGTTGGAAATAGATTGGCATAAGGCTTGATCAGCCTCCTCCCGTCTGTGAATGGAGGATAAATTCAGGCTGAGCATATTTTCCGCATACTTTTCGTGATGAATGGGGTAGGATTTCGGGGCAATATCCACTACGATAAGTCGATCCGTCATCTGTGGAAAGCTGAGCGCAAACTGCATGGCTGTTTTCCCTCCCATGGAATGTCCGATAAGAATGGCAGAAGATAATTTTAACTGTTCAAGAAGTCGTTTAATATCCTCAGCCATTAAAGAATAATTGATTTCATCCGCATGCGGGGACTGGCCATGGTTTCTTAAATCGGGAATGATCACATGGAAATCAGTTGAGAAACGCTTGCCTAAAGTTTGCCAATTATCGGAACTTCCGAATAGTCCGTGCAGGATAACCATGGCCGGGCCTTTACCGATTTGCCTGAAAAAAAGATCCATGTTCGAAAGATAAGGGGAGGATAAGAACTTGTTTAGAAATCATAGCCCAGGGAAACATAATATTTCGGTTTCTTAATGCTATAATCTTCGATGGGGTAGGCCATATCGAATTTCATATAATATCCCAGCAGTACGGTACGTATGCCGAAGCCGTAACTTTGAAGCCAGGGATTTTTAAAATTCTGTATCTGGGCCTGGAACGGTGAGCCCGTGTTTTTTATGATCTGGGTATTCACACTGTTTTCGGTGGCAAACGGAGACTTTCCGGTCCATGATGATCCGACATCATAGAAGCCCAGCAATAACAGGTTACGAAGAAAATTCGAGGCAATAGGCCCGCGGTAAAAATAGCGGACAATTGGAAAACGTAACTCGGCATTGAACAGAAGCGCATTACTGCCGTCCAGCTGATCGTAATAAAATCCCCGGAGATTGGTTACATAATTGACAAATAACAGGTTGCTGTTATCCACAAACGGGGTGACCGATAATGGGCTGTTGGTATTATCGGGGTTTGTTTTGTTAAACAGCCAGTTGTTGACACCGCCCAATAAATAATTTTGACTGTTGTTCCCGAAGAAACGTCCGTAAAATAGCCGGGTTGCAAATACAAGCTCCCTGTGTATTTTCTGATAATTTCTTAAATCCAGATAAAGATTGGAAAAGTTTTTAGAACTGTTGTTGAGGTCATTGTATACGGTATAGGATATTTTCCCGCGGCGACCCTCAATGAGATTAAGACCACTCTGCACAGTGTTGTCAAAGATGAAATCCGCATTAAAACCTTCATAAGTGAAGTGACTGTTGGTGGTTCCGTTAGGGGGAATTGAACTGGTAGAAATCAAAGCCCCGGGGTCCAGGTCGTAAAACTGCGTAGTGGCAATGAAAGGATTAATGGAGATCCTGGAGGTTGTATTCAACGGCAGGGCAGCCCCGACTTCGTATTGGTTCAGAATATATTTCTGGCTTGAAGATTCCGTGCTACGGTAAATCGATTTTCTGTCGAACCGGACTTTGAAATCAACTGTATGTTTCAGGTATTGGTATTCGGCATATATATTACCGCTGCGGAGATCGGTCGTGGCGAGCACCCCGCCTGAAAACCGGTTATCCTGCAGCATATCGTTCATCTGTGTTTCAAGGTTTATCCCGAATCCGAGCATTGGGTCGATGATAAAGGAGGTGACTACATTGTTAGCTGAGAATAACACCTGGTAATCGAAAGGTCCCATAACCTCACTTTGCCTTGAAAATTTTCTGTACTGGGAAAGGAAGGATTGCTGTTGCTCGGCAGCGGCTACATTTTCCTTGTCAAATACATAATTATCCGTATCGATAAATTCATTTTCATTCTTATTCTGCTTTTCACCGGCATTGGCTTTTGTCGTATCGGCAGCCACCGTAGTAGAATCGCCGGCTTTGGGAACCGATGCAATGTTACTGAGAACCTGCCGGAGAGAATCCCGGCTTTCTTCACGGTGTTTCAATATTCGTTTGGCAACATATCTGGCATTAATAATTTCCTGTCTTTTGGTCGGCAGGGTAAAAGTACCGTGATCAAGATCAAAATCCGGGTCGTAAAAAATATTCTGTTTTTTGTCAAGATACATGGTATAGACAAAACCATGTTTGTCGGGGGCAATATCAAAATTCATGATACTGGATTGGTATTTTGTTATTTGCTGGTAAATATTTTTTGAGGTTTCGTATTTGTAAACGTTGTAAATACCCTGCTGGTCACTGAGAAAATAAAATTCATTGGTGCTAATGGCAATCGGCATAATATTACGGCTGGTGGTATTGGTTACCTGGAAAAGAAAATTCCGGGTGGTATCAATATTATAAATATACAGGTTATAAGCATCGCTCAGGTTTTTCATGTCCATCTTATGCTCTACCGAGAGTGTATCATCCGGCCGGTTGGAGCTGAAAATGACGGAAGGACTTCCGGGAATAAACTGGGGATTGATATCATCATAGACATCATTGGTAAGCCGCTTGATGGAATTCCGTTTCAGGCTGATCAGGAACAGGTCGCTTTGCCCGTTTACATCCGCGCTTAGAACAGCCAGGTTGCCGCTTTCCGAAACATCAAAATCACGGATATTATTCAGCCTTGTAAGCTCTTTCTTTATTTTCCTGCCTGTATTGATGTTAATAAACCAGATGTAATTATTCCCGTACTTTGTTCCGATAACGGCTAGGTTATTAATGTCGATCCAGGCAATAAGCGGCAATTGGTAATCGACTTCCTGACCAATGGCCCGATATCCTTCTTTCAGCACAGTAGTGGAGTGGTGCTTACCGATTTCATGGATCCTGATCTCATATTTTCCCTGAAGATTCCGGGAATAAGCTATATATTTTCCATCCGGGCTGATCTTGACTTTATTATAATCGTAATCCCTTGAATTCCGTATCATTCGATTGTCGTTGGATGGAAGCTTATAGGTAGCATTCACTGAATTTGTGGCATCACGATAATACTTCGACCATTCCTGGATAAAATCTTTATAGTTAAGCCCCAGCGTATTGGATATGCTTTTTTGTTCATTCCGAATAATGCGGGTAAGGTTCAGGATATTGGAAATATTGCCGGTGCCGTATTTCTGGGCAATGAAATTCCAGACCGATTGTCCTATTAACGCCGCATCTTCCCCGCTGTATTTGTTCAGTTTTCGGGGTTTGCCATTCGTGAAAATATCACGGATGTAATCATCCATTTCAACATCCCAGCCATAGGCAATATAATTGGCGGCGCCACTGATAAACCATTCAGGCAAAGAAAGCAAGTAAGAACTTTGAAACATGTCGGACAGCGAACCACCGTACATCATGTCCGAGATCAGCATCTGTGAAAATTTCAGGACAAGTTCTTTCTTGAACTCCGATTGTGTACCGGGGTAAGCAATTTCTACCTGGGATTTGAAGAAATCAGTCTGACCGCCGACCGAAAAATCCGATGAATTTACACCAACATTACTTTGCTGCAGGTCGGCAATCGAATTATAAAGAAAAATCTTGGTTTTTGAATAGGGTGCATAACCAAGGATATCCGTAATCCTGTCGAATTCACCGTCAAGATACTTGATGGCCTCATTGGCAATTTTATCCCCGTTATCGTAGTAATAAACATCAAAACTTTCAGAACTCAGGTAACGCCAATGGAAATTTTTGTATTGAACGCGGTTCTCCCCGAATTGCTCCTGGTTGTTCAATTGAGCCTTTACTACCGATAAAGGCAAAGAAACGACGATGAATGTTAATAATATCAGGAATTTCCGCCTCATATCCCTATAATAACGATTGGGCCACCTAAATTAATTAAAATATCGCATAATATTTATCTCAGGTTTTAAATTGACTTTGCCGGAAAGGCAATCCATATACAGGGCTGATAAATAAGGGATCAGGGAGACCCCTTTCGATCCGAATCCGTTAAATATCCCAAGATTTTTAATATCAGGATGAAAACCCATGAAAGGTCTCCTGTCTCTCGTTGCCGGCCGGATTCCGGAATCATGGTGGATTACTTCAACCCGCGTGTTAATAATTTTACGGAACTTATTCAGTAATTCGATTTCTGCTTCCCGGGTGACCGAAAGATCCATATTTCCCCGGTCGTAGGTAGCGCCAAGCTTAAATTGGTTATTACCTTCAGGAATGATAAAAATTCCTTTACCGATTATATAATCGGTCTTCATGTCGGCTTTCACGGTCAGCACTTCACCTTTAACAGGATTGAAAGGAAGCCATGAAAAATACTTGCTTTTTAATGCGGAAATCCCCGTGCAAAAAATGAGATAACCCGCATGATAATCGCGGTATCTGATTTTACCAGGTTCAAATTGTAACTGATTCTCATCAATACGTTCCCCTATAAGGATATTTCTTGCTATAAAATCCTGTTTCATCATATTCAGTAAAACCGGGACATTTAAAAAGCCGGCACGCCGGATCAACAATCCGCCATAGGGATCGTTAAGTATTCCCGGAAGCTGAGGTTCATTGACGACACGGTCGATAAATATGGATGAAAGTTCATTTTGAGATTTCGCATTCCATTCATTTTGCTCCTTCCGGCTTGTGAATAATCGGTACAATGTTTTCGGGTGATAGAATTCAGTTTGATAACTTTCCTGTAAGGCCGGGTAAAATTCTTCAAGAGAGGCAAAAGCCTCTTCGGCTTTCCAGGTTTTTACCCACCTTTTGCCCGTGATGGGGTTGAATAAACCGGCGGCAACGGAGGAAGCCGTATTATCCCCATCATCGAATATTCTGATTTTATATCCCCGCTTAAGCAAGCGATAGGCAAGAATGCTTCCGGCTAGTCCCTGCCCGGCAATAATGAAATCGAGATTCATGAGAAATTATAAACCATTCATTTCTATAAGAGGCAATAATATAAATATATAAAATGATTAGCGTAATATAGGTTATGGGTTAATTTGTATGAAAGCGATAGCCCTGTTGGGTTATATTAATCCGGGAATTGAGAGTTGAAAGTTGGAGGTTGAAAATTGAGATTTGTTATCAATGATAATTATTTCAAATTTGTAAAAATTCACGCTGAAATGATAGGAATTAAAACTTTTTGCTTCAATACGCTGCAGGAAAACACACACCTGATTTATAAACCCGGTGGCGATTGTATCATTATCGATCCCGGGAATTATTTTGAAGATGAATTTAAAATTTTAACAGGCTTCATCAGTCAACAGAAACTGAAGCCTGTCATGATTGTCAATACGCATTGTCATATTGATCATATATTGGGGGTGCAGGCTTTGAAGGAAAATTTCAATATTCCTTTTTGCATTCATGAACTTGAAAGACAGGTGCTTTTATCAATGAAGTCGTTTGCGGAAATATATGGGTTCCCCGATTACAGGGAACCGGAACCGGACCGGTTTCTTAAAGAGAGAGATATAATTGAGTTGGAAGAAAGTGCATGGAAGGTAATTTTCATTCCGGGCCATTCTCCCGGTCATATTGCGCTCTATGAAAAAGAGATGGGGAAATGTATCGCCGGCGATATCATCTTTCAGAACAGCATTGGGAGGACCGACCTTCCCGGCGGGGACTTTGATACCCTGATCGCGGGGATAAAAAATAAATTATATGTACTTCCCGATGAAGTTGAAATTTATTCAGGCCATGGCCCGAATACGACTTTGGGAAAAGAAAAAATATATAACCCTTTTTGTAATATGCGGTGATAATAAATGAGGAAACTGATTAAACATATTCCCAACTTTTTAACCCTGTGCAATCTCCTGTCGGGAAGCCTCGGCATTATAGAAGTAATGAACGGTGAAATAACCAGGGCGGCCTGCCTGGTCTGGTTGGGAGCATTATTTGATTTCCTTGACGGATTTGCCGCCCGGTTAACCGGCTCTTATTCCGAACTGGGGAAAGAACTGGATTCACTGGCGGATATGGTTACGTTCGGCTTGCTTCCGGGCTATTTAATGTTCAGCATGCTTTCCGCAAGCACTTCTTCAGGCCTTCATTTATTACCCTTCATCGCACTTCTGATTCCTGTATTTTCAGCGCTTCGGTTAGCCAAGTTCAATATCGATACCAGACAAAAGGAGGATTTCATCGGTTTACCCACCCCGGCCAATGCCTTTCTACTAAGCGGCATCCCGTTTCTTCAGGAGGGGGGAGTCTTTGATTTTTTATCGTCACAGGCGGCCCTTACCGGTATCATCCTCATAGGCTCCTTACTGATGGTTTCATCGGTCCGTTTTCCGTCGCTGAAATTTAAAAATCTGAACTGGAACAATAATTTTACCCGGTACATCATCGTGATTATCTCGATCCTATTGATCATCATTTTTAAACTGGAAGGAATAACGCCTGCACTGATCGCCTATATCATTATTTCGCTGGCCTGGCATTTATTCACAAAGAATAAAATAAACGAAATAATTTAGTGAATAACGGTGCCGGACTACCCTGGCTGCTAAAATATTATTTGCCAAATAAAGAATTTATATTTTCGTTATTTAGAACGGACCCCGGATTAATTTGAAATCGTCTCTGCTATATAGCGTATTTATTTTCCTGGCATTACAGGTCCCGTCGGATTTTAATGCGCAGGCTTCTCCATTTTCTGAATTGAAAAGCAAAAGTATTTCCCATTCCGTTTTGTCCCGGGGGAAATGGATAAAGATAGGGGTAATAAAAAATGAAATATACCGGCTGGATTATAATTTTTTTAAAAACGAAGGACTGGACCCTTCTTCCATCGATCCCAGAACCATCCGCTTGTATGGGAATGGCTGCTTCATGCTTCCGCAGGAAAATTCAGCTCCCCGGGCAGAGGACCTTACCGAAAATAAAATTTATGTGAAAGGGGAGGATGACGGGCATTTCGATCCCGGCGATTATGTTCTTTTTTACGGTGAATCGCCGCATCGGCTTAGCTTGTCGGATTCCTCGGGAAAGGTTTCTGTTGATTACCGCTATAACCTCTATTCTGATACCACCTATTATTTTCTCACCTTTGGCGATAAGTCGGGAAAAAGAATTTCAGTTTCGGATTTAGCAGGTGCCGGTTTACCCGTAGTAACCACGTGGGACGACCTCGAATACCATGAAGAGAATAATACCAATATTCTTGAATCAGGCAGGGAATGGTACGGCGAGAAATTTGATTTTCAAACCAGTTATGATTTTAATTATGACTTGCCGGGTATCCTTTCAGGCTCGTCGCTGGAAATAATTTCTTCTGTTATGGCACAATCTTTTTCCGCAACTTCTTTTGATGTGTCGGTTAACGGAATAATAATAGGCAGCCAGGCGATGGACCCGATCCCCGATGCAACATATGCAGTGAAAGGGATTGACCGGACAGATGATTTTTCGGTGAATGTGAATTCAATTACATCTCCGGATAAATTAAAATTAACCTTGTCCTATAACAAAACGTCCGGGCAGGGGGTAGGTTTCCTGAATTATTTCATATTGCATTGCGAACGAGAATTATCCTATGCCGGAAAAGATTTTGTTTTTCAATCGCAACAAAGCCTGTCATACCCTGAAATTATTTTCGAAGTGAAAAATGCAAACGTAAATAACCGGGTGTGGGATATTTCGGACCCCCTTCAACCGATGGAAATAAAACCGGATCTGCAGGGAGATAATATGCGCTTTGCTACTGAAACTTCAGGTCTAAAAACCTTTATTGTATTTGAAGATGGCAATGCATCACTTCCGGCATCGGCAAGAACCATCACGAACCAGGACCTTCACGGTTCGGCAGTTCCTCAATTACTGATCATTGCCAATCCATTGTTTTCGGAGGCCGCTCAGAAATTAGCGGACTTCAGAAATTCCGAAAATGGCATTTCAGGCCTCGTCGCAACCACCGAACAGGTTTATAATGAATTTTCATCCGGGGCGCAGGATGTGACCGCGTTAAGGGATTTTATAAAATACCTCTATGATAAAGGAAATAAAACAACCTTGAAATACGTGCTGCTTTTCGGCAAGGGATCATTCGATTATAAAAATGTGATATCGGGAAACACGGATTTTGTACCTATTTATGAATCGCGGAATTCCCTTCACCCTATTTTCAGTTATGCCTCCGACGATTATTTCGGTTTCATGGATGATAATGAAGGATATTGGGATGAAACCAGTCAGGGAGACAATACAATGGACGTGGCTGTCGGCCGCCTGCCGGTCCTGTCAAAGGATGAAGCAGATATCATCGTCAATAAGCTCATCGGTTATGAAACCGCGAAGGACCGGTATGGAGATTGGAGAAGCAAAATATGTTTTGTGGCCGACGATGGAGACGGCGTTGACGGCATTATCCATGAAAGGGATGCGGACCGGCTGGCAACTTTGGTGGATACCCTGAACCCAAATTATTCCGTAAAAAAAATCTATGTGGATGCTTATCCCCAGGTGCTTACGCCGGGTACCGAAACTTCACCGGAAGCAAAACAGGCGGTCCAGGATGAGGTGAATAAAGGTGTCTTGATAATCAATTTTACAGGGCATGGTAATGAATCCCAATGGACTTCCGAAGATGTTATGGATTTACCGATGATCACAGGTTTTAATAATCGTTCCCGTCTTCCGTTATTTATTACGGCGACCTGTGAATTCGGAAGACACGATGATCCGCGCCTGATATCCGGTGCTGAATACGCCTTGTTTAACGAAACGGGAGGGGCCATTGCCCTGGTCACTACCTCCAGGCCTGTTTTTTCCTCCACCAATTTTATTCTGAACCAGGCCTTCTACGATCATCTGTTTCTGAAAAAGAACAATCAATTTCAAACCCTCGGGGAAATTTTTGAAGAAACGAAAAACAGTAGCCTGAACGGATCTATAAACAGGAATTTTTCTTTGCTTGGAGACCCTTCCATGAAACTGGCCTTCCCTGATTACGATATAAAAATAACCGGAATGGACGACAGCGACCTGACGCAGGGACCGGATACGCTGAAGGCGCTTAAATTTACCAGGATGAATGGAATTATCAGCGATGGTTCCGGCGGAATAATGGAAAATTATAACGGTACGGTGACGGTGACAGTATTCGATAAACCCGTGCAGCATCAAACCCTCGGGACTGAAGATCCGGTTATGAATTACCTGGCCAGGGATAATATTTTGTTCAGGGGGGACGCCGCCGTAAAGAACGGAACTTTTAATGTGGAATTTGTTGTGCCTAAAGATATAAATTATAAAGTTGGCAAGGGGCGGATCGACATGTATTCTGTCAATGAACAGGAAAATGCAGATGCCATAGGATCCAATTCGGATTTTTGGGTGGGCGCAACACAAAATAATTTCACACAGGATTCGCAACCCCCTGATATAAAACTTTATCTCTATGATACGACCTATCATCAGGGAGATCTGACGGGACCCAACCCTGTGCTGGTTGCCGAATTACACGATGATCACGGAATCAGCACCACCAGTTACGGACTTGATAAAGGGATTATCGCTCATATCGATGACCAATTATATGATCTGACGGATTATTATAAAGCGAATGCTAATGATTACAGGAACGGAACTATTGAATACCAGTTGACAAACCTGGTCGAAGGGACTCACGTAATTGAACTCTCCGCCCGAGATACTTACAATAATACCGGTACCGCTTACCTGACATTCACCGTAAGTGATAAAAGAACTTTACTGGTCGATGACCTTTTGAATTATCCAAATCCGTTCAGTAGCGGGACTACCTTTACCTTTAAACAAAACAGGGCAGGAGAGGATCTTCAGATTGTTGTTGATATATTCAATATGAACGGGGAAGAAGTAAGACAACTGAATTATACTGTTGAAAACAGTGATTATAAGGTGGATGATCTGTGGTGGGATGGCACAAATGCTACCGGTAAAAAATTGGGAGGCGGTTTATATATTTATAAGGTTACGGTTCGTTCTCTATTAGATGGGGCCAAAATCAGTAAATTCCACAAGTTGGTTTTAAATTATTAATTATCTTTGCCAAAATTTGCCATGCATCCCTACAGGCTTTTTTTAATAAGTTTAATTACGCTGGGAATTCCTTTAGGTTCCATAGCTCAAACGAATCCTGCTATTTTTGCGGGTTTTGATACGACCCGCCGGGTAATCACAACGGCTGTGCCGTTTCTTTTAATTGCCCCGGATGCACGGTCAGGTGCCATGGGTGATGTGGGAGCGGCAACTACCCCCGATGCCGTATCCGCACACTGGAATCCCGGAAAATATCCCTTCATAAAAAATGATTACGGTTTCAGTTTATCCTATACTCCCTGGCTCGGAAAGATCATTAATGACATGTCGATATCCTATGCTTCCGGTTATTACAAACTGAATCGTGAACGAACGGTTGGAATGTCTCTGACCTACTTTAACCTTGGTAATATTGTTTTTACAGATAACAACGGTAATACAACCGGTGACTTTAACCCAACGGAATTTGCCGTTGACGGAACATACGGGCAGATGCTGACGGATAATATGGGGTTAGGTGTAAGCTTAAGATTTATCTATTCCAATCTTACCGGTAATGCATGGAACAGTACCAATGATGCGCAGGCAGGTACCAGTGTGGCTGCCGATATCGGGTGGTACTATAACAAGGATCTTGTTTTCAGTGGTAATAATTCCAACATAGCGGTTGGCGTGGCCATCACCAATATCGGGAACAAGATGACGTACTCCGATGCCAATAACCTGGAATTTATCCCTACAGACTTCAGAGCCGGCGGGGCTTTTACATCCAATCTTGATCCGTATAACAAATTATCCCTGATTGTTGACTTCAATAAATTAATGGTACCTACTCCGCCGATTTATAAATTCGATGCCAACGGGCAGATCCTTTATAATTCAAACAACCAGCCGATCATCAGCAAGGGAAAAGACCCCAACCGTTCTTTGATCAGCGGCATGTTCGGTTCTTTCGACGATGCCCCGGGTGGCCTGAGTGAAGAGCTGCAGGAGGTCACGATGGGTACGGGACTCGAATACTGGTATAATGATCTTTTCGCAGCCCGCGGCGGTTATTTCCTGGAAAGTGCCAACAAGGGAAACCGTAAATATTTTACCCTCGGGCTGGGATTGCGTTACAAGGTATTTGGAATAGATTTCGCCTACCTGATCCCTCAGGTTCATAATAATCCGCTGGCCGAAACACTCCGGTTTACTTTGGTTATGAACCTTGATACTTATAAACAACAGGAATCAATTATTCAAGACGATAATAAAGAGCAACCGCAACCTTGAACAGGACTATTCCTCCACCTTCCCGCGAAATCTCCCAGTTCAATTTTATAAAAGCAGAATCCACCCGGCTCAATAACGGGATAGTTCTTCATGTCATCAATGCCGGGCAGCATGATATCCTGCAATTGGAAATTATCATGCGTTCCGGAAAATGGTATGAAAAGATCAACGGAGCTTCCTTCTTTACTTCGAAGATGCTGGCCGAAGGTACGGCTCACAGATCCTCCGATGATATCTCCGCGTTTTTTGAATCCTTTGGGGTCCGGTTTAAAATTTCACCGGGTATTGACCTGGTTTCCATTACCGCTATATTTCTGAACAAACATTTTGATGTTATATTACCTGTAATAACAGAATGCCTTTTTGAACCCGCATTTCCTGAAACAGAATTGCGCCTGTTGAAAGACCTCGAAATCGGGGAGCTAAAGGTAAATAATGAAAAGGGAAGTTACCTGGCAGGCAAGGAATTCAGAAGGCTGCTGTTTGGCCAAGAACATCCCTATGGTCAGAATCTTGAAATTGAAAATATAAATGAAAATATTAATCCTCAGTTGCTGAAAGAATTTCATTCACAGCAGCTTTTTAACGGGATGGAAATTATTTTAACCGGAAAAATAATCCCGGAGTATATCCGCAAACTGGAAATAGAATTTGGCTCCAGGCCTATTGGTTTAGAAATAAACAATGGCTTTAATTTAAAAATCAACTCGCCGGTTGATAAGAAATTATCTATTAATAAACCGGGTAGTGTGCAGTCTTCGATTCGCTATGGAAAAAAAATTATTAATAAAAAAGAGAGCGATTATCACGGGCTTATTGTTTTAAATGAATTATTCGGTGGATTCTTCGGATCGCGGCTAATGAAAAATATCAGAGAAGAAAAAGGATACACCTATGGAATATATTCAAGTGTGATCAGTTATCTCAATGAAAGTTATTTTGTGATCGGCGCTGATATTATAAAAGAATTTACAGGTAAAGCAATTGAAGAAATCAATAAGGAGATTAATAGACTCAGAACCGTTCCTGTTTCAGAAGATGAACTGGAAATCGTCACAAATTATATGCTCGGTAGCTTTTTGTCCGAACTGGAAACATCCTTTGCGCTGAGCGAAAAGTTTAAGGCGGTATATTATTACGGGCTGGGATATGATTTCTATGAAAATTTTATCGATACAGTGAAAAGAATTTCACCGGCGGAACTGAAGAACCTCGCAGAAAAATATTTTGATATTGAAAATTTCTCTCTGGTTATTGTGGGAGACGAGAAATAACCGGTTACTCGGTGTTTTGACGGTTGGACGAGTGCTGTCGACTGAAATCAAAAACCAAGAATTAAGATTCAAAAATTAAATTATATTCTTCAGACTGACCCAGTGCGGAAAGCAGGAAAAAACCCTGGTTCCTTTCGAAACCGGGATTTAGAATAGGGTGGCGACGACCCTCTTCTGTCTTCCGCAATTAATTCAAAATAAATCCTAAAACGGTGAATCCTTTAAAATCAAAGTGTTTTATATAGAACACGAACTGACCC